>JAFEGP010000018.1 GCA_018239815.1 Verrucomicrobiota bacterium | reverse complement strand
TTTCTGATTTAACGCCAGTTAAGCGGCGGAATTCTTCTGGTTTCAGGTTTTTAATGTTCTCAAATCTCATATCACCTCATTTATGATGGGATAGAATAGCTGATATGACAATTAAAATTTAGGTTTCAGAAGAACTCTAATGGATAATTGACAAGAACCCTTTTCATTTTTATACGTAAAATCATCCAAAAAAGGGGTAAGAATGTTCTCTTATTTATACAAACATTGGGCATTCATGTGTTTGCCCATCGCAATTTTTTCTACTTTAATTTTAGCCTGCTCGTTTTCCGTTCTGTCTCTTTCCATTTTTCTTATTTGGATACAGTTTCCTATCTACCTTGTACATCAATTTGAGGAACATGCGTACCCAGGTGGATTTAAAAGATTTATCAACGAAAACATTTTCAAAATTAAAGGCGTTGACATGCCTTTAACAGATCAGAGTGTATTCTGGATCAATGCCACAGCTATTTGGTTTTTCTTTCCTCTTTTTGCAGCCCTAGCTCAACTTGTTAATCCAATTTTCGGAGTCATTTTACCTTGCTTCGGACTGTTCAATGCTACAACTCATATTTTAGTGGCTATTTTACTAAGAAAATACAATCCTGGACTACTTGTCAGCCTGTTTTTAAATTACCCTTTTGGCATTTATACCCTCTATGTTTTAACACAAATGGGTAACTTCGGACTAGAGGCTAATCTTATAGGTTGGGGAACTGCTCTTCTAGGTCATATCCTTATGATGCTGGATGGAGCTTTGAAAGCACGTGCTTATAAGCAACGCAGGGGTAGGAGTTAAATAACCTTCTAAAAACAAGTACGCTCCGATATAACGGAGCGTACCAACTACTCAGTGTAGTTTTGGAGAGGGAGTTGTAGCTTTATAAAAACCAGAAAAAAATCTTAACCTCATCTTAATAAGAAAAACATTTTTTAAGCTAGAAATTTCTCTAAATTTTGAAAACGATGCATCATATCTCGCATGCAAGCAGCATCTTCAAAACGAAATTCTGCCGCCGCCGTTTTCATCTGTTTTTCATAGAACTTGATGTTTTTTTGGATTTCTTTATGCGTATAGTGGTGATCTTCTTTTTCAATAAGTTCTTCTTCTTTAGGTCCTAGTCCCATTTCAATTCCCAAATCTCGTTGAATAGTTTTGGGAGTGATATGATGCGCCTGGTTATAGGCTATTTGTATTTCTCTACGTCGTTGCGTAATATCCAATGTTTGTTGAATAGAGTCTGTGATTCGATCAGCATACATGATCACACGTCCTTCTGCATTACGAGCTGCTCGACCACAAGTCTGAACCAACGACGTTGTGCTACGCAAAAAACCCTGTTTATCTGCGTCTAAAATAGCCACCAAAGAAACCTCTGGTAGATCCAATCCTTCTCTTAACAAGTTAATCCCTACCAAAACATCAAAGACGCCTTTTCTAAGATCTCTTAAAATGCTAACTCTTTCTAACGTATCAATATCTGAATGCAGGTATTTGGCTTTAACTTGGAGCTCCAGCAAATGTTGCGTAAGATCTTCAGATAATCTTTTAGTCAAAGTTGTAACAAGGACCCTACCTCCCTTTTGAGTGTGAACGCGGATCTCCTCTAAAACATCATCTATTTGATTTTTTGCAGCTCTTACCTCAATAAGAGGATCCAAAAGTCCTGTAGGGCGAATTATTTGCTCTACAATTTCTCCTTGAGCTTCTTGAATTTCAAACTTACCTGGCGTAGCCGAAACATAAATGACCTGTTTGAAATAGTCATATGACTCCTCAAATTTAAGAGGGCGATTATCATAGGCTGATGGCAGCCTAAATCCAAAATCGACAAGAGCTTGCTTACGAGCCCGGTCTCCATTGTACATAGCATGAAGCTGAGGAATTGTCTGGTGAGATTCATCAATCACTATTAGAAAGTCATCTGGGAAATAATCAAGCAAAGTAGGAGGACTTTGACCAGGAGCACGTCCTGAGAAATGTCTAGAGTAATTCTCAATGCCTTTGCAATACCCCATTTCTTTAATCATTTCTAGGTCATAGGTGGTGCGCTGCAAAATACGCTCTTTCTCTAAAAGTTTATTTTCTCTGTCAAATTCCTCTACACGTAAAGCTAACTCATGTTTAATTGTGTCAAGAGCTTGAACTCGAATTTCTTCAGGAGTAACGTGGTGCGAGCCTGGATAAAGCAGAAAGCTCTCATGACGAGCCAAAACTTTGCCTGTTAAAGGATCGATTGAACTTAATCTTTCTATGACGTCATCAAAAAATTCTACCCTATAAGCCAAATCATCTTCATAAGCAGGAAAAATTTCTAAAACATCCCCTCTTACACGGAAAGTTCCTCGATAAAAATCCAAGTCATGACGCTTATATCGCATCTCAATAAGATGCAATAACACTTCATCTCTACGTTTACGCTCATTGACCTTAAAGGGGAGCACCATCTTAGCATAATGCTCAGGCACTCCTAAGCCATAAATACAAGATACAGAAGATACGATCAGCACATCATCTCTTTCTAACAAAGAACGTGTAGCCGACAGGCGCATTTGATCAATCTCATCATTAATGGAAAGATCTTTTTCAATGTAAGTATCTGTTCTAGCCAAATAAGCTTCTGGTTGGTAGTAGTCGTAATACGAAACAAAATATTCGACTGCATTGTTAGGGAAAAAAGACTTAAATTCTTGATAAAGCTGAGCCGCTAGGGTTTTATTGTGGGCTAAGACAAGTGTAGGCTTCTGGACCTGAGCTATTACGTTGGCAACAGTAAAAGTTTTTCCTGATCCCGTAATACCCAACAAAACCTGAGCTTTTTTAGCGCTACGCACACCTTCAACAAGCTTGGAAATCGCCTTGGGCTGATCTCCACACGGTGCAAAAGGTGTTTGTAATTCAAATTTGCGCATTTTTAACAACTTGATCGAAAATAAGGATCAAAATGAAAACCCAGATGTTGCTCTTCTAGGTCATCTACAACCGGATTTTTAGGATGACGAGAATGATCAAATTCACGATCTGGATTCATGAACAACTGAACAACATCATCTGAGACAAGTGAACGAGCCTCTTGGTGCTCTTTTAAAATTTCCCAAATAACTTCTGTGGCTCTTTTTTTCACTTCTGAAGTCATCATTCTACCTGCCTTGTATTCATGAGCAATGTGCTTTAGCTCTTGATCGCTATCCAGGAAGTACAATAAATAGTGATAACTGACATCAACACTCAGATTCGCACCTTTTTCGATGTGTTCTTGTTTAGTCATACCTCCACCTGAAAAGGCCTTCTCTCGGATTTTTTTAGATACTACTTCTTTAGAATCGCTCATAAAGATCACTTCTCGTTGCCCTGAAGAACTTGCTTTATCATGAGCATGCTCTAAGCTAGGTAAAAATCTAGACTGTATCGTTGCAGGTTTTTTAAAACCCAATCTTTGAGCTATTTCACGTGCCATGCGAAAATAGGGGTATTGATCAATAGCCATAGGAACAAGACATTGTACATGCCGCTGCGCGAAAACATTAGCAAAAGAAGTGCTAAAGGCTGGAGCAGCTTGAAAACAAGGCCAGCTAAACTGCCCTACACTATTATTCAAGTCCAACCCATAAATACCATGAATCATATTACCTGAGGTGTGCCTCATAATCTGTACGATATTGCGGTAAAAAGATCCTCCAACAGTCTCCAGATTAGAAAAAATCCATGTTTTTTTTGGGTTGAAGCCACAAGCAATGATATCTTTAGCATTTTCCCTAGTTAATCTATTAGCTTCATTTAAGGAGAGATTCTCTTTAAAATAATATTTCTCGTCATCGGTCATTTGGATGACAACAATGGCATCTAATGCATGCTGTAGATACTTTGTAAACATAAATGGCACCATGTGCCCCAGGTGCAAAGACTCTGAACTAGGCCCCCTGCCTGTATAGAGGTAAATTTCCTCTCCCTTCTCATAAGCATTTAAAACCAGGTCCAGATCTTTATGAGAAAAGAAAATGCCTCGACGCAACCAAGGATGAGCCTTCATCTTTGTCACTTTTTCAAAACGCCTGACCAAAGCTCCATCTATGGGCTGACAACCAAACTGGTGAATCAGCTTTAAATAATCAATTGTCGTCGTGGAGGTGACTTCCCAGGGGGTAATTTTTGCTTCTTCGTCCATAAGATAACTTCCTAACGCCTATTTTTCAGCACCAAGAGGGCTTTACCCCTCAGTTCTTCCCTACTATGAGGCGCTTTTACTTAGCAATTGTAGAGAAGTGAAGCTTATTCTGAGCGATTCCTCTAAACAATACAACATAGAGTTTTGTAAAAATTTCTTAATAAGAAATAATTTGGATTGTTTTTTTAAAAACTAACAAAAACTTAAAGAAATATTGACAAATTAATTTTTATTATTTAAAATTTAATTAATAACTAATAAAAAAGGTAATTATGGCACATCCAGTAAAAAGACGTCCAATCCAAGGAGCTTTTGACGATGAGGAAAGGAATACAAACAACAAAAACAAGCTCCAAATCCTTCTTGCAGCAACGGCGATAGCCTTGCTGGTGCCAGGAGCTCTGGCTTTACAGGGAAGTATTCATTTTCCTTATTCAGGAGCCATTGCCCTAACTGCCCTGGGAACAGCAGCAGCCCTACCTCCAGCCATAACGCTCTTTGAGGGTCTTAGATTCTGGGGAGGGGTCTTTTGTTGCGGCAGATTTTCGTGGAACAGATCAAGATAGCAAAGTCACATTAATATCTGGAAATCATTAAAATTTTTTTGAAAAACACCCCAGGTTACTGAGACCTTCTCAATGCGCGCTGAACCAGGATGCTCACAGATACTGCTTAATAAACTTTCCAGCTGCTCTCGCTCGCCCAGAGCCACCATTTCTACATCACCGTTATCTAAATTTCTGACTGTACCTACGATCTGAGTTTGGTTTGCATGGAGCCATACTGTCCGCCTAAATCCGACACCTTGAACGGTACCTTTAAACACAGCTTGAAGCTCAATCATGGTAGTTCTCTATCAAAGTTCTGATCTCGGGCAATGATTCCATTGTACTGGCAGCGCTGCGTAATTGACGAGCTCCAAAACTGTTTTTTAAATACCAACAACATACTTTTCTCATATCAATTAAGGCGCCCCGCTCAGATTTAAATTGAATCGAACACTCCAAATGATCAAGTAAAGCTTTTTTAAGTTCTTCCGTGTCCCTTTCAAGAGGCGCCAGACCTTGCATAGCCCGTTCGATATCTTCAACGATCCAGGGTTGGCCCATTGTGCCTCTTGAAACCAAAACTCCATCACAATTTGTCTTAGCAAACATATCTAAAGCAGCTTGGGCAGAAAAAACATCCCCATTTCCGATGACCTTGATGGTTTTGGCTTGTTTTTTGCATTCTCGAATATGATCCCAATTAGCGGGTCCTTTATAAGCCTGCTGACGCGTTCTACCATGAACAAAAATTGCCGAAGCCCCGGCCTGCTCCGCAATTTTTACAACCTCGGAAGCTACTATACTCTTTTCGTCCCATCCCACCCTGATTTTCACCGTTACTGGGATAGAAACCGCGGCGACCATACGCATGAGGAGCTCCCCAATTTGATCCGGATGCTTCAATAAACCAGAACCACTCCCATCCTTTGTGACTTTATCTACAGGGCACCCACAATTGAGATCGACCACATCAAATCCTAAATCTTCGATAATCTTAGCAGCAGGAGCGACTAAATCTAATTTGCTACCACAGATTTGTCCGCCGATAGGACGCATTTGCTCGCTATACTCAAGCATCTTCATAGTGCCAGGATTCCTCAGAATCAGAGGCTCCATTTTGACCATCTCACAAAACATCAAGCCAGGACGATAGTAAGAAGCAATCTTACGAAAGGGATAGTCTGAACACCCAGCCAGTGGCGAGTAAATAATGGGTTTAGCAAGGACAAGCTTGCCTATGTTTAAGTTAGAATCGAGAAGAGAATCCATTGTAATATCTGTAAGGCAAAAAAGGCGACCATAGGACTGAGATCCAACATCCCAACAGGAGGAATGATCTTTCTAAACACATTTAAATAGGGATCCGTGCACTTTGCAACAATCCCCATAAAACGGCTTTGAGAAAAATTAGGAAACCAAGAACCTAATACGCGAATTAAAAGTAGAATAGTATAAACTGTAAATAAAATTTCTAAAATATACAAAAACATCTATTTCACTTGTAAAAGCTTCTTTTTTTGTTTATAATGCTGGTCTTAAAAGCTAATTTTTATGTCTTTCTTTCCAAAAAGAGCACATTATATCGGGATAGACCTAGAAAAGTCTACTCTAAAGATCGCAGTCCTTCGTCCTTCCAGCAAAGGATGGGTGGTCTCGCAACTTAAGGATCTCTCTTCTCATCAAGGGATCCATCCTCTGGACCTTTTCCCTCAACAGGCTCAAGTTGTCACTGCTTTGGATGCAAAAGAAACTTTTGTTCGGGCTTTAGAGCTGCCCTTAAAAAACGACAAAGACTTACGCTCAGCCTTAGAATTCCAAGCTAATACCCTGCTTCCTTTTTCTATAGACCAAGCAATTATCGAGGCTCAAATACAAAAATCCTTTGATAAAAAAACCCGTCTTAATCTCTTGGCTGTTAAGAAAATTTATATTGAAAAACATCTAGAGCACCTATCTTCTCTGAATCTTTCCCCTCACATTGCCACAACAGCGCCTCTAGCCTTAGCCGCCTTATCAACGCTATTAAATCGAAAACAAGAACCACAACTTCTTGTTCATATAGGGGAAAGGGAGGTTTGTTGCGCCCTAAGTGTGAATGGTTATCTACTTAAAAGTTACACTCTTAACCCATCTCTTAATCTAGCAACGGAAATTCATAAGGTTGTTTTATCGCTTTCTCAAGAAGGCAAGCTTTGTGATTTTGAAACTATTGTTTTACTTGGACGCGTTAACGAAGAATTGCGCTTAGAAGTACAGGAAATCTGCAAAAAAATCACAATTTTCCCTTCTTCAAACGAACTACTGCTTTCTCAAGAAAAATTAATTCACTACGGGCTAGCCTTGGGCATCGCTTTGGCTGGGACACAAAAAATTAATTTTTTAAAACAAAACTTCACACCTCCCCTTAATTTCCGCTTCTTGCGTAAGCCTTTAATGTTTTTTGCGGGATCTATTACTATTTTAACGTTGACATTAGGCGCATTGGGATTTTTAGCCCTACATCAGCAAAAAACATCTATACAACAACAGTTCGAAGCACTAGCTCTACAAGAGGGTCAACAAAACTTACACCCACAAACCTTGTTAGAGTATCAAGAATCCCTTGAACAGCTTCAAAACAGCATTGTAAACCGCCCTGACACTTTTCCTCTTTTGCCACAACTTCCAACAGTCTCTGAATTCTTAAGTTGGCTTTTAAACCATCCTTTGCTTGTCAAAGGTCCAGATGTAGACGTGCGCTTCATCCACTATACTATGGTAAAGCACCCAGATCTTGCTCACCCTCATGATCGCTATCAAACTAAAATCACTTTAGAGCTTACAACAAGCACTCCTCAACTAGCCAAACTTCTGCATGAAACCTTAGAACAAGAAAATTTGTATATTGACCACAAGCAGGAATTACAATGGACGACTTCTAAGGATGGGGTTCATCACATCTCTTTCTTTTTAAAAGATAAAACGAGGTACTCCTAGGATGTTTAAACTGAATATCCCCACAGCCCGACTTATCCTTTATGTCATGATTTTAAGCTTTCTTCCTTTGACGCTGACCTCTTTCTTTTTCTTAAAACAGCGTAAAGCATGGAATCTCATCGCCAACAAAACACAGGAAGTTTGTCATCTTTCCTCCACAAAAATAAGAAAACAAAGCCTTAACACCTTAGTTCGCAAACATTTTGCTAAGAGTGACCCTCTATATTTAGAACATCGGCTTCAGTCTCTTTTTTTTCTTAACAAAGAACGCAAAGCCCTAGAAAAACTGATTCAATCTCCAAACTACACAGGAAACGACACTGTCGAAAAAAGACTGTTTTTTCTTACAGAGGGCGCTAATCACATTCTCTTAGATGAACACTATCGTCAAACAGCTGACGGTTTGACAGAAACAATAGAAACAAGTTTACACCCCGTTGAAATCGACAACGAAGACCTAAAAAATATTTTAGACTTTATCGAACAAGATCATCCCCTAAAACCCCAACTTATCATCCGAGATTTCCAACTAACAAAAAAAGCTAAATCTTCAGGATTAGAGGTTTTTGACCTTACTTTTTCTTTAATTAAACGGGAGTTTGATCAGTGACACGACACATAAAATTTCTTTTTTTATTCTGTGCTCTGTTTGCTTTTTTAGGATGCCGCCATTGTCCAAATCAATTTGAGCCCAAGCACCTCACAAGCATCAACCTTATTGACCGTAGCGGGATGTCTCAGACTATTTCCAGCAAAAATCGCCTAAGTGAATTTGAGAAAACAGACTTTTTTGCACCTCAGCCCTACCAAAAAGTGATGCGCGTCTACGCCAAAGATAAAAATGGTTCTCTACGTGCTCAAATTACAAGTTATCACCCTAACGGTCAAATTAAGCAATATCTTGAAGCTGTTGATCAGCGTGCACTCGGAACTTATTGCGAATGGTACGCTAACGGGCAGAAAAAGGTTCATGCTTATGTTATCAGCGGCATTGCTGATTTAAATTCTCAAGCAGAGACAAGCTGGTTGTTTGATGGATATACCTATGCATGGGATGATGAGGGTCATTTTATCGCTAAAATTCCTTATGCTTTAGGAGAATTAGAAGGTGAAGCTTTGTATTATCATCCCAATGGAAATCTATGGAAACAACTGTCCCACTCCAAAGGAGTTTTACACGGGCTCTCTTCTATTTATTTGGAAGACGGCACAGCTTTCCAAACAACAAACTATGAACATGGAGAGAAGCACGGTATCTGTTACCGCTATTGGAGTCCCGACCAGCTGGCTTATGAAGAGCACTATAATCAAGGACGCTTAGAGGAAGGATGCTACCTTTCTGCTCAAGGAAACCTTCTAGCTGAAGTAAAAAATGGAGAAGGTACACGCGCAGTCTTTTCTAAAACGTCTTTAGCAGAACTGCAACACTATAAAAATGGTTGGCAAGAGGGTTTAGTGAAGATGTTGGACGCTAAGGGCAATATAGCCTGCTCTTATCATCTTAAAAACACTTTAAAACACGGTGAAGAACTAGGTTACTATCCAGGCACACAACAACCCAAAATTCAATTAACATGGAATATGGGTGTTTTACAAGGATCTATAAAAACGTGGTATGAAGACGGTGTTTTAGAAAGTCAGCGAGAAATGAGCCAGAATCAGAAAAATGGTTTATTAACAGCCTGGTATCGCAACAGCTCTCTGATGCTTGTAGAGGATTATGAGAATGACAAGCTTATAAAAGGTGAATATTACCGTATGGCTGAACATGTACCTGTTTCCAAGGTCGAAAACGGTAAAGGTTTAGCTACCCTTTTTTCTGCAGATGGCACATTTGCTAAAAAAGTGCATTATTCTGAAGGAAGACCTGTGGAGTGAAAGAATTTTGGCGCCAACATTTAAAACAACAGCGCTCCCTTATTCCAAGTTTGCGAAGACAACAGGCTGAAGCTGCTCTTTTATCCCTATTGCCCAAACTAGAATCCTATCCTTTTGTACTTTCTTTTGCTAGTTTACCAGAGGAAATCTCAACTCATTCTCTGAACCAACATCTAGCCAACCAAGGTCGTCTTTTATTACCAAAAGTTGAGCAGGACTCTTTGCAAATCTATCTTGTTACAGACTTAGACAAACTTAAAAAAAGTCCTCTGGGAATTTTAGAACCAGATCCACAACTTTGTCCAAAAGCAACCCCTTCTCTTATACTTGTCCCCGCTCTTGGTTTTGACGAAAACCTTCATAGACTTGGTTATGGAAAGGGCTATTATGACAAATTACTTGCCCAATTTATTGCTATCCCTAAATTTGGAATTGGTTTTGTAGAACAAAAAATCCAGATTTTACCTCATCAAGCCCACGATATCGCCATGAACGAACTCTTCGTGTTTTAACAATCAACAAACCTTTCTAACGCAGTTACTCTGCTTGTCGTTCCACTAATTCCAAAGAGACCGTTCTTGCCACCACCTCTGCAATCAAAAAGGCAATTCGATGAGAGTAAAAATCCTCCGCTTGGCTTAATCTCAGAATGTCAGAACTAGGACTAACTCCCCCTTTTAAGACCTCCTTGACCACTCCATAAGATCTACGAAAGTGTAAGGCTAACCATAAAGAATAAAGACTAGGTGCGTGGCCTTCTTCTATTTTTTTCCTTAAAAAGTCGGGTTTTTTTCCTGTTTGTATTCCAAGGTCTAACTCATTTTCAATAACATGAATGCCTCTCATTAAAAACGCTACGCGTGGAGAATAAAAAGAAAAATTTTGGGTATAACAAACCATCCCAACCGTTGGAATAACATGTTTTAAGAAAAGCTCTATAATGTCATAGGGACATCTATGGTGCAGTGCCAAAGCTAAATTTTTGCGACTTGGCAGCACTCCCGCCTCTACTATTCTCCGTATGTGTGGATGCAAAGATGAATCAGAAATAACCCTTGTAAAAGCTCTATTGCTTAACTTGGCACCACCATCTGTTAATGCCAGAATGTTATATTGACTTTGAATTGCTTTAGTGGGATTTTCAGAACCTGTCCTTTTAGACACATAAGAAGGTCTTAACACTTCGCAACTTAAAGAACCATTAAGCCATTCTTTCCCTTTTAAGTGTGTAGCAACAAAACGTTCTACAGCTCGCTTGACTTCGAATAGATTTTTTGACTCCAACCCCATTTCTAAAGCAGCCTCGACTTCCAAAGAATCCTGACTAAAAAGAAGTTGGCGTCCTTTCATTTTTCCGCTAAAAAGCACATTGAAAAAACAACACACATAGATATCACAGCATATCCAAGCTTTCTCATAGGGTGAAAAGTCAGAAAAAAACAAATCTGATTTAGGTCCAGCACAAAAAGATCTTGTTACCCCTGCTTTGCGTTCCAAAACCTGATGCAAAACATGCATTTTTGTTTCAATTTCTGCGCCATTTTTTTCGCTGAGGTGCCTAGATAAAAAAAAACACTCTCGATCAACAAATTGACCCCACGTACCATGCCCTAAAATAATAGTATTAAATAAGCTACAAACACTTCTAGCACGAGAAAGAACGCCAGTGTCTAAATAAAAAAAAACACGCTCCCACATTTCGACAGGAAGGCAATCAAGCGCATCCCTTGTTGGCCCTAGAGCTCCACTCATTGAACACCTCCGTTTTTCTAGTTATGTGAAAATATTAAGAAAAAATCAAGAAATCTTTTTCGTTGACTTCCCGCTTTTGATCCCAAACAATGCTCTGCAAACAGGAGCGATTCATGGATCAGTCATCCGACAGAAAAGAAAATTCTACTGAAAGAAAAAAGGCGTTAGACGCTGCGGTTTTACATATTGAAAAACAGTTTGGCGAAGGGGCCATTATGACGCTTGGAAAACATTCCAAAGCAAAAGTTCCTTCCGTCATCAAAACAGGAGCTCCTTCGCTAGACATCGCTCTAGGTATTGGGGGTGTTCCTCGTGGACGTATTATTGAAATCTACGGTCCAGAATCTTCCGGAAAATCAACCCTAGCTACACACATTGTTGCGAACGCTCAAAAAGCAGGTGGTTTAGCAGCTTACATTGACGCTGAACATGCTCTAGATCCTTCTTATGCAGCACGCATCGGAGTCAATGTCAATGAACTTATGCTCTCTCAACCTTTTTGTGGAGAAGATGCTCTAAGTATTGCTGAAATGCTTGCTCGCTCCAATGCTGTGGATGTAATTGTGATAGACTCGGTTGCTGCTTTAGTTCCTAGAAATGAACTTGAAGGAGAAATGGGAGATACTCACGTCGGTCTTCAAGCTCGTATGATGTCCCAAGCTTTACGTAAGCTGACGGCAACATTATCTCGAAGCAACACCTGCGCGATCTTTATTAACCAAATTCGCGATAAGATTGGAGTGATGTTTGGAAGCCCAGAAACTACAACAGGGGGACGAGCTCTTAAATTCTACTCTTCCATTCGTTTAGATATTCGCCGTATTGGTGCTATTAAAGGACCAGATGGCAACGATGCTGGTAACAGAGTGAAAGTCAAAGTAGCCAAAAATAAGCTCGCACCTCCTTTTCGTTGTGCTGAGTTTGACATTCTGTTTAACCACGGTATTTCTTACGAAGGATCTGTCATCGATCTTGCTACAGAACGAGGCATTATTGATAAAAAAGGTGCGTGGTTTAGCTATGAAGGAAACCGCTTAGGTCAAGGTCGAGAAGCTTGCCGCGATGAACTTCTAAGAAATCCTAAGCTTTGCGAAGAGATTGAAAAAAAGGTATGGGCTAATCTCTCTGCTGTAGTCAAGGCTGATGTTGTCAAGAACTCAGAGATGGCTGCAGAAGAGGAGCCGGCTCTAGCAGAAACCTAATCTTCTTAAAAACGGGAGGCAGCAACGCTAGACACTGATCGAACTGCTCAAGTTCTCTTGTCACGCGTTGCTGTGCGCTCTGCTTGCCAAAACAACAAGCATAATTTCTCTCTGGAGCATCCTGCTCCATGTCTAAAATGTCATCATGAATTTGAAAGGCCATACCAAAATGATAAGCTGCTTTCTCCACCCAAGGGAGCAAAGCAACCTCACCGCCACCATATAACCATCCTAAAACGAAGGACAGCTCAAATAAAGCACCTGTCTTTTGAGCGATCATCTGCTCCATGTGTTCTTTGGGAGAAAATAAGTCCCAATATTGTCCTCCTGTTGCCCCCCCTCCCCCTGTATTTTTTGCAACCGAGGCAATTGCTAAACCTAACACATGCGGAGGCAACCCCTTAGAATTTTTCTGAAGACAGTCATAACCAGAAGCGATTAAGGCATACGTTGCAAGTAAAGCTGTGGCTTCATTAAACTTATTATGTAAAGCGGCTTTTCCCCTGCGCAACAACTCATTGTCCATACATGGTAAATCATCAGCAATAAGAGAGGCTGTATGGAAAAGTTCTACGGCTAACGCAACATCACTAACATCCTGATCTCCAAGAGATTGAGCAACTAAATAAACAAGAAGGGGGCGAAAACGCTTTCCTCCAACCTGCAGCGAATAAGCACAGGCCTCTTTAAGAGGGGCTGGACCTTGCCATTGATCAATAAAGGTTGAGATATTTTGTTCTATTTTTTTTTGATAGTTACGCCAATCCTTCATTTACTTATCACTCCCTTGACAAACGAGCAAGGAATTGCCGTTGTATGCGGCAGCATAATCGTACCGGGGTTTGTGACAACATTGCATCCTGTTTGCACATAATCCCCTAAAATAGCTCCCATTTTTTTCATGCCAGTCTCAAAATTCTCAACTTTAATAATTTGCTTATCAAACCTCAAATTAGCACACTTGGTTCCCGCTCCTAAATTAACAAAATTACCAAGTATAGAATCTCCTACATAAGCAAAATGTCCCGCGTGGGCTTGGTGCATGAAAATAGAATTTTTTACTTCTGTGGCATGGCCTATAACAGCCTGATCACAAACAAGAACCTGACCCCTTAAATAAGCTCCATGTCGAATCTGGCAATTTTGACCGATCCAACAAGGGCCAACAATATAAGCTCCAGACTCGACCCGGGTCCCCTTTCCAATAGAGATAAGCTCTGGATGAACTACGTGCACGCCTGGCTCTAGTTCTGCTTCAATATTACCTAAAGGAAGCGATTGCAAAAATAAGGACAGTTCTTGAATGGCTCGCCAAGCTGGTTTGCCCTTTTTAAAGAGATGAGGATAAGGAAATCGTGAAAGATCAAATAACAATTCTGGTGTAAACATATCCATCAACTCCTAAAGAAGAGGTAACTATTTAATCTTATTTCCTCTTCTTCTTGCTATGTGGGAATGTTGATAGCTCAGTGAGGAAAAGCCTGATCATAACCTGTCGAAATGTTGAAGACAACTTTCTGTTTATGCACAAAACAACCTTATCAACAACCTTGCAAACTTGTTATCAACCAAGTTATTTACCTGTTTTCCACAAAATCACACAGAAATCCATCTTTACGAAATTTAATATTTTTGCTTGATGGAAGCTTTGTGTTTTTTATATTAAATTTTAAGTAGTTTGAGATTGTGTCAGCAACGTTTCCTATACAACAGCAGCTTTCTGTGACGCTTAAGGAATTTTTTGTTCTTTTTCCCGCTATGACGGCTGTTGCTGCTGCAGTAGCTAGTATTGGGCTTGCTTCTTTAGGCCATGGAATAGGTGGGGGTGAATTAGCAGGATATTCTCAAGACGATTTTTTGGATTGTTATGCTTTTTTTGCGACTAAATTAATCCTCTCCATTATAGTAGTGGCTGGATGCGCCCCTGCCTATGCTTTAACTCAATTACATTTGCGAGATGAGTAGAGAAGGCTATTTAAGTCCATCTAGTCTTTCAATAAGAATAATAGAAGCAACATTATGGATGGTCAAACAAAGCAAGGTAACAGGCCAGCCTCGATATAAATTTTTAAACACATTTCCTTTAAACAGTTGATTTAAAGAGCGATGCTCTGTTTGTTTTAGGGTATTAACTAGATCAAAGGGAGTTAAGCATACACTTACAAGTACGCTAACTTTTATTGCGACTTTCATAAGTTGAGGAATGTTGAGCCTTTGTTGATGGTCCGTGCGTTCTTGGTCTCTAAATAGCTTCTGTGCAACAAGAAAAGAAGACCAAGCTACAGTTAACTTTGTCCAATAAGTAAAAAATCCTTTCCAACCTTCTTTGTAGATCGCCGCGATAGAAGGGGGTTTTTGACAAGAAGCTGCCGACAGAAGTGTAGCTCTTGATAAGGGTGTTGTAATTGCAGCATCGACCGTAGAAATGGTAAGGCCTGTAATGGCCTGCTTTGGAGGCTCTGCAAGCCCCTTGGATTGCAAAAACAAGGGAAGGTGTGTGATCAAGGGCCAACACCAAACCTGTTTGCTAACAGTGGTCAGTAATTGAGGTTTAAGCCCGCGATAAAAAGAACCCATGCCTTCCGTTTGAAAAATTTTGAAGGCTATTTGATAACTGGTTTTTGTGATAGGAGCGCACTGTTGTCTCACTTTAATGACTTCTAAGGGGAAGATGAGAGAGTGCACAACGATGCCCCTTAAAGAGCCCAAAAGGCTGCTTTGAAAGAGGGAGGGGTTATCTGAAATGGTATTCATGAGGATTTCTCCGATAAAATCGTTTTGTTTTTTAGGGTGTAATTTAAAACATAGGTGGTAAGGCAAGCTAAAACAAACCAGTAGTAACCTATACTTTCTATGCGATTTGTGTTTTTAAAAAACCAAAGGGACAATGAGCTTGTGGGTCCCCCAAAAACCTGAGAACCAAGCGCGTAACCGAAAGAAATCACTCTATAACGGTATTCAGCAGGAACAAGTCGTTGTGCCCACGCATGGAAAGGAGCAAAAAAAGCAACTCCAAGCAAGACAAAGAAAATCCTAATGATAATGACAAGACAAAATGAAGCTTGGTTTAGCAGAAAAAAAAGCGGTATAGAGCTAATCATGATGGTTGTAGAAGCTAGAAGCATCATTTTTTCTCTTTGTATTTTTGAGCAAAGCCAACCAAAAAAAGGCAAAGAGCAAAAATCTAAGATCAACAAGATGGTATTGAGATGAAGCATCTGTATTTTAGTTATATTTGTGACAAGAGGTATAAAACCATTTGTTAAGACAAGGGCGACTGAATAACTTGCATATGAAAAACCAGCAACCATAGCAATGAGTAAAACAGCTTTCTTGTACATCCAAAGACCTTTAAAAAAAGAGAGTGGTTGAAAAGACAACCTCTCTTTATTTTTGGGAAGTTGTTGATAGCGCAAGCTGCATCCAAAAATAGCTGTACTACACCCTAACACATAAAACCAGCGCCATATTTGTTCTATTTGCCAAAAAAAACTGAATAATGATAAGGCAGCTGAGGCCAAAAGGATGCCACCCAAAGTTGAAGAGCTGTAGAGGCTACCAAGCAGATCGTGTTTTTTCTCCTGCGTGTGTTCTAAAATAAAAACAGCTCCCCCCATGGATTCTCCTGAAGAAAGAAAGTTTTGAAATACACGTCCAAGACAAAAGATAATTGGTGCCCAAATTCCTATTTGTTGATAGGTGGGGCTTAAAGCAATGATAACTGAAATTAAAGACATGCCAGCTAAGGTCAAAAACAAGGCCTGTTGGCGACCATATACATCACCGATATATCCAAAGACAAGGGCTCCTATAGGACGAGCAAGCATGCCTAACGGGATCATTCCATACGTTAAAATTAAAGCTGTCAAAGGATCGTGATTAGGAAAAATAAGAGGAGCTAAATACGGAGACAGGAGACTAAAAAGAGCTGTATCATAATGTTCAAAAAGATTTCCTAAAAATGTACTCCAAAAACTTCTTTGGGATAAAAACAATGGTAACTTCATTTTAATTCTATTATTTTTTTACACAGGTCTGTATTTGTTGAGCAGTAACTCTAGGATCTTGAGCTCGCCACAAATCCCCTATCATAGCAATACCATCTCCTCTCTCAGACACCTGTAGTGTTTTTAAGACAGCCTCTAAGTTTCCAAAGATATGACCAATAGCCACTAAACGGTGTTGAGAAATTGTTCGTACTGTTTTTAAACCTTCTAATCCCCATGTTTGTTGAGAGGAAGTAGAGGTTGTTTGTGAGGGAAAAACTTTGATGCTAAGATAATCAATATCCCATTTTTCTGCTGTTCGCACCTCTTCTAAGGTAGAGGCAGGTACTCCAATAACAGATTGATGGCCCAAAACATCGCGCGCCTTTTGCCAAGACACTTCTTTGTTTTCTAAGTACACTCCATGAGCTTGGATGGCTTTTGCCAAATCCAAATCGCTATTAATCATCAAAGGTACTCCAAAAGAACGAAGAGTATCTTTTAAACAAGAAGCTAACCGAACGCGGGTTGGAAAATCATTTTTAAAATCCCTGTATTGCACACACGTGACGCCTCCCTGAACAGCTTTTTTGACTTTCTCTACAAATTCTTTGTTGTCATCAATAGGATGTGTAACAAGATAAAGAGATAAGTTGTAAATAGGGCGACCTATCTGTGAATAAAAAGGCTTTAATGGTGACAAAGAAGAAGTGATAGGCATTTCGTGCTCCTGTTGTTAATAGCCACCAGGAGCGAACGAAAAAAGAAAAAACTTAAGTCGTTACACACCTACACTTCCTACGCTGGCACAACCCAGATCAGGTATGAGGGTATTTCTCAGCTAAGTTTAATAAAAAACTTAGCACCCCTGGTGTGATTAATTAAAATTGTCTTTTTAAAAAATCCCACTAAGGATGAGAGGTTGGGTCTTTTTTTTCAATGGGATTTTCTTTGATATTGTCACCTTTTTGTCTACAACTATCTGTATAGAAAGTTTTTTAGCATCTTCACGCTATATTCAAAGAGCATTTTAGATCTCTTAAAACTGAAAAAGCTCTTTGATGCCTCTTTCTAGAGGACGCATCAATCTACGCTTCTACAGCAATGTAAATTTTTATTTCTGGATTTTTTTGAGGATCAAAATCAGAGCGATACAGCTCAAAATCGCTTGTGTAGGAGCGAGAAAGGTTTGAATTCCAAATCATTTGCCATGCAGCAATCAACCCTTGAGGAAATTCTCCTTGGGTTGTAAAAACAGCATATTTTGATTCAGGAAGGACTTTGCCAACAAGTCCTTCCGGTATTTCGTCTAAATTAGAAACTTCGCATCCAAGAATCCATGAATAAGGCTTAGTGTGGTCTCCCTCATAGTCAGTATAAAGAGCGAGAATATTGCTATTGATCTTATTCGGAATCTTTGCAAAGGTGTTTTCCCTAAAAAATTTTTCTTTGTGAGCAGGCATCACTGAAGAACACTCCTCGTTATTTGTTCTCAGCTCAAGACCAATGAAAAATTTCTTCCCTTGTTTTTCGGTAGTATAGTTCATTTCATGTCCTCTCATTTGGTTTTCTTCAGCCTGGATTTCGTTACAATATCCCCATGTAAAAGCAAAGCCAAGAACAAGGAGAAATAGTTTCTTTTTGCTCATTTTTCAATCCCTAACCGCTTTTATGTAACTTCTGGTTATCTGCTATCAGCGCTTTCATTGGTTAGTCATATGACAAATTGCTGTTTCGACAATATTGCATTCCCAACTGTCTGTCCAGAAGGATCCATTCGCGTTTTCATAGCCTTTTTTGATGCTTTCTACCGGATAGAAAGTTAGCATCGATTTTTGATGAGGGTCTAGATGCGACGGTTCAGTTATAAATCACTTACTAAAAAGAATCTGGGTGAGAGGATTTGAACCTCCGACCNNCTAGCCAAGCTGCGCTACACCCAGGTTAGACGTTGTAATGCCTTCGAATTGAAATTCGCATTTTTGGAATTCTTCAACCCCAATTCGGGCGCATTCCTCAATAATTTTTTCAAGAGAGTCACCACAGCTCACTTCAGCGGCGTCCATATCTACAGCAATAGAAGCTGTAAAAGTTGTGCCTCCGCGGATGCCTTTGATGCGGAAGTTGGCATACATACCCGCCTTCTTGCGAGTGATGTTTTTAAATCGAACCAAATTGTTTTCGGCTAAATCTTTCATGGTCTGGAGATGATACCATCTTGCTGCAATTTCTGTATACCAGCTAACATGTTGCCCATGAGTAAACCACCTCCACAGCTTGAGGTAAGTTGGGCTGCAGCTTTACATGCAGAATGGGAAAAATCTTACCTAGAAAAATTGGCTGATTTTGTTGCAACAGAACGTCGCCTTGGACCTGTTTATCCGCCACAAAACCAGGTTTTTGCGGCATTTGATCACACTCCTTATAAAGAAGTTAAGGTTGTGATCATGGGGCAAGACCCCTATCATGGCGAAGGGCAAGCACATGGTTTAAGCTTCAGTGTTCCTAAAGGGGTGAAACCCCCTCCCTCTTTAAAAAACATTTTCAAAGAACTCAATCAAGATTTATCCATTCCCATCCCCAATCACGGTTGTTTAGTAGATTGGGCTAAGCAGGGTGTTTTGCTATTGAATGCCGTGCTAACAGTGCGAAAAGGAAAACCTCAATCGCATGCTCATCAAGGTTGGGAAATTTTTACAGATGCGGTGATTCATTCACTTTGTGAAAGAGAAGATCCGGTTATTTTTGTGCTATGGGGAAAATCAGCACAGGATAAATGTCGTCACATTTTGGCTCATACAACTCAACGACACTATGTTTTGATGGCACCACACCCCTCCCCTTACTCAGCTCATCAGGGATTTTTTGGATGTGGGCATTTTTCAAAAATCCAAGATCTGTTAAACAAACAAGGAAAGAAAACGATTTGTTGGGAGCTTTAATGGTCGAACATCTTAGTGGAATTCAACAATCAGCTCTTCATCGAGTTAGCATAAAAAAGCATGTGTCTATGGCTACGACAAACGAAACCAAAGAAATAGGGTCTTCGCAAGCTTTGGATTCTCTTAAGCAAATGAGAACAGATGTAGAAAAAGCTTTTTCTCTTATGGGAGAAGTGAGATCTCGTCTAGAAGTTGCCTATCATGAACTTTCTAGATAAAGAAGCATCTTTGAAAGGGCTTTAGCTCTGTGAGAGATGCGATTTTTGACGCTCTCATCGAGTTCTCCAAAAGTTTGATGATAACCGTGTTTAACAAATACAGAATCGTAACCAAATCCTTCTCTTCCCTTCTCTTCATGGGCAATCAGTCCTTCACAAGAACCTGTTACACAATACTGAATTTGTCCATCTGGTCGGGCTAAGGCTAAAACACAGGTAAAATAAGCAGAGCGCTCAAGGCCGTCTAAGCCTTGCATGGTCTGGAGCAATTTTTTTCTATTTTCTTTATCTGTAGCTTGTGGCCCTGCAAAGCGAGCAGAGAAAACGCCAGGAGCTCCTCCGATGGCAGGAACCACTAAACCAGAATCATCAGCTAAAGCCCAGATATTTAATGAGCGAGCTGCATGTGCAGCTTTGTAAATAGCATTTTCCTCGAAAGTGGCGCCTGTTTCTTGAGGAGATTGGTAAGAAGAAAAATCAAGTAAGGAAAAGACGTCGAAATTTTTTATCTTACAAAGATAAGCGCGTAGTTCACGAACCTTATGACGATTTTGTGTCGCTATGACTACGCGCATACGTGCAAGATAAGCTAAGTGGAATTTTCCCTCAACTTATAGAGGGAGTTTCTAAAAAACTATGTATCGACTTGATTTGATAATTGTTTCCTTGAAACTCAAAACTCTCTCCAAGCTTTCTTCCCATCATTGCTTGGGCAAATTTAGACTGAAAAGAAAGAATGTGTTTATCAGGATCTGCATCCCAAGGTCCTAATAAGGAATAAGTCACAGACTCTTCGCTACCTTGAGAAAGTTCAATAACAGAACCAGGACCAACAAGGTGCGTGGAGACATCACTCTTTGTTAAAATACGAGCATGATTAAGTTGGCGGGAAAGGGTTTTAAGCTCAGACTGCAAACGCGAACGACGCTCTAAAGCAAACTTATACTCAGAATTTTCTCTCAAATCCCCGTGCGCCCGAGCAGCTTCAATTTCTCTTGCGTTGTCAATCATTTCGATTGTGCCAATCTGCTTTACGCGTTCCTGAATTTTTTGATAACCAGCTTGAGTGGTCCAGATAATTTCCTCATCTTCACTAGAGCTTTTCTTTTTGTTTGCCAAAGAAGGTTGTACTACTTCTGCAAGAGATTGGAGCGTACGCAAATCTTGTTTAGAGAAAACAAGGCATTTACTTGCCAGCAACAAGAACTCTTTTAAAAAGGAAACAGGAGAGTCCGCGATCATTTTACGCACAATTACAAAGCGGTCAGCAAGCAAGTAGTTGTACATCTTTTTAACGAGGTCACGACACTCATCTTTGTCTTCAACATAGTGCAGCAAGATAAGATAAGCCTCCATAAAGCTAAATCTATCTTCGAGGGAATTAAGAGGAACCTGTTCCCCCTCTGCAACTTTTTGAAAATACCAAAAAAACGGCTCTGGATAGAGAGTCATGTTATTAAGAAGTTCTTGCAAACGCTCTTCGAGCAAAAGAGGATTGGACAGGAGCAGTTCTTTAAAAAGATAATCGCGAAGAGGGTTTTGACTAATAATTAACAGTAAATGAGAGAACACTTTTTCCCAATCAGAGCGCATGCCGCGGATACAAACAAGAAGACGTTTTTTGTAAGCTAATATCTCAATAAGATTGATAACTCCTTCAAGATTTTCAACAGCCTTGACCAAGCTAGCGCTAGCCTCAGGAAACTCTGTAGGGAAAATATCTTCCAAGAGAAAAGAAATCTGAATCTTATAAGCTAAAACACTCTCGGCAACAGAAGATTTTTCTTCTAAAGCTCCTAAAAGAGCCTTTTTAAGAAGTTCTTTAATATCATCGCTTTTTGTGGACTGAGGAAAGTCTCTCAAATACTGGTACACTGTGACAATCAACTTCTCTGTGTCCATGTTGTTTTGCAGAGCTTTTTTAAGTAAATCTTCGTGAGACACCTCTTCATCCAAAATTTCAAAAGGTTCTTTAGAAGAATTAGGAGATTTAATTTTTGTGTCTTTTTTAAGCTTGGCCCTTGCTGCCTGCCACCACTTAGACCAGTCTTGTTCAGGAATCACAAGCTCACAAAGCTCTTCTTTTAACCCCTGAGCTGTCTTTGGTCCTAAGTCTCTGAGAACCAATCGCACTAAAGCAAGAGGGTCTTGTTTGCCTTCTTCCTCTAAGGCATCTGGGTTGCCAAAGCGACGAGCAAGAAAATGATCAGATGGCAGATAAACAAGGTTTTTAAAGGCGTTTTCAAAAGTTAAATCTTTTCGAGCCCCAATTCCCTCAAACTCTAACAACACATGTTCTTGTAAAAGAGAGATATCCATAACCTCTCCAACACCCCATCCCCCAGTGTGAAAAACAAACTTTCCCTTTTCCATGTGAGAAAGGAGTTCAAAGTTTGAAATGGCCCCTTGAAAAGAATGACGGGTGCGCAAACCAACCAGGCGCATTTTTTCATTGAAATCAGAATCGTCCTTATAATGAGAAGACAGGTAGTTGACAGCTAGCGTTGCAAGTAAAGGAGAATGAGTAGTTTGTAAATCAATAATGAGACGCAACACATGGCCTGCCATTTCCTCTTCTTCTATTTTTTCCCATAAAGGAATGGCGGTTTCAGCCACTTTCCCAAAAGCTGTTGATAATGAGGAGTTTTTAATCATTGTAAGGACTTGAAAAACTTCTTCCCCGCAAATCTGATCCCCTTGGCAATACTCTTCCCACAGGTGGAGAAAAGGAGATAACTTCTCTTTTTCGATAAGCTGGCGAAATTCTTCTAAATAACTCATTTAACAGTCCTTTTGGTCTTTGTGCGTGGCCAGTAATATACGGTCTCCAATAAATAAGAGCAACCAAAACCTTGTAGAATCTTTTTTAGATCTAGATTTTAAAATTAAACAAATAATTGTATAATTATTAAAAAGGAGCAATTATGGCAGATAGTTTGGAAAGTGGGGTAATAAAACAAGTCCAGGAGGTTTTGGGGCTTTATGGGGTTGTCTTAACTCCAGAGGCTTTGAAGCCAGATGCGGCTGGGAAAAGTGACTACTCAGAAGTTTTGTCAAAAACTCAAGATAAAATCGATGAGCTAAGAGAGCAGGCAGATGCCATTGCACAGAAAATGGGTATGACAAAAGAGCAGCTTGAGGCTTATTCTAACGATCCTAAAAATTTCACTCCTGAGCAGTGGGAACTTTTGCAGAAAGTGCGACAAGAGTGTGACGCTTTTAAGCAAAAAACGGTAGAAACGTTTAAGAAAGCCGGCCAAGAATTAGTTTTTGAGACAAAAGAAGAAAAAACCAAGACTTCTAAGAGAAAAAACTGGATTCCCTCTTAGCTGGCATTAATCAAAAATGCCTTCTTTGAGCCACTGGGCCACTTGTGGAGCTGCATAGGTAAAAATCATATCAGCGCCAGCTCGTCGTATTCCAAGCAAACTTTCCCACAAGCCTTGCTTTTCATCCAACCACCCCTGTTGAGCGGCAGACAAAATAGCGGCATATTCACCGCTAACTTGAAAAGCCGAGATAGGCAGGTGTGTATGTTCCCTCAGACGACAGATAATATCCAAATAAAGAGAAGCTGGCTTTACCATGACAATATCAGCCCCCTCCTCCTCATCCAAAGCTGCTTCTAAAAGAGCTTCTCGAAAATTGGCTGGATTGAGTTGGTAGGTTTTTTTGTTTCCAAACTTTAGTTGAGATCCCACTGCATCTCGAAAGGGGCCATACAAGCAAGAGGCGTATTTTATCGCGTAAGAATGAATATTCACGTGAGAAAATCCGTGATCATCCAAAACCTTTCTAATCGCAATCACCCGTCCATCCATCATGTCGCTAGGCGCAACCATGTCGCTTCCAGCTTCCGCTTGTCGCAGGGCCATTTCTGCAAGAATAGAAACGGTTGGATCATTGGCGATATCTTTTTGTTGAGGATCGTAAATCCCATCGTGCCCATGGGAGGTATAAGGATCCAAGGCAACATCTGTATTTACGCAAGTTTCAGGAAAATGAGATTTGATAGCTCTTAAGGTTTTGTGCAGTAAATTATCTTCTTTCACAGCTTCTGTTGCTTGTTCGTTCTTTAAATAGGTGTCAATAATAGGAAAAAGAGCAAACGAATGAATGCCTAAATTTAAAGAACGTTCAATTTCTTTAAGCAAATCAGTTTCACAAAAGCGGTGAATACGAGGAAACGAAGAAACGGGTTCTGTTGAGCCCTCTTTGATAAACAAGGGATAGATAAGTTGAGAGGCTGCAAGCCGAGTTTCACAAACCAGAGAACGAATTGCTGCGCTTTTTCTGTTTCTTCGGGGTCTTTTTAGTAACATGCGCACACTATAAGAAGAAGAAGAAAATAAAGAAAATTCTTTTCTCTTCCTCTTCACTGTGTGTGGAAAAGTTAATAACCCCCGTTTTCTTTCTCGAAAATCAGATGTCAACATCTTGTTTACGGGCAGAAAATAACTCATGGTTTTTGAACATTCTCTCGGAAATGAACAATTTCATGTGGTGGTTGTGTGCATAAAAAGACTGGGTTGTGAACAAAGTTTCCACATGGTTTGTGGAGTAGGCTTTGTTTTTTCAAAAAACAGGTTGTGTGATTTTAAAATCGAGCAAAATCAAAGAGGGTGTTGGGCGCTAAAAAGCTTTAGGTTTTTTTGCTGGCAGTTCTTCTGGTAATGCCTTACATTTAACAAGACTAGTAGCCGCGGAGAGTCTATTTTATGCAAGGTTATGAAGAGTTTACCCCAGAACAGCATCAGATTTTAAACCATTATGTTACCAATCCAACCGGAAACATCTTTGTATTACGCAACTTGCCTGAGGTAATTAAAGGCGCCTTGTTTTCAAGATACTCTAGATCTGCGCTTGGATTGCGCTCGCTGTTGCTTAAAGAGTTTATTTTGAGCGAAGAAACTTCTTTTACACAAATAGCGGGAGCTCTAGAAACCCAAGATGAGCAGTTAAATGCTATCAAAAAAGCTCAGAACTTTTATGACAGAATTTTGGATGGTTATGGTGATGATTCTATAGGAGAATTAGGCGGAGCACACGTGGCAGTAGAAAACATTTCTATGTTAGGTGCCAAAATCTTAGAAGATAGTCGCATTGGTGGTTCTCCTTTAGAAAAGTCCACGCGTTATATTTATTTTGATCAGAAGATTAAGGGGCAATATCTGTATTATCGAGAGCCTATTATCACGACCTCGGCTTATCGAGATGAGTATTTAAGTATTTGTGATCGATTATTTGAGACATATTCAGCTCTGATTCCTCCTTTAACACAAATTATGGAAGCTCGGTTCCCTAAAGATGCGGAAACTGCTCGAAGCGCTTATAACGCCTCAATTCGGGCTAAGGTATTGGATTGTTTACGTGGCCTTTTGCCAGCTAGCACGCTTACAAATCTTGGTATTTTTGGAAATGGTCGTTTTTGGGAAGGGCTTTGCCATAAACTACAATGTCAAAATTTAGCAGAACTACAAGAGGCTGGAAGAGGTCTTTATACTGAGCTGTCAAAGGTTATACCATCTTTTGTGCGACGAGCAGAAACTTCTCATCGTCATCATGATAGCTATTCTTTGTTTGTGGGTTCTATGCAAGAACAGTTAGAAAACATGTCTAAGCTTTATAAAATACCCACCTCTGCTTCAACAGCTGGTGTTCACTTGCGTTATTCGGAACCTCATTCTTATGCAAAGGTAGCGACAGCTTTGCTTTTCAATCATAGCCACGCCTCTTGGGAAGATTTATATAAAATTTGTGAGCGTTTGTCTCATGATGAATTAGCCAAACTTTTTGAAGCCTCCTCTTCTATGAGAGAAAATCGTCGTCACAAATCACCTCGAGCTTTAGAGCACGCCAGCTTTACATTTGAAATTCTTGCTGACTTTGGCGTGTATCGAGATTTACAGCGACACAGAATGTTAACTCAAGATCGTCAGCTTCTTACGACAGAACATGGTTATTTTATTCCTGAAGAAATTATCGGAACAGAGATGGAAAAACCTTATCGCGAGGTATTGGAAGCTGCTGCAAAAGTTTATCAAAAAATTGCCAAGGAACTTCCAGAAGAAGCACAGTATGTTGTGCCGATGGCCTATAATATTCGCTGGTATTTTCATGTTAATTTAAGGGCTTTGCAGTGGTTGTGTGAACTGCGATCTTCCGCAGCAGGGCACCCTAATTATCGTTGTATAGCACAAGATCTGGCTAAAAAGACCACCGCTGCATTCCCTCTTTTTGAATGCTTTTTTAAGTTTGTAGACTATGAAGGTTACAATTTAGGTCGCCTTGGCCAGGAACAGCGCCAAGCTTTAAAGAATCAAAAATCCTAAAAGATATTCTCTAAAGCTTAGGGCATTTATTTCTTTAGGTGACCTGCCAAGATGCCTGCTAGTTTAAACATATTAACAGGCTCTTTGGATCCAAAAACGGCCGCTAAAGTTTCATCAGGGACAATCATGCGCTTGTCTTGAGGGTCTTGGCATTTATGAGCTTTGATGTAATCCCAAAGTTTTTTGACCGCATCCCCGCGAGAAACACTTTCTTCCCCAATAACTTTAGCAAGGTCTGTAGACGGAGAAAGTTTTCCTCTAGCTCCCTTTCCTCCTGATTTGGATTTTTTCTGATAGGGAGTTTTGGGATGGTCTACATATTTGGTTGTTAAATCATCTAGATCATTAACAATCACATCACAGTTTGGATAATTAGAACAGGAGTAGAAAATTTTTCCAAAGCGGGACTTTTTAGCCACAATTTTGCCGTCACAACCTTGAGCTGGGCAAGGTGGGGCGTCTTCAGAAATTGGCAGAGGGGTATCCCCGGGTTTAGAAATTGAAACAATACCTCGACATTCAGGATATTTCAAGCATCCTAAAAAGGCACCATATCTTCCGTGACGAACTTTCATTTGGCCGCCGCATACAGGACAAGGTTGATCCCAATTGAAGTCTTTGGCGTAATCTTCTTTATTGAAAGAAAGCTCTTCCATGGATGCAGTATAGTCACAATCAGGGTAACGAGAACATCCATAGAAATAACGAGATTTGGACCATATTTTTTGCAAATGTCCTTCATGACATCTTGGGCAGGTTTGGTCTGTGGCAATTTTAGGTACATAAGCTTCATTTGCTGCTGTTTCAACCGTAGGAATGAAATCTTTCCAAAAATCTTGAATAAGGGTTTTCCATTCCTTTTTGTTTTCAGCTATAAGCTCAAGCTGATCTTCCATCTGAGCTGTAAAGCCGATGTTCATGATCATTTGAAAATTGGTTTCTAGGAATTGAGCAATTACACAACCTAGTTCGGTTGGTTTTAGGCGATTATTTTCCTTTTCTGTGTAAGATCGTCCCTGGATTTTGCTCATAATGGCAGCGTAGGTGGAAGGGCGACCAATCCCTGATTTTTCTAATTCTTTGACTAATGATGCCTCGGTAAAACGAGGAGGTGGTTTTGTAAAAGATTGTTCTTTGGTGACTTCAACAAGATGAAGCTGTTGGTTCACTTCTAGAGGGGGAAGCAAACGTGTTTCATCGCTTTCTTCCTCATCTCTTTTTTCCTCATAAAGAGCCAAGAATCCTTTGAATTTGATTACAGAACCCGTTGCTCGTAGCTGAATGTTTTGATCAGTGTCAACATCAACAGTGACTGTATCATAAATAGCCGGGTTCATTTGACAGGCAATAAAACGATTCCAAATCAAAGAATAAAGTTGGAATTGTTCTTTGGTAAGATAAGGTTTAACGGCAGAAGGGGGGTGTGCGAGATTGGTGGGACGGATGGCTTCATGAGCGTCTTGGGCACTTTTCTTGGAAGAATACATGACAGGTTGATCTGGTAGAAAGGGTTGTCCAAATTCTTTAGAGATGTAAGAGCGTGCTTCTTGTAAAGCCTCGGGAGCTAAGCGCACAGAGTCTGTACGCATATATGTAATCAATCCCTCCGCTCCTTCTTTTCCTAAATCAACCCCTTCATAAAGAGATTGGGCAATGCCCATTGTACGACTTGAAGAAAAACGGAAGTGGCGAGAGGCTTCTTGTTGTAAAGTTGAAGTGATAAAAGGAGGCTCGGGGTGTCTCTTTTTTTCTTTTTTTTCGATTTTTGCAGCGTGATAGCGTGCTTTTTGTAAACGTGAGGCTACGGCCTTGGCTGTTTTTTCATCAGAAATTAAAGCGACATCTTTGCCTTCAATGGGTTCTTTTTCCCATTTTTTTCCATCTAGAGTGACCAAACGCGCAGAAAATTCTTTGGTGGGATCTCCGTCTCGCAAAATCACGCCCAGGTTCCAGTATTCGACGGGTTTAAATTTTTCAATTTCTTTTTCTCTGTCTACAACCAATTTAAGAGCGACGGATTGTACTCTTCCGGCAGAAACGCCGGAACGTTGATGTAGTTTGCGAGCCAGGATAGGAGAAATTTTATAACCGACGATACGGTCTAGAAGGCGTCGTGCTTGTTGAGCATTGACAAGGGCCATATCGATTTCTCGAGGATGCTTTAGAGCTTCTAGGACGGCTTCTTTGGTAATAGAATTGAACGTTGTACGCTTAATGACTGTTTTGGCTGGTAAAATGCTAGCTATGTGCCAAGCAATAGCCTCTCCTTCTCTATCGGGGTCGGGTGATAGATAGACAATATCACAGCTTTTTGCTGCTTTCTTGAGGTTGGCAATCACTTCCTTTTTGTCAGCCAAAACTTCGTATTGAGGTTCAAAATCATGTTCTACATCAATTCCAAAACCTTTAGGAGGAAGATCCCGAATATGACCTACAGACGATGCAAATTCAAAGTCTTTTCCTAAAAATTTTTTTAATGTTTTGATTTTGGCGGGAGATTCAACGATAATTAGAGATTTAACCATTCCTTAGACCCATAAAAAAACAAAATGTTTTTTTCACGTTTTTTCTTTTGTAGAAGTTTGGCTGCGAACTGAGACATTCAAAGCTAAACCCCCAATTGTGTCAAGTCGATATTTAAAAAACAAGTTTTTAATAAAGCAAGTCTTTTCTTTTTGTATTTACTTGTTTTAAAATTGAAGTTAAAATACTTTGTCATGAATTTCGTTTGTTTGAATTTAAATCAAAATAATTTATTTTTTCATCTGAACGGCGAAAAAATTGAATCCTGTTCGGCGACAGCACCCGATAGGGCTCGTATAGCAGAGCAAATTCAAATAAATAATATAGATCCCCAAGCGCTTCAAAATATAACCAATCTTTTTCTTCGAAAAAAGGGAGAGGTTTTTTGTGTTAAAGATGGGCAGCTACAGGTTCTTTCTCGTTGGAGTTTAAAACAACGCTATCATTGGACGCGCAAAGAAAGACAACAAGAAGTTCAGGATGCTGTAAAGCAGGCCATGGAGGCTTTACAAGCTGCTTTAGAACCCCACGCAAATAATGATGCTGTAAAAAAAGTTTTTAAGGCTTGTTTTTTCAAAGAATGCGGTGGAGTCATAGGCAGGTTATCAAAGCGTGTTTTTGATCGTTCTGTTGTCCAACGCCAGGGTTGCTTAGAAAAATTGTTGGCAAATGATTCTTTTTTTGAATCGGAAAACAAATTACAGCAAGCCTTGGTTAATTCTGATGGGCTGTCAGAAACAGAACATAGAAGTCGAGTTTCTCGCTCCTTTTATAGATTTTGTTATGAGGAAAGTCGTTTTGCTGATCAATTGGGTCTTCAATACAAAAGTATGGGGGTGGGGTCTGGAGGGGCATATAAGGGGTTTTCTCGTCACGCTCAACCTCTTGTTATCCGCAAGGCTAGTGATGAAGGGCCTTATGGTGTAAATAACAATTCTCTTAGCAGTCGTATTAAAAGATTATTTCTTTCGCAACGAGCCTGTTTAGCAGGCAATTCAGAAGCTAGATCTGAGGGTTATTCTCATCAACTAAGCGAAGCGCTGGAACTTCAAAATGTACCTCCTACTTATGTAGAATATGAGAGAGGGGGGAAAGAGTATTCCGTTCAACTTTTTGTTTCGGATGCAAGATCTTTGGGAGACGAAGAAGAACTCAACATTAGCTCATTATGGAGATTAACCCCCAGGTGTTTGCGTGGTTTATTTCGTTTTCAACTCCAAATGAGACAAGAGATTGGAAGAATAAGAGAAGGCGAAAATATGGAGAGTGTTGATGAGTCTTCTTTGCCTTCAGGTCAAATGGGTCGACTTTGTTTAAAGATCGCCAAAAAAACTTTAGACCCCTTGCCTCAATTGCCCAAAGTTCTCTTTGAGAAAGCCGCAATCTTGAAATTTTTATCAGGGGATATTGACACGCACTTTGATAATATCTTGGTTAAACATCATAAAGAAACACGCACAGAAGCTTCCATACTCTCTCGGCGTTTTGTTCAAGGTAATGCTGAAGAATTTACAAAAGGGATATTTGGTGATAATACCCATTATCACTTGTTGGATGAATTGCTTAAGAAAGAAGATAACTGGATCTTTGCAAATCATGATGGCGGCGCTGCTTTTCCTCATCAGCATAATCAAGAAGGCGGAATGGATGGGTATCTTTCGGGTCGTTTCCGTTGTTTGTTCGAAGTTCTTCCCGTGTGTTCTGAGAGTTTTGCCGATCAGACTAAGGCAATATTTCTTAATGAGCAGCAAAACGAACGTATGGTTAAATTTATCCTGGCTCAGAGTTTTCAGGAACTTGTAGTTAGATTCGAAAAGGACATGGGTGTTTTTAACGAATTTTGGTCTCACATGGACAATCGGCTCCTTTTTAGAGAATGGATCTTGGGCACGGGTAATTTAGATCAGATTTGTCGTAACTTTACGCTGATCAACTTCAAAAAGGCTGAACAACAAATAGGTCTTGCAGCTTCTTATGAAAACGTGGTCAGGGAAAATCTGATGTTGATTAAGGGGTCTTGTTCGACATTAATGGATCGATATAGGTTGCTGGTTCATCATTTGCAACAAACCCCTCAGGAACCTATGCGTGAGCTATTTCTTCTTATCGACGAAGATCAAATTAGAGACAAAGTAGCTGCTATTGGAGAAAAAGACAACGGGTTCTCTGCTTTGTTACAAGATGTTATTTCACGTCCTATGCTTTTGCCTTCTATAGAGGGGGGAGGGGTTGCACCTGCTACCTTAAAAACATGGGAAGAAACTTATCCTGAACAGATAGAAAGACTGTATGGAAATAGATCTTAAAAACTTATTCTTTAGAGGGCTTATTGTAGCTCCAGAAGATACTCAGCAAGAATTTGAGCAGCGCGTTGGTAGATTACTCCCTTTAAATACTGTAATTGACTTGGAAGGAATCAGACTTGATTGGGTGACTGTTTCCTATAGTCGTAAGGGTTTGCGTTTTTGGGAAGGAGGGTGTACGTGGATAGGTCCAAAAGGCATGGAAATTCAGCTTCATCCCACTTTCGAAAATAAAGAAACCCTATATAAAATCTATAGTAAAAGTGAACTGTTGCAACATGAGGCTGTACATGCCCTGCGTGTTGGATTTCATGAGCCACAATTTGAAGAATTTTTGGCTTATCAAACGTCAAAATTTAAGCTCAGAAGGGTTTTAGGACCGATTTTTCGTTCCCCAAAAGAAAGCTTGGTTTTTGTGGTTCTTCTTGCTTTATTCCCTCTCTTTCCTCTGTGGATGGGCTCTGTGTTGGCAAGCCTTTCTTTTTTGGGTATTTGGAGGCTATTTAAGGCCCATCAAGCCTTAAAAGTGACAAAAGAAAAACTAGAACGTCTTACCTCTCAACAAGTTTTAAAATGGTTGTTGGCTCTTACAGATGCTGAAATTTGGCTGTTCGCTGAAATTTCTCTCATAGAAATTTTACAATATATACAAAATCAAAAAAGCCTGCGTTGGAAGCAGCTTAGGCTTGTTTTTTTAGATATTTAGTTTTTAGACGTGTTTTTTGCGCTGAGCTGCGTTGCCAATTTTCAGTTCTTGTCGATATTTAGCAACTGTACGACGTGCACAAGGAATTCCGCGTTGTTGAATCATGCTGGAAATGGCTTCGTCAGACAGAGGTAAAGACTTGTCTTCTTGCGCTACGATATCGCGCAGACATTGTTTAACACTGGAAGAAGAAATCATGTCGCCAGAATGTGTTGTATAAGCATTGGTAAAAAGCGTTCTAAGAGGGAAAACCCCTCGAGGACAACTAACGTATTTATGAGCTAAAGCTCGTGCTATAGTTGATTCGTGAAGTTCTAACATATCAGCTAGCTCTTTCATAGTTAGAGGCCTTAGACTTCCTTGAGGATCTCTTAGATAGTCTCCTTGAATGGTAATCAGTTTTTCTGTCATGCGGTGCAAGGTGTGTTGTCGTTCTTGTAAATTACGCATCAACCATTTGCTGGATTGTAGCCGTTCTTCAAGGTAACTGCGTGTTTCTTCAGGAGTAGAAGGGTCGTGTAAAAGTTCCAAATAGTGAGGGTTTACCCTGAAACTAGGAAGGGGGGCTTTGTTGACTTCAATTTCAAATTTGTCATCCACAAAATGCAAAATCACATCTGGTACAATAGATTGGGAATGTTCCTGGTAATGGCCTGAAGGACAATGTTTCCCTGGGTGGAAATCAAGAGACGCTATTTCCTGAGAAATGGTTTGATAAATCTGTTGAGAGGTGCACTGCAAAGATTTGGCTAAAAAAGAGATGCGATTTTTTAGCATGTGATCAAAACCTTGTTCTACGATTTTATAAGCCAGAGAATCTTTTTTCCCCAAAGCACGTAGTTGGATGAGTAAGGTTTCTTGTAAGCTGCGAGCTGCTACACCGATAGGCTCAAAACTTTGTACAATCTGTAATGCATTGGAAACTTGTTCGATAGAAGCATTTGCTAATAAAGCAAGTTCTTCCAGAGGCAGTGAAAGAAATCCATTTTCGTCCAAATTTCCAATGATGCAGTGTGCTATATCGAATTGCTGCTCATTCTGGCATCTTTCTTTCGCTTGAATCACTAACACTTCGTATAAAGAAGAGGCTGAGGGAAGAGTGTTTTCTATGAAACTTTTGAGATCTTCTTCTTCTCTTAGGGTGTTTTGTTGGCGGATTCCAATGCCAATCTCTTCTATAAGAGGAGTTTCTCCTTCTTCCCATTCAAGCAAAGGATTTTGCGTCATTTCTTCCGTGACTAAGCAAGCAAGCTCCATAACGGGCATTTGCAAAAGATGTAGAGCCTGTTGCATTTGAGGAGAAAGGATTAAACGTTGGACTTGCTTAGCAGATTGTTGTATCTCATGACTTAGCTTCATCTTGACCCCCCTTTCAAGATTTACATGAGCTTAGAGATTACCTTTTAATACGCTCCATATATTCACGAGGAATTTCCCGAAGAAAACGACTAGGTCTCATCATGCGGTGGGTTCCCCAAATAAAGCGAGATTCTGAAGCAGTAAGGTATAAAATCTCTTTTGCCCGTGTCATCCCTACATAACAAAGACGCCTTTCTTCTTCTAGTTTGTCGTAACTATCACGGGAATTTACATGGGGAAAAAGGTCTTCTTCCATGCCAACTAAGAATGCAACATGAAACTCAAGTCCCTTACCGTTATGAATTGTCATAAGGTTAACACGGTCTTGGGCAAATTCTGCTTCGTCGATAGAAGCTTTTAAAGAAAGTTCTTCTAAAAATTCACTAAGCTTGGGATTTTCTTTGGAAAATTCCCATTCTCTGGCTTTTGAAATCAATTCATCCACGTTTTCTTTGCGATCCTCATATGTTTCTTTTTCTTCTTTGAGAAGATCTAGATAATGAGTTTGTGCCAAGACTTCGATTAAAAGCTTTTGAAGGGGGACTTTATCCTTAAGGGTTCTTAACTGTAAAATCAATCGAGCATAATTTTCCAAGGCTTCTTTTTGAGAAGCCGTCAATCGGATACCAACAGGATTAAGACAAAAGTCTGTGATAGATCCCTTAATTGCATTAACAAGAGCTTCTAAGGTTTTTTCTCCAAGCCCCCTTTTTGGCAATTGCAAGGTTCTTAAAAAAGAAACCGTGTCTTGATCTGACTCAATCATACGCAAAAAGGCCAAAACATCTTTAATCTCTTTGCGATGATAGAAGGAAATACCACCCACAATAGTATAAGGTAAGCGTTTAGCAAGTAGGGCGTCTTCAAACAGACGAGACTGGAAATTTGTTCGATAGAAAATTGTCATTTCACACAAAGGAATGCCGTATAAGCGATGCAACTTATCTATTTCATGGGCAACAAAATAAGCTTCTTCTTTCTCTGTGTTTGCTACAAAAAGAGGAATCTTAGATCCATCACCGCGTGTGCTCCACAGATTTTTTTCCAAGCGACTTGTGTTGTATTGAATAAGTGCATTGGCTGCTTTAAGAATGATGGCACGGCTGCGATAATTCTGTTCTAAACGTACAATTTTAGCCCCAGGATAGTCTCGTTCAAAATTCAAGATGTTGCGGATGTTAGCGCCTCGCCACGAATAAATAGATTGGTCAGGATCCCCTACAACAAAGATGTTGTGGGTGTTTTCGACAATTAAGTTTGCCATCATGTATTGGGCGTGATTGGTATCCTGGTATTCATCGATAAGTAGATAGGGCCATCTTTGCTGATAGTATGAGCGTGTTGCCGCATCTTCTATAAATAGACGAACGCTGAGGTATAGCAAATCGTCAAAATCACAGGCATTGGCAGCTTTGAGTCTCTCTTGATAAAGTTGATAGGTTTCAAGGACATGAGGTTGGTCTACTTTTTCAACATCTCCAGGTGCTTTAAGTTGGTTTTTAAAAGCCGAAATGTGTTGTCTAATGCTTTTTAGTTCACCAGGTTCTTTTTTCACACCCAAGTGTTGAAGGCAACCTCTTAAAAGTTTTGTGGAATCTTCCTCATCATAAATGACAAAATTTTGTTTATAGCCAAGGCGATCTATGGATTCACGTAGAATTTTTGCTCCTAAACTATGAAAGGTGCAAATAGTAGGATATCCCTCTATATCATTATCCTTTAGGAGTAAAGAGATGCGTTCTTGCATTTCGGCAGCTGCTTTATTTGTAAAGGTAACAGCTAAAATTTGAGAAGGAGCAACCCCTTGGCGAATTAAGTAACAAATGCGTTGGGTAACGATGCGAGTCTTCCCTGAGCCGGCGCCCGCAATGACTAATAAGGGTCCGTCTACGTGTGTAACAGCAGTTTGTTGGTTAGGATTTAGTTGGTTTTCCATAGTCTCCGTGATAACCGTAACGATGATAATCAAAACTCAACGAGATTTCACGCAAATAATGTCGAACCTCAAAACGTCCTGATGATAACACGGGCTGGTCCATCACGTATAAAGGAGGAGCTGGATCTAAAGGAGAAAGTAAACGGAAGGCTCCGGATCGAGCAAAGCAGGCCGTTTCATCTTCTATAATCTCTCCCATGTCAAGCCGTTTGATACTCGATAATGTATAGGGGGTGCCACAAATCAAACAAGCGGCAATCACTCTTAATAAATCTATCATGGGTTCACCTCTATATCGGATTGTAATATGCGATTTGGGGGTCATGTAGTAAATATTTTGTTGACCGGGCAGGTGTTCCGTTTCCTGGTGTTTTTGATATTTTTTATTCCAGAAAGCATAGCTTTCTACGCTTCTTTTCCAAAGCGCAAGTTCTTGTTCGCTAAGATTTAATTTTAGCATGAAGGGTACTAGGGTTTGAGGAAGTACACCCTCTTCCCGAGCGGGTTGATCAGTGACATGAACAAGTTGGTCACAGTACAGGGGACCTCCTGCTTTTCCACCGGGCCCAAAGGAGCTAGCTTTACAGCCTCCAAATGGTTGTCGTTCAACAATGGCTCCTACTATATTACGATTGATATAGAGGTTTCCTGCCAGGATTTTGCGTTTCCAAATCTCATGCTCTCTAGAATCTAAAGAATGTAAGCCGCTGGTAAGACCATAAATAGTGCCATTTGCGATTTCAATAGCATGTTCTAGATTTTTTGCACGCATAACATTGAGAACGGGGCCAAAGCATTCTGTTTGATGAGAAAAACTTCCTGCTTTTACTCCCATCTTGATACCGGGCGTCCAGAGGTTTTCTTTAATTTTTTTAGGTTGTAAAAGCCAAGACTCTCCAGCATCTAGGCTTGTTAAGGCTCTTAAAAGCTCAGGACCGGGTGAGCGAATAAGAGGGGGCACGCGTGTTCTTGGATCCCAGCTGGAGCCTACATATAAGCTTTCAGCGGCATCTTTGAGTTGATTAAGAAAACGCTTGCTCGAGTAGACCTCTTCTTCCAGAATAGCTAAACTGCAGGCGCTGCATTTTTGTCCACCATGGCTAAATGCTGAAGAAATTAAATCTCGAATAGCTAAATCTCGATCTGCCAGAGCGCTTACAATCATGGCGTTTTTCCCGCCAGTTTCTGCCATTAGATCTAGTCCTGGACGAATTTTTAAAAAATGTTGAGCTGTTGCTGTAGAACCTGTCAGAATGACAGCAGCGAGTTTAGGGTGTTGAATAAGATAGTTTCCAGTTTCTTCCTCATCGCAAGGAAGAAACTGTAGAGTCGTTTTGGATACGCCTGCATCCCAAAATGCTTTTGCAAGTTCCCATCCCACAAGAGTGGCTTCGGGGGCTGGTTTAAAAATAACAGCATTACCTGTAACAAGAGAAGCTGCAATGCCTCCTGTTGGAATAGCCATAGGAAAATTCCAAGGAGAAACAACGAGAACAGTTCCTTTTGGTTGTCCTGATTGACTCCAAGTTGAGCTGTAATAATGGACGAAATCAATAGCTTCGCTGACCTCAGCATCGGCTTCAAGGACAGTTTTTCCTGTGTTGGCTAACATTAAATGAATGAAGATTTCTCTGCGTTTTTGTAAAAGCTTGATAACACTTGAAAAAACATGGGAAGGACACTTTCCTGTGGCCGTTTGTAAGGCTTGGTCAACATGATGCTTGTCGGCAAGATGATAGCGATATAAAACACAATTTCTGGATGGGTCAAAACCCTGTTGAAGTGTGCCTTTGCAGGTTTCTCCTCCTATCACTAAAGGTACTTCTTCATACTCTTTGGGAGTGTAAATTTGATGAAGGGATTGGCGATTTTTTGCTAAAGAAAAATCAGTATCTGGAGCGTGTTTGCCTTCAAGGGGCTCTGTGCGGCGACTTATAGCAGTTAGCTTGTGCAAGTTTTGGCAGGCATAATCAAAACGTTTAACTTCCTGTTCCCATAAAAAATTGCCTGGTTGTAACAAAAAATAATGACGCAAAAAATGTAAAGGACTTCCATTTTCATCTAGTCTTCGAATCAAATAGGAAAAGGCGTTTTGAAAGTTTTTAGCTGTTGTAACAGGACAATAAAGCGTTAAGCTAGATGCCAAATCTAAAACAACACGAGCCAAGGAAGGAGCCATGCCACTTAACATCTCAAAACTCACGGCATCTGCTGTGTTTGTTTCTGCTCTTAAGACAAAGGCATAAGCAATGTCAAAAATATTATGGCTAGCAACGCCAATGTGTACATATTGAGTATGATGGGGGTCTAATGCATAATGTAGCATGCGTTTAAAATTGGCATCAGTTTCCCATTTATGTGTAAAAGGAGCTTGGTTCCAACCTTTTATTGCGCTTTCAAGACACTCCATGGCCAAGTTAGCGCCCTTAACAATACGAATTTTGATAGGGGCGCCGTTACGTTTTTTTGCCCAATCAACAAGTTCTTTTAAACAAGAATAAGATTCAGGCAAGTAACTTTGTAAAACAATACCAGTCTTTGTTTGATAAAATTCCGGTTCACTTAATACATTTTTAAACACAGCAAGAGTGAGATCGAGGTCTTTAAATTCTTCCATGTCCAAGTTTACAAATTGATGAGATTTGGCAGCTCGATAAAGACGTCGTAGTTGTGTAGCTACATGATCAACACAGAAATCAAAATCTGTGAGTTGAATTTGACTGTACAGAGTAGATACTTTAACAGAAATGTAATCGACTTCATTTTTGTTTAGATCATTTAAATACGTTGTAATACGATTTTCAGCCTCTTTTTCTCCCAAGATGGCTTCGCCTAAATGATTGAGGTTCACACAAACATTTTGGTGGCGACATTTTTTTAAAAATAGTTCTCTTTTTCGATGAGATGTTGGTAGCAAGATGCCCTGAAATTTTTTTCTGATCTGGATTTGTAAAATTTTTAAGAAAAAAGCTGGGAACCACTTGCTTAGACGTCTAAGGATCAAAAATTGCACGCGTTCAGAGCCAGAAAAAAATCTTGGCAAGGACTGTGTGTCAAGTATATGAAGAATTTTTTCTATAACACGTTTGGAAGATTTGCTGCGAAAGACTAAATCGATGAGTTGTGTCACAAAAGAACGCCCAGCTGGATCCTCCATCATTCTTCCCAGCCATTTTTCTTGTTCTTTTTCTTGGGGTAAGCGACAAAGACTGCTGTCTTCCATAAGATGGCCAGCTATTTGAATGCTCAAAGCTATTCTTTCTTGCTCTGAAAGTGAGATTCCTTGTATCTCCTTGAGAAGAAGTCTTGATTTAGAGTTCATATGATACGAAGTGTTCCTTTCATATTGCTTTTGCTCTTCTCTTCCTTATTGGGTCAAGTTAAAGTAGGAGTTGAGGTTCTTTTTGAGGATGGTTATGCCTCGACCTTATTAAAGGGCAAACGCATTGGGTTAATTACTAACCAAACAGCTGTAGACAAAAGAGGCATTACAACTTTAGAGCATTTGAAAGATCGCAAAGAGTTTCAATTGCGCGCTATTTTTGCTCCCGAACATGGGTTTTATGGAGCCGCCTATGCTTGTGAATATATAGAAGATGCAGCCTACGGGCACATTCCCATTTATAGCTTACACGCTGAGCATCGTCGTCCTAAACCTGAACATTTGAAGGATCTTGATGTTTTAATTTTTGATATTCAAGATATTGGTTCTCGCTCTTATTCTTATATTGGCACGCTGTGTTATTGCATGGAAGAAGCAGCAAAAGCACATCTTCCTTTTATTGTTTTGGACCGTCCCAATCCTCAAGGAGGAGTGGTTGTAGATGGTCCCCTCGTTGATGAAGCCTGGCGATCTTTTTTAAGTTATTTAAACGTGCCTTATTGTCACGGGATGACAATGGGAGAATTGGCTCAATTATTTAATCAGGAATATAAAGTTGGATGTGACTTAACAGTTATCCCCATGAAAGGATGGAAACGTGGCATGACCTTTGCCCAGACGGGGATATGCTGGGTGCCTACAAGTCCTCAAATTCCAGAACCTGACACGGCTTTTTTTTATCCTACAACAGGGATTATAGGGCAATATGCCTCTGTGAGTATTGGCATTGGTTATACCTTGCCCTTTAAGGTTGTAGGGGCGCCCTGGATTGATGCGGAAAAACTAGCTGCTTCCTGCGATGGGCAAAAGTTGCCAGGGGTGCATTTTCAGCCTTTTTATTTTCGCCCCTTCTTTGGGCGCTATAAAAATGAGCTGTGCAAAGGTGTTTTAATTGTGGTTACAGATCCTTCTACCTATTTGCCCGTAACCACAGGATATACTTTAACGGGTGTGCTTAAAAATCTTTATCCTCAGCAATTCGATCAGGATTTGAAAAAAATTCTTTCCGTTAAGAACGGCAAAGAGGGCTGCCATAAAATCAATGGCAGAGAGCAAATCCTTCACATTCTTTGTCATGATCAATATGTTATTTGGAAACTTCGGGAAATTTGCCAAAAAGACACTGAACAATTTTTACCTTTACGTAAAAAATATTTATTCCCAAATTATGATTGACGGCTTAGCACTTTCTTGCCTCATTTGCTAAATTTTATTGACAGAATCGTGTTTTGTGATTAAGATTTTGGTCAAAAAACAAACCTAGGAGACTCGCGCTATGGGAGAAGCTATTAAGCCATTAGGAAATCGTATTTTAGTTAAGCGTAGTAAAGCAGAAACTTCTCGCGGTGGTATTTTGTTGCCAGATACAGCGCAAGAAAAACCAAAAGAGGGAAGTGTTGTTGCAGTGGGTCCGGGCAAGCGAAATGAAGAAGGTCAATTAGAGCCTATGCTTGTAAAGGTTGGAGATCGTGTTTTGTTTAGTTCTTATTCTGGAACTGAAGTGAAGTGTGATGGGGAAGATTGTCTGATTCTGCCTGAAGAAGATGTGCTTGGTATCTTGGCATAACAGAATACAGAAGGAAGTGATCCATGTCTAAAATGTTTAAATTTAAAGATGATGCCCTAAAGTCTATGCAAGAGGGTATTCGTAAGCTTGCTAAGGCTGTCATTGTGACTTTAGGTCCTAAAGGACGCAATGTTGTGATCAAAAAAAGCTTTGGAGCCCCACTGTCTACAAAAGATGGAGTGACTGTTGCTAAAGAAGTTAGCCATAAAGACAAGTTTGAGAATATGGGAGCTTCTTTAGTGAAGGAAGTTGCTTCAAAAACCTCGGATGTTGCTGGAGATGGAACAACAACGGCGATCGTTCTTGCTGAAGCTATTTTTACTCAAGGAGCTAAGAATGTTGCAGCGGGTGCTAATCCAATGTCTTTAAAAAGAGGTATTGATAAAGCGACAGATCGAATTACGACTGAGTTATCTAAGCTTGCTATGCCGATTAAAAGCCATGAAGAAGTCAAGCAAATTGCAACAATTTCTGCTAATAACGATGTAGAAATTGGATCTATGATTGCAGACGCTATGCAACGGGTTGGCAAAGACGGCATTATTACCGTTGATGAAGCAAAAGGCATTGAAACTGTTTTGGATGTTGTGGAAGGCATGCAATTTGATAAGGGTTTTCTTTCTCCTTACTTCATTACAAACCCACAAGAAAGAAGTGTTGAGTTTGATCAGGTGAGAGTCTTGTTGGTTGATAAGAAAATTTCTTCTGCCAAAGAGCTTGTTCCTGTTTTAGAAAAAGCTTTTGAGCGTGGTGCTCAGCCATTGCTTATTGTTGCTGAAGATGTGGATTCTGAAGCTTTAGCTACACTTGTTGTGAATAAGCTCAAAGCTGGGTTGCCTGTTTGTGCTGTAAAAGCTCCTGGTTTTGGGGATCGTCGCAAGGCTATGCTAGAAGATATGGCATGTTTAACAGGTGCTACGGTTGTAGCTCAGGAATTAGGCCTACAATTAGAAGAAGTTGGTCTAGAGGTTTTGGGCGTAGCCAAAAAAGTAAAAGTTGGTAAAGACGACACAACATTGATCGGTGGTCAGGGTGATTTAAAACGCCTAAAATCTCGAGAAGCTCAGATTCGTGGTGAGATTGCAGCAACAAAATCAGATTACGATCGAGAAAAATTAGAAGAGCGTTTAGCCAAACTAGTTGGCGGTGTGGCTGTTATTAAAGTAGGAGCTGCTACTGAAACCGAGCTTAAAGAGAAAAAAGCTAGGGTAGAAGATGCTTTGCATGCCACGCGTGCAGCCGTTGCAGAGGGAGTTGTCCCTGGAGGCGGAGTCGCTCTTTTACGTGCAGTGGACTCTCTTAAAAATCTGAAAGTTGAAGGTGATGAGGCAGTTGGAGTGCAAATTGTACGCTATGCGGCTTTTGCTCCTGCTACGGCTATTGCTTCAAACTGTGGGGAGCAAGGCAATCTGATAGCTCAAAAAATCTATGAAGAAAAATCCAATAGAAATTGGGGATATAATGGCCTAACGGGTGTCTTTGAAGATCTGGTGAAGTCAGGTGTTATTGATCCTGTGTTGGTGACAAAGAGCGCGTTGCGTCATGCTGCATCTGTTTGCGGACTGTTGTTAACAACAGCTGCTATGGTGACAGATAAGCCCAAACCTAAGACAGCCCCAGCTCCTTCTATGGACGGCATGGGTGGAATGGGCGGCATGGGGATGATGTAAGATGCCTACCTATGATTACACATGCACTGCCTGTGGACATCACATGGAAGTTTTTCAAAATATTACCGATCCCGCTTTAGAGCAGTGTCCTCACTGCTCTAAAGCTACTTTCCAAAGAGGGATAGGGGGAGGATCGGCAACCTTTCAATTCAAGGGCCAGGGCTTTTATCTTACAGATTATAAAAAATCTTGCGATGGCTCTGGGTCTGGTGGGTGTTGTCCTTGTTCAGACAAATCTTAAGGTGGGCAAGTTGTGGCTTGATGTAAAGAAGCCAATCAACTAAACTTTCCTGCTTCTGCACTGGTAGCTCAGCTGGATAGAGTACCCGGCTACGAACCGGGTGGTCAGAGGTTCGAATCCTCTCCAGTGCAAATTTTTAATAGCAGACGAACTCCAAACAGGGAAATGACTATGACACTCGTTGGGAAATTAGCACCTCGTTTTTTAACCAAAGCTGTTGTTAAAGGTCGTATTGTTGAGCGCTGCTCCCTGGAAGATTTCCAAGGAAAATATGTTCTGCTCTTTTTTTATCCCCTTGACTTTACATTTGTATGTCCAACGGAATTACATGCCTTTCAAGAAAAACTTGCTGAATTTGAACAACGTTCTGTTGTTGTTTTAGGTTGTTCAGTAGACAGCGCTTTTGCGCATTTAGCATGGCAGCAAATCCCTCATCAACAAGGGGGGATTCAGGGGGTGAGCTATCCTCTTTTATCCGATTTAACAAAATCTATCTGTCAGGCGTATGGCGTTTTAAAAGAAGACGAAGGCGTAGCTTATAGAGGATTATTTTTAATAGATAAAAAGGGCTATGTCAGACATGAACTCATTAATGATCTTCCCTTAGGACGTTCTGTAGATGAGGCCTTGCGTATGGTCGAAGCGCTTATCTTCTTTGAGCAACACGGAGAAGTATGTCCTGCTAATTGGAAGGAAGGTCGTCCTGCTATGAAGGCTGATCAAGAAGGCCTTAAAGCTTATTTTTCCCAAGCCAAAACGGGTTCCACAGGCTGTTGTTCAAAAAAATAGTCAGTTCGTTAGGTAATCGTAAAGATCTTGTTCTGTCAGAATAATCAAGCTGTTGTGTTGCAAGCAGATAGGATTCGTAGCTTCTATGATCTTGCTATTGCCCACACCAGGTAAGCAAATGGCAGATAGTTTCATGGGTAATCTTTGTTGTCCCAGCAGTTGCAATCCATTCAGATAATCCTGCACACTAAAACCCTCTTCTCTCACACGAAAAAAGATCACGTGGTATTGATAAAGAAGAGACTGTACAGCATAAAGAAGCCCCTGAGATTCTAAGGAAGGTGGTTCTCCCACGAAATCAAGAAGTTGTGTTAAGTTTTTACAGTAGTACCCCGTGTGAAAATTCCCTTTTTGAGACTCTCCAAACAGAGCTATGGATGTTTGCAAAGACATAGATACACCCCCCTAGATGGGATTTTACCATAAAATACAATAATCTAGAAAAATGTCTTGTCTATAAAAAATAAAACGCATAATTCTTATTGTTTTATATAACAACGTGTTTAGAAACAGCTCATTATGTTCGGAAGCATTTTTTTTGTTTTTTAATTCTCTAGAGATATAGAATACGGCTCACCCTAACTAGAGACGAGGATGAGATGAGCTCTGCTTCACCCCTTCTATCAATTTGTATCGCTAATTATAACCATGCGCATTATTTGCCTAGAGCAATTGATGCAATTTTGTCACAATCCTTTCAGGATTATGAGCTTCTAATTTTAGATGATGGATCGACTGACCATAGCAAGGAATGTTTGAAGCAGTATGCTAAAAAAGATCCACGGATTCGTATTTTTTTAAAAGAAGATAACAAAGGTGTGGCTATTCGCACCAATGAACTTATCGCGGAGTCTCGAGGCCTCTATCTCCATACCCATGGAGCTGATGATTATAGACTACCAGGGTGTCTTGAGGCCTTGATGGCGCCACTATTAGAAAATCCCGATATTGAAATTGCTTGTGGTCAATTTTTCTGTGAAGAAAATGGGCAGCGTACTTTAGAAACATGTGGCATTAGTTCTAAAGAAGAGAGACTATATTTTTCTCCCAAACAAATGCCAGCAATGTTTCGTGATGCTCAGTTTAAAATGTTTTCTATAGCTCTAATCTCAAAAAAAAATCTGTATATTAAATATGGTGGTTATAGAAAGGAATTTTCTTATTTTGATGATTGGTTTGTTCTTCATCAGATGGTTTTTAATCACAAAATGGTGTTTATAACAAAACCCTTATCTGTTTTCTCTATTCATAATCACAACTATAGCAATACACATCGCCGTAATAAAGTCACGCGTCGGGCGGCTTATAAGGCTATTTTAAAAGCTCTTGATGAACCGCAACATCTTAGTTTTCGCTCTCATATACGGAACACAGGATTGATTTGGTTTATTTTTCAGGAATTTTTTTGGAGTATGTTGCTTAATCCTCGTTATTGGAGTTTCTGGCCAGCTATCCAACGAAAATATCCCATTCAAGATAAGCTCAAAAAATCATGGCGGAAAAAATTAATGAAACTGGGATGGATTAAAAATCAGAAAGAAAAGACCTCTCAAACTTGACCTTCTTCTCCTTCTTTGAAAAAGTTAGAATGTGTTATCCTTCTGTTCGGTAGCGGTTATTGGCTTTGTAAGCCATAGCCCTGGTTTGCTAGCCTAAAATCGAAAAACAGATTAAGAATACGGCAAAAAAGATGACTTGTGAAAAAACATCAACTGTCGAACCACAATATGTTGCCTGTTTGGACATAGATGAAAAATATGGTCGTACAGAATTAGGTTTAATGAGTAACCAAGTTTGGCATGATGATCCAAGGCGTCTTTTGTTCGTTCTTGCTAGATATAAATTTGTTTCAAAAATGCTAAAGGGATGTCAAAGTGCCCTAGAAATAGGGTGTGCCGATGCATTTGGAACTCGGATTATAAGACAAGAAGTCCCCTACGTCCTGGCAACGGATTTTGATCCTGTTTTTATTCAAGACTGTCTTCGGCGAGAAGCAATCAGTCCTTGGCCTATTTCGTTTTTAGTCCATGATATTCTTTCAGGCCCTGTTAAGCATGTGCCTTTTGAAGCTGCTTTTTCTTTGGATGTCTTAGAACACATCCATCCATCTTCAGAAGATGCTTTTATTCGCAATATTTGTGATTCTTTACTTCCTCAAGGTCATCTCATTGTGGGTTCTCCTTCCAAAGAGTCTCAGGAATATGCATCGGTTATTTCAAAGCAAGGTCATATCAACTGTAAAACAGCAGAAGATATGTATAGGCTGTTTAAAAAATATTTCCACAATGTCTTGTTATTCTCTATGAATGACGAAATGGTGCACACGGGCTTTTCTCAGCTTGCACACTATCTGTTCGTTGTTTGTTCAGGGAAAAAATCACATTGACCCTTCCTAAAAAGTTTTTAAACTATTTTGACGCAGCGCGGCCTAATCTGCGGCAAGTATTAGAATCTCGGTACTGAGCATATACTCCCAGCTCATGCTCAATAGTGAGCAAACGGTTGTACTTGGCTGTTCGATCGCTACGAGAGACAGCTCCTGTTTTAATCTGGCCCGAGCCAAAAGCTACAGCTAGATCCGCAATAGTCGCGTCTTCAGTCTCTCCTGAACGATGAGATAAAATTGTTGTGTACCCATGAGCTTGCGCTAGCTTGATGCAGGCGGCTGTCTCGGATAGAGTTCCAATTTGGTTAACTTTGATCAGGATGCTATTGGCAACTTTCTCCCTCAAACCTTTTTGTAAGAAAGTAGAATTTGTTACAAATAAATCATCTCCTACCAGTTGGATATGTTCTCCCAAAGCAGAAGTCAAAAGCTTCCATCCCTCCCAGTCATCTTCAGCCATGCCATCTTCTATGGAATCAATAGGAAAAAGTTTGCAAAGTTCACAAAGATATTCAACGTGTTGAGAGGATGTTTTTTCTAAATAGAGGCCATTTTTGTAAAATTCAGAGGCAGCACAATCCAATGCAAGAGATATGTCTTTTTTAGGTTCATAGCCGGCTTTCTCGATGGCTTCTACGATAAGAGTCAAAGCTTCTTCATGGGATTTTAAGCGCGGAGCAAATCCGCCCTCGTCTCCTACTGCTGTGACATGTCCTTTCTGTTTTAATAACCCTTTCAAGGTATGAAAAATTTCTGTGCCCCAACGAATTGCTTCAGCAAATGTAGGAGCTCCAACAGGTCTAATCAAAAATTCTTGAAAGTGCAAGGAGTTATCAGCATGTACCCCGCCGTTGATAATGTTAATCATAGGACAAGGCATAAGGCAAGCAAAAGGACCCCCAAGGTAGCGATATAAAGGCAGCCCTAGGGTTTGAGCCCCAGCTTTAGCTAAGGCTAAGGAAACTCCTAAAATAGCATTAGCTCCTAAGCGCTTTTTAGAACTTGTTCCATCTGCGGCAATCATTTTTTCGTCTAAAGCTTTTTGATCACAAACATCTTTTCCTAAAATCAGAGGCGCCAATTCTTTGTGTACATGATGTATGGCTTTAAGAACACCTTTGCCAAAATAGCGGTTTTTATCCCCGTCACGTAGTTCCAGAGCCTCATGAGTACCTGTAGAAGCTCCTGAAGGCACAGCGGCTGTGGCACGTGTATGATCTGTAGAAACTGTAACCTGTAGCGTAGGATTGCCTCTAGAATCGAGAATTTCTATGGCTTCAACATGTGTAATTTTTGTGCTCAACAGAGGCCTCCTTGAAGTGATGTCACATTAACATAGACTGAATTAAGCCTGTGACTAAAATTCAATTAAAGTATGGAAGAGAAAGAACTAATTCGTAAGAGTCGCAATGGAGATATGGCAGCCTTTGAGGAATTGCTTTTGCTCCATCGCAACAAGATTTTTGCTCATTGCTTGCAACTTACTAAAGATGAGTCTGCAGCTGAAGATCTTACTCAAGAGGCTTGCCTAAAAGCTTTGCATAATCTACCTGGTTTTAAAGAACATGCGGCATTTGGTACTTGGTTATGGAGAATAGCGCACAACCTTTGCTTAGATTACTTAAGGAAACAAAATCATCACCCCACAATTTCTTTAGAGGAAGAAAAAACTAAAGCTCAGGACGTTGATGGTTCTGTTATACAAGATTGTTTGGAACATTTACCTCTTAAACAAAGAGAGGTGTTTGAATTATTTTATGTGCAAAAACTCTCACAAAAAGAGATCGCAAAAAAAATCAATGTGCCGCATGGCACCGTGCGTTCGCGTTTACATTATGCAAAAAAGAAATTACGTAAGTTCTTCTCTTAATCTAAGATAAGATTCGTATCTAAGAGGAGATAGATTTCCTGCTTTAAGAGAATCTAGGACATGGCACTGTGGCTCATGGGTGTGTGTGCAATTAGGGTAGTGACATTGGGCGCTTAATTCAAGTATTTCAGGGAAATAGTGATCCAAATCTTCTTGAGTTAATTCCCAAATCCCAAAGCTACGGATACCGGGAGTATCTACACACCATCCACCAAAAGGAAGAGGGAGTAATTTTGAACTAGTTGTTGTATGAACACCTTTTTGTATTTTCCTTACATCTCCCACGGCTAAAGAAAGGCCCGTTAAAGTATTGATGAGGGAAGATTTCCCTACTCCAGACTGACCGGAAAATACAGAAGCTTTGCCCTTCATCAGTTTTTTTAATGCTAAGAGTCCTTGGCCTGTTACAACACTAACACCTAAAATAGGAATATGCAGACTTTTGTAAAGGGATAGAACAAGTTTGTAGTAAGCAGCTTCTGGACTGCGTTTTTGCAACAAATCGATTTTATTTATAACGATGATAGGTGTTAGCTTACCCTTGAAAGCAGCAATGAGATAACGATCAATTAAAGCAGCCTTTAAGGGGGGAGATTGAGCTGATACGGTAATTAAGACTTGGTCGACATTGGCCGCCAGAATCTGTTCTTTACGTCGTCGTAAATGGTCGATGCGACTTAAGACAGAAGAGCGTTCACAAATGGCAACAATGCGATGGCTTTGGGGTTCGTAAAGAACAAAATCTCCCACGGCCAGCACATTTTTTTGTTGAGTAAATTCTTTTTTTAGAAGTCCTCCCAACGTGCAAGAAATAAGGCCTTCTTCCGTATCCGTAGAGATACTCTCCGGCAAAATAGACAGCACCCTGCCTTTTTTCAGACCGTCCTGTTTTGCTAATTTTATAGCATTTTCTTGTTGGCGCTTATGTTCCCATTTTTGCAAATTAGTTTTTTTAAATTTGGAACGATCAGTTTTAGAAGCCAGCTTACGAGCCGTTTTACGTTCTTTACGGGTTAATTCATCGTCTTCCATGTTCCCATCTCATACATTAAAATTGCTCCAGCGCCTGCGACATTCAAAGATTCCATTTTTGTTATAGGAATCGTGACTTTGGTTCCAAAATGATTTAATTGTGGATCCACGCCTGTCGCTTCATGACTTAATACCAACAACGGTTTTTTAGGTTTAGAAAGCTGATGTAAAGGGATGCCTTGTAAGTCGGCAACATAAGCGCAAAAGTTTTTTGATAAAAGAAATAACTGTTCCAACGAACCATGTTGGTAACGTAAACGGAATAAAGCGGCCTTGGAAGATCGTAAAACTTTGTCATTAAACGGATCTACGCATCCAGGCAAAAAGAAAATTCCTTCCCAATTCAAGGCAAGAGCTGTGCGCAATAAACTTCCTAAGTTGCCAGGATCGGCAATACGATCCATGACAAGCACGGATGAACAAGTTTCCAAAGAACTTTCAGTAGGCAAGGGAAATTCTGCAAGGAAAGGTTCAGGAGAAGGTAATCCTGTGATCTTTTTAAATATTTCTTCAGTAGTTTGGGTGTGAGCAGGGTCGGGAGAAAAAATTAATTTCGGGGTGTGCAAAACCATGAGTTCTAACACGGCATGTTTGCCCATAACGAGGCAAGATTGACAGCTGCGACGATAGGCAGCATCCTGACGTAACTTGATTAAATGTTTGACCAGAGGGTGAGATAAGCTTGAGATTTTATGTGGCATGAGGACAATGTGAAAAAAAGATGATGCTTTTTAGACAATCCATAGGTTTTCGTTTGCTGGGCATGACCATTATTCTACTGGCAATCCCCCTTTTAGTGGACTCCTTTATTTTTTTAGAAAAAAGATTTGATAAAGCCACAAAGCGTGCTAAGAGTTTATTGTTACAACAAGCTGATTTTCACACTCTTCCAATATCTCATATTCAAAGCAGTGATCAAGAAATTTTTCGCACACTTGTTTATTTTTTACAGCTACAACAAAAATTTCCTAATCAGAAAAATGTTTTACTTAGCCATACAATTAAACAGTTAAAATTAGCGGATGCTCATGATCAGATCTTATGTGCAGCCTTGAGCCAAGATGGAAAGTATACAATTGTAGCTTCCAGTACGGATTATTTTGATGCTGAAGCTGTCAATTTTTTTATGGCAACAATCAATCCTTTTTCAGTCGCAGCCAAGGCAAATCACAGTGTTACAGATCTTGTTATAGACCCCAAAACAGGGCATCCCTTGTTTGTGACTGCACATTCTGTTTTAAGTGAAAAAGGAGAGCCTTTAGGTGTCATTGCCATCATTGATGATTTGCAAACAGGGGGAATCGATCAATTGCTGTCCCCTGTTCAGCAGGGCTATGAGATCAAATTTGCCTTTCTATTACCCTCTAAAGCTATTTTTGCCGCTTCTGATCATGCCTTGCGTTTTCAGTATTTAGCCCCTTTAACAGATGCACAAAAAATGCAACTGCGCTCATTAGCTAAAAACTCTGGAAATATTGTTGAAGATGCGCCTTTAGAAATTTCCGCTGTGCATGAGAGGCCTTACATAGAATTTATTTGGCAGGGTAAGAAATACTTAGGCGCTACACAACCTATTCCTGGGACTGAGTTGAGTTTACTAGCCTACGCTTCGACCAGAAGCATTTTTATGGAAGTTATTTTTGAATATATTCTGATTTACAGCACGTACTTAGGAATTTTTTTGATTGGCTTTATTTTTTCCTATGTTGCAACCAGGCGTTTATCCAGGCCTATCAATAAACTGGGGGCTGTCATGCTTCGTATTGAAGAAGGAGACTTGGAAGCTCGTTATCACGAAGATCGGCTAGGTTTTGAAATCAATAAGTTAGGAGAAATTTTTAATAGAACCATTGAATCTTTGCTAGAAAATGAAAGGATTGCGGAAGAGGAAAGAATTAAAAAAGAAATACTGTCTCAGGAATTAGAGCTTGGCCGACAGGTTCAGCACCAGCTTCTTCCTCTTGTAGTCCCTCCTTATGAGGGTTGTGATGTCTCATATGCTTTCCTACCCGCCATTGAAGTAGCAGGAGACTTTTTCGATGTCTATACGAAAGAAAATGACAAACTTATTCTGACAGTTGCAGATGCTTCGGGTAAAGGCGTGCAAGCGTGTTTGTATTCATTGACACTGAAGAATATGCTGAAAATTATGGTGTCTTCCGAATCTGATATTTATGAAGCTACTCGCAAAGCCAACAATTTATTCTGCGAGGATGTGGGAGATACCGGTATGTTTGTGACAGCTTTTATGGCCCAATATGACCATCACTCTAGAAGATTAGAATTTGTTTGTTGTGGTCATAACCCAGCCTTTGTGTACAAAAACAAGTCAAAAACTGTGGAAAGGCTTGAAGCAACAGGTGTTGCAATTGGATTTTTATTGAACCAAGAAAAGAAAAAACCCCCTTTTGTTTTTTTAGAAGATGGAGATGTTCTTGTCATTTATAGCGATGGTATCACAGAAGCTCATGATATCCATGGAGAAATGTTTGGCGAAGAACGCTTGATTCGTTATCTGCAACTAGAAGCTCATCAGTCTGCTGAAGTTTTTAAGAATGGGTTGATGGAAGAATTACATATTTTTGGGAAGGGAGCTAAGCAACATGATGATATTACTCTTGTTGTCATGAAGGTAAGGGCATCATGAGAAAATCCCTTACTTTTCGTATTTTCTTAGCACATTTTTTTATACTGGCTCTGCCTTTGTATTTAGCCACCTGTGTATTTTTTCAACATTTTTATCTTCGAGCTTTGAAATCAGCACGTTTAGATCTAACAGAAATGGTCCAATATAAATCTCTTGCTTTTGATGCTTTGGAGTCTATTTCTACTCAAGCTTTATATGATACGGTGTATTTGCTTGGCAATTCTATGGAGCAGATTAAACAGCAAGTAAGTGAGCTTAATGCAACGGGTGGAATGACAACTCTAAGTGTGTTGCAGTTGCCCATCACATTTGAAGGTAACTATACCTTTTTGAATGAACAGCTATACGGCATGAAAGAGTTTATTGGAGGCGGAGGTGTAGAGCAGGTTTTAATGAAGGGAACAGCGAAGTTTATCCGTTATGTTACACCCGCCTCATTGAGAGAGCCTATTCTTCTTTTTTTTGTAGGTCAACTTATTGAAAAACAAAATAATGCCATAGGAGTCTTGTTAGCGAGTGCAAACATTCAGCAATCTACTAATAAACTTCTAAGTCAAGGGGATCCAGAATATGTCTCTTTGGCTCTTCTGAACCAAAATTCAGTTGTTTTAGCTTCTACAAATCCAGCTTTTGAAGGCCAGTATTTTGAAAGTATTCCTTTAGATATTAAAGAACGGTTGCAAGCATCTGGATCACTTGGCAATTTAACACTGGCGGAGCACCACATTAAGCAAGATCCAACAGGAGATAAAGGATTTTATGATTTTGTTTTTCAGAATCGAAAATTTCTTGCTTATCGCTCCCATAATCCCGACTTAGGATTTTCTTTGGTTGCTTTTATTCCTAAGGACGCTTTGTTTATGTTGGCAATCAGGCAGTTCTTGTGGATCTATATCGCTTACTTTATAGTCTTGGTCACAGGAATTTTGCTCGCTTATTTTATTTCTCGTTGGATCTCCAAGCCTTTACAAGAACTCAGCTATGTTATGGGGCAGGCTCATGAAGGGAATCTACAAGCGCGATTTAGATCTCAAACCTTAGGATATGAATTCAATAAGCTAGGTTATCTTTTTAACAAAACCCTTGAGACATTGCTCCATAATATTAAACAAGCAGAGGAAGAGCGTCTCAAAAAAGAGACCTATCTTCGAGAAGTAGAGTTTGGCCGAGAGGTGCAAAAAAACCTCCTTTCTATTAGAGTCCCTAAAAATGATACTTTTGAGCTAGCCTCCATTTATCTACAGGCTAAGGATGTAGGAGGAGATTTTTACTGTGCGGAACAGCTGGAATCAGGAAAAATCTGGCTAGCAGTGGGTGACGCTGCAGGAAAGGGGATCTCGTCGTGTTTATATTCTCTGGCCGTGAGAAGCCTGATGCGTAGTTACTCCAGGCTTTATGAAGACATTGAAGAGACTTTACATTTAACCAATAGATGTTTTTTAGAACAAACTGCTGATACAGGCATGTTTGTTACAACCCTTGTGGGAATTTTTGATCCTCAAACTTATTTTCTAACTTACTACTCTTGTGGTCATGTGCCCGGTATTGTTAAACATAAAGATGGATCTATAACAATCTTAGAGCATTCTGGTATGGCCCTTGGGCTGTTAGAAACGGACGTTTTCCATGCAGATAAAATCAAGTTAAGCAAGGATGATGTTGTGATTTTTTATACGAAAGGTCTGGTAGAGGCTGTGAATGAGAAAAATCAATATTTTTCTCATCGACGTGTCAAAGAGCTCTTACAACAAAGAAAATGGATGTCAGCACAAGAAATTGTAAATGGCTTGAACCTTGAATATCAGCAATTCATAGCAGATCTTCAGCAAGAAGATGAAGTTGTTGTGCTTGCTTTTAAAATTTTGTGAGGAATCATGCCTTTATCTCACTGTCCTTCTTGTCAATTCTTAGAAGATGTTTTCCAACGTGTAATAGCTCAACAAACAAGTGTGTTGATCCCAATCTCTTCAGAGCAATTACATCTGTTTAAAGCGAGTCAAATGCAATCACCCTCTTCTTGGAAAATGTTGCATTTTGCTCGCTCTATTGCCGAACGTATTATCAATCCCCAAGGGAAAATTGATCCTAAGTCCTTACTATTCCTAACAAAACACCTGTCTTCTTATGTTTATTCTTTGGGTTTAGATGGAGAGCAGGAAGCTCTGGGCATGGAGATGATATTAACCAAATTGCAGATATTGAGTAAAAATCTAGATGTTGAAGCTGCTTTTAAACGTGTTAAAATGCCATATGCTCAAGAGCATGCCTCACATTTGATACGGCGTGCCCTGCTTTTATCTAGTTCGGTCCCCTTATCTGATGCTTTGGCACGTAAAGCTGCTTTATCTGCTTGGTTAGCTCCTCTTCGTCAAAGTGTAGGATCTTGTTTTGCTACAGCGCCTGCCATTTTGATCCATCATCATCAGCCCCTACAATTTTTTTCTGACTTAGCCCAAATATTTGGCACAGGAGCACTGAAGAGAACCTTTCAAGGTTATGAATATTCTGTTCCTTTAACAGCTCATGTGGGTTTAGGAGCGTTAAGGTTCCCGGTTGAGTGGGAGTCTTTGGGAGAAGATCCCTTCCAGAGCTTGAGCTTAGCTCCGGGGTTACTAGCTGCTTTTAAAGCAGCTGGCATCCTTCAACAAGAAGAAAAGAATTGCGCGGATTTGCTTAAAAGAGTGTGGGGAAAAAAGGATTTTTCATTTGCTACATTTACAGCAGAAAATCTTATTTCAGAAGTTTTGCTTCAAGTCTATGAAGTAACCAGCGAAGAAGTGGAAGAACAACGATTACAACAGATACACATGCCCTTTCTTGGGTCGGGTTTTGTGCATCGTATTGGGACAAAAAAAAGTAAGGCGTGTGAGGATTATTTAAAAGCATATGATGCTGCTAAAGAGTCTTTTGTAGCTCAAACAGAACATCCTTTACTCAAAGCATGGGAGTTTACTTTAGCTTCCTTTGCGGAGGTGAAAGCAGATACTAGCCGCTGGAATCTTTGCATTAGTCTTGGATTAGAGTCTGAGCAAGAAGATGGTTTAACAGCTCTTATACATAGATTGTTACAGTCTAAAATTGAGAAAATTAATGAAGAAATAGCGCATTTTCAGTCTATGTATGATCACACTTATGCCCAAGTTAAATCTTTAGAGATTAGAGCTCGGCATGTATCAACAGAGCAAGAAGCTCGTTGGATTCAATCGGAATACCGTGTCCAGCGAGTGGAATTAGATCGTATACTGGATCGTCGTGATGAAACTCACGAAAAAGGAAAACAGTTGGTTTCTACATGGCAAATTCTAGTTTCTTTTTACTTAGACAAATTTCCTTCTTATTTTCAGGAGGTCTATGACGCTGGCATGAAAGAGGTCAATGTGGGGATTTATGATGATATGCCAGCGGGCTTTCGCTTACTTTATAAACATGGTCGTAATAATCCTTCTGTTTGGACGTTGTTATACCATGCACCTGATTATATACAGGCATTAAGCGCCTTTTTTACCGCTACAGAAACGGAGCTTTCACAAAAAAAAGAGTTAAATTTAGTCCAAAGAGAAGTCAGTCAACTGATTACCGAGATAATTTTAGCTATTAGAGAACCAACTTTCCTGGAAAAAAGCATTTATAGGTTGGCAAATCATTACCAAGAGCCTACTTATAAACATCCTTTAAAGCATTTGGATCAAGTCAAACGTACCCCATGGAGTTACGTTTCAGGTGGGACAATGGGGACGTTGGTCAGCACATATTTTGGTCATACAACACCTCCTACAGAGGTTAAAAGATGGATAGAAAGAGAAGTAGAGCTGCTTGTCTTTTATCTAGATACGTTAAAAGAACTCCCTTTAACAACGCAAAAGAAAATGATCGACTCTCCTCAAGGAGGATTGTTAGCTTATAGTCCCACTCATGCTTTTATTTTAAAACCAGCTTGGGATCCTTTTATTCAAGGATGGCAAAATCAAAGCTATACGTATAGCTGGGTAAGAGATCATTGGATCGCCCCTCAAGAAGCGTTTTGGTCTCAACAATGGTTGGAGCCTCTTCATCAAGAATGGCTACAGCAATATTTGATAGAACTTTTTCCTAAAGGTTATCAGCATCTTGTTTCTCAAGCTCTTAAAGGTATGCCTGGTCAAAGATTGCTGCCTGTTGATTGGAGAGCACATGTTGCTTCGCTTCTTAGTTATGAAACATGGCTTAAGCCTGTCTATACAAGCATGTTGGATCATATAGATCAGATTTTATTAGAACATCTCCCTTTTTGTTTTGATGTAGATTTGACCAAACATTTGGTTGCGATTTGGGATATGATGCCTTCGGTAGATAATCAACTCAAGGCCAAGCTTATGCAAGTCTATCAGCAAGAGCATCCGCCCGTTCAGCATATCGTATCGGCTTGCGATATTCAGCACTTAGCTCAAGCTTTATTAATGCTAGCTAGTGGTAAGACGGCAACAGAAACTTTTTACATTAAGGAGCTCATACAAGCTATGCGCTCTTTAAAGTTAAGAGCTCCTGCTCCTATTTTATTTGCAGATCCTAATTGGGAAGGGAAGTCTTCCTTAGGATTTGTTGTGAATCCTGGAACAGGTCAGTTGGAGCTTTGGACTTTTGATATGTTAGGCGTTAGAGGTCGTCCCCTTTCTGCTTGGAAATCTTATCTTGATGGACGAGCAAGAAAAGACTGGGGCATTTATGTGAAGCCCCATGAGTATGGGATGGTGTAAAAAAATTTCAGACTCGTCTTGGCTAATGGCTAAGTGTTACAGAAAACGACTCCATCCTCTGTCGGGTCGTTCTTGGTGACGATCGAACCTTGCAGCTAAATTGTCGGCCAGTTCCTGCATCGCCTGAGGTAGAATGGAGTTAATTTCTGTCACAGCATCTTGACAAACTCGAGCAGCTCTTTGGAAATGGTCGGGGGTGATACCCGCGAGCTGTAAGTGCACTCTTTCATCAAGATTTGGTAACTCGTCGCGCAATAGGGTGATTAAATCATGACCGCTTTGCAAAAGAGAATACGCATTACCTAATGTGTCTCGGCGAAGACGTAACGACTCCATAAAAGAAGCGGAAGAAAGATCATACGTCAGAAAAATATTCATAACTGCATCCATGGCTAGGAAACTGTTTGCTGGCCCTTTGCAAAAACTGCGAGAATATTCATCTTCTGGCGGTATAAACTGGGAAGGTATCTTATGGGCTTGAACGCATGCCAGAAAGATAGGGCCAAGCATATCATCAGTTGTTAATTTAGAAAGAGTGCGTACGGCTGGCGCAATGGTCTCCCTCATATTAGCAGCAGTGTGTTCAGTTAAGTTTGTTATAGCATCGCCAATCTCTTCATCTTCAGTGTCAAGATAAGAAGTAAGTTCGATATGGCGTGCTACCATACGTATCATATCGGAGGTTCCAAGGCAACCCACCATGAGACTGTCTACCTGCCGAAAAGCATCATGTGGCAATTGAGGCAAATAACAAGCACGAATGGCTCCTGCTCTTGTTGTGTGATATTCCTCTACCAACTCTCTGTCTTCGAGGTCTTGTTGTTCTTGAGCAGATGCATGAGGAAATTCTCTGGATTCAGCAGGAGCAAAAAGATTGGCAAAAACCCTCTCAATCTGTTGTTGAATTTGAGGAAGGTCCTCAACTTGATCAAAACCAACAAAAGGACTTTCAAAATGAGGTCTTTGAGCACCGGAAACTGCTGACATATAAACTCCTTAGTTTTTAATAAAAACATAATATTATCAACTTTAATTTTTTGCAATATTAATAATGATTGTTTAGATAAATAATAAAACTTCGTATCTAGTTTTGTATGGTTAGGTTCTTAAATAAAAATTTTGCTTGTTAGTTTGTGTACATTTTTTTTCACAAGAGTTACAGTGGAGAAGGTGAGAAGTTTTATTTTTATTTTCTCTATTTTTTGTCTGCTAAGGATAGCTTGGGCAGCTGAAGAGGTTGCATCCGATCAACCATTCCTTGAAACAGAACAAACAGAAACAATTGATTTAGAAATAGAAACAGAGCTGGCCTTAGAAGAATCTATTGCAGAGCAAAATGAAGCTGGTACTTTAACAGCGGCTGTTGACAATTTGGGACCGGGTGCTGCTGGATTTACGGCAGAAGGAGACATTGGTCCCGATGCTGATACCATGCTAGATCCTCGTGTTTTGCGAGATTTTATCGAAAGTCGTGGGTTAATCAAATGCCGTCAAAAAGAGGGTAATCTCATTATTGCTGGTGACGTGAGGGCAAGGTGGACGACTCAGGGAGAATCTCTTAATGGTATTAAACAGCGCGGCACAGGCACTAATACAGCGTTAAATACTTTCCGCAGTGAGGTTAACTTATTCTTAGATTATACAGCCCCCAAAGCCTGGGTGACCAATAAGCTTCGTTGGGTCAACTATGATGGGTCAGATGGGGGCACAGCAACCAAAACGGAAACAGACAGGGCCTTTATTGGATATGATATCTATCATTGCGGTGATGATGTTGATTGTTACATTGAAGTAGGAAGAACGCGTTTAGATTATCTGTATGAATCACGAGTCGAATTTTCAACATTTTTCGATGGGATTCATCTATTTTATCAGAAAAAAATCCCAACAATCGGACAGTTTACCATCCATGGTGGCCCCTTTGTGATTGATAGTTTCACAAATCACTACGGATGGGCAATGGAAACATTTGTGAATAGATGGGCTGGGACGGGTTTTAGCTTTAAGTATAGTATTATTAACTGGAATCGAAGCGCTCCTACACTTGACTATGGTAATCTAACTGGGTCTGGGAATGTAACTATTGCGAACAATCCGCGTTATGCATTTTTGGTTTCGCAGATGCTCTTTGGTTACGAAAGAAAGATAGGTCTACCTCATTGTAAAACCCTGTATGCTTATGCAGCCGTATTATGTAATCATAATGCTAGACCTTCCAAAACAACAAATAGTCAAAAACTTAACAATGCTTGGTATGCTGGCTTTACATTAGGGAAACTGTGCAAAGCTTGTGATTGGTCTTTGGATGTCATCTATCAAAGTGTACAGGCTCAAGCTGTGCCAGAGTTTGATTTAGCTGGCATTGGACATGGCAATGCTGCCAACACGCTGCTTTCCGATGCTATTTTATTAGGCTTACCACCTGGAGTTGTAGGAGGCTTTGCAAATTATAGAGGATGGGAAGTGAGCTTTTTATATGCTATGACAGACAGTTTGTCATTAAGGGCTAAAGCGGCTCATAGTACCCCTCGCGATTCTGGTATTGGTGGAGATTTCAACTATAAAGTTTTTGATATGTCCGTCATCTTTGCCTTCTAATTGGTTGCGTGAGTCAAGGCTGGAATGAACTTTAGAAGTTAAAATTGAGATCTACGCTAAAAGCTGTTTCATTCACAAATCTCCACTCAATTCCAGCAGCAAAGCGATTCCTGCCTATAAAAGAAGTTCCAATGGTATAACCAAAAAGTCTTTGTTGAGATAAATCATAGAGATTAGCTGTAAATGCAGTGGGAGTTGTGTAGATGGGGCTGAAGGCACCTACAGAAGGTGGAATTTGCGTAAAAGTTGTTACAACGGCATTGCCAAAATTGACTAAAACCCCAGCTAATTCAATAGCAACGAATGGGATAGCTCTCAGGTTGCGAGAAAGGCATAAAGCATAAGCTAAGCATAGATCGGCTTGCCATTCTTGATAGTTCAAAGTGGTATTGGGCAAGTAGACGGTAGAAGAGGCAACCATGGGTACAGCCCCTCCAAAGTTTCCCGCTCCAAGATTAGCTAAAGCGTTATATTCCATAGTTGGTGGTAACGTGACGCTTTCAATAGAAGGATTTGTGTAAAAGTAATGTCCTGATGTGCTTAAGACAAAATTTTTACAGGTCCATAGAATGCTACTAAGTCCTACAACATAACAGAAAGAAGGGTTCGTTGTAAGAGACAGAGGGCTGTTTGGATCAAAAAAAGGAAAATTATTAGAAGAGTAAAGAATAGCAGGTAAAGTCGCTTGGATTTGCAAAGTCCCGGTAAACTGATAGTTAAAAGAACTAGCGGGTGTAAGAAGGGAGATTTGCGTAGCTCCAAAACCTGAGTAAAACTCAAAACGATCGCATAAGTTAAATGTTAACAGGCCTTGATAAGTTTGCAGTCTTGTTTGATAAATATCAGAGGGTATAGAGGAAGGAATGGAATTTGGCTGTGTTTCCAGCTTGCGGTTGAACACATAATCACCCAAAAACCCAGCTTTTAAAGAACAATTTTTCCATTTATGACAGGTGGTTTCCCTACAAGAATAGCCCATAAGGGCATATTCCCAAGGATTGATGATGGGAAGAGCAAAACCTATCTGAGAAGTTAAACAGAATAATATCCAGATCAGATAGCGATACATGAATTTACTCCACTCTAAAAATTCACATTAAAATCTATACAAAAAGCATTTTCATTGGCAAAGCGCCATTCTATACTTGCCGCAAAGCAGTTGTTCCCTACAAACGAGGTTCCAAATGTACAGCCAAGCCAAGTCTGTTGTTGTAAGTCGTATAAGGTAGCCACAAGAGGTGAAGCTGAAAACAACAGATTGGGAGAGATTCCTTGTATAGCGGGAGCAAGATTAGATGTAGTTTGAATAACGGCATTTTTGAAATCCACATTTACACCTGAACATTCCAAAGAAACAAAAGGGATGGCTTTGAGTGTTCTAGCTAAACGAAAGATATAAGCGGCGCTAACAGCTGCTTGCCATTCTTGGTAATTACATGTTACGTGATTTGGGTAGACTGTTGTGGACGCAACTTGTGGTGCATAGTCTCCCTCCCCATCGTTAAAAATAAGGTTGTTTTGTATAGAAAAAGGAAGAAAGACGCTTGCTACGGGCTGTGTTGAAAAATTCATTTA
>JAFEGP010000017.1 GCA_018239815.1 Verrucomicrobiota bacterium | reverse complement strand
AATTTAGGTTTCAGAAGAACTCTAATGTAAATTTGTGTCGATCAGAGATTTATATGTCATCTATAATCATTAACTTGTTATAATTTTTTTCTAAAAAGGCTGTATGACAACCGCTTGTGTTGGGCTTCAAGAGAGTCAGATTTTTTGTTTGCCTTGTTCTTATGTACCTCCACGTATCGTCAGAATTTCCCTAAGTGTTTTGGGTATTGGAATCTGTATGGGTGGTATCACAATTGGTGCTATTGGCCTTTCTTCTATTCCCACAAGCTCTTTATCATTCTGGTTAAATAGAACCATTACATTAATTGGGAGAAATGGATGTATTGGTCTTATATTTGGAAGCTATGTGTTGGGAACCCTTCTCACAGAAGTTGGTAAAGACCCTATCCATAGTAACAAGCTTGCTCATAAAGATAATATCTCTAAAATGCAAAATACAGTCGAAATTGCAACTCGCATTCCTCGCATTACTTTATCCATTATATTGGATATTGCTCTTCTTATTCCTTATGGTTTATTTCTCATTTATCATCGATTTAAACCGGATTGCCTAATTAAAGATGAAGATCTTCAGCCAGACAAGCAATTGATTGTTCTTATCCACGGTACCAATTCGAATGCCGGCACATGGGAATTCGGCAAGCCTTTCTTACAAAATGGTTTCAGAACATTCATTGAAATTAATTTGGAAGAAAATGGCAGTGTCATGAATCAAAGATCACAAGGTATCGATGATTATGCCCAATCTGTGATCGGTCAATTATCTACAATCCAAACGCGATCAGGTCATCGTCCAAAGTTTGTTCTTATTGGGCATTCAATGGGAGGTCTTGTAGCAAGCTATGCTGCTGAAAATTTAGCTCAGAGCCGTAGTATTGACATCGAACGTGTTTTTACAATTGCAACCCCTTGGCAGGGGTCTCCACTCATGGACGCTCTTCCAGATATAATCAAGCCAAAACGTTTTCACCAGATGACAGAAAACAGTGAAGCGCTAGCAGGTTTGGCTCAAAAAGTCTCTCTTCAACGGGGTAAATACTGCATGTTTGGATCAACGACAGATGCTTTTGTTCCTGGATGTTACTCGTTTCCAGAAATCAATAAACAGAATCATCGTTATCCCTTTTTAGGACACTTGGCAATTGTTGCTCTTCCTTTTGTTTGGTTGACAATCCGGGATAAGCTTAATTCAACCCACAGAGAGTCTATAGCTTAATAAATGTTGGTTGATATATGTGGACTATATATGCACAACTAGCAATAGACTTCTTTTAAAACCCAAATCATCAAGCTCTAAATTATTAATATTTTTTGTGTTTAAAGATGTTTTTTTTAGATTGAAATTCTATTCAAAAATAGAATAACGCTTTTTTTGTAAGCGCTAGTTTTGTACAATGGCCTGATGTCTTACAAAAAAGGATCGATTTTCGGGGGAGCTCTTCTTGTAGCTGGAACAGCAACAGGAGGGGGCATGTTAGCCTTACCAGTACTTACGGCGCAGGGAGGTTTTTTCCCAGCTCTTCTTATTTATCTGGTGTGCTGTGCCTTTATGATTGCAACAGGCATTTTGCTTGTAGATGTTTTCTTATGGAGCCCCAAAGAAGTCAATCTGATTTCAATGGCTAATATGACTTTGGGTAGATTTGGAAAGGCCGCTGCTTGGGTTTTATATTTATTTTTATTTGTTTCGCTCACCGTTGCCTACCTATCTGGTGGAGGGGAACTACTTGTTTCCTTGTTTCATCTTCCTGCGTGGTTGGGGCCTATTGCCTTTGCCTTACTCTTTACGCCTGTTGTTTGGGTGGGGCCTTGGGTAGTTGATAAAATCAACGTTGTTTTCATGGCCGGACTTATTCTTTCTTTTTTAGCATTTGTATCCATCGGGTTTAGTCATGTTCAGCCCGTACGTCTTGTTGATCACCACTGGCCTTCGGCTTTGTTTGCTACGCCTGTTGTTTTTACAGCCTTTGGATATCAATCTTTAGTTCCTACACTCACGGACTATTTAGGTCGTAATCGACGAGCTGTCTATGCTGCTATTGTAGCTGGGTTGGCAGTACCTTTGGTGATTTATATCATCTGGGAAGGATTGATCTTAGGATTAGTTTCTGCTGAGGACTTAAAGGCAGCTCGCGTGATGGGGTGCACAGCTGTGGCACCTTTAAAAACAGCTTTAGGGATTTCTTGGGTCTATGGGATTGGTCAAGCTTTTGCATTTTTTGCCATTGTAACGTCTTTCTGGGGTGTTTCCTTAGCAGGTCTAGACTTTCTCGCAGATGGTTTGCGTGTGAAAAAGACGGGTTGGAATCGTCTTGGCTTATTATTGCTGATCATTGTGCCTCCTTTAGTGTTTTCTACAGCTAACCCTTGTTTGTTTTTGCATGCCTTGCATTATGCTGGGGGTATTGGAAGCGCCTTATTATTTGGCTTTCTACCGATCATGATGATTTGGATTGGAAAACGTTCTTTTCCGAGCAAAATTCCAAACTGGTTCTTGTTGATTTTAGTTTTATTTGTGGTGTTAGAACTGGGTTTGATGCTAGTCAAGTTAATTTTCTAAACTGTCCAAAAAATCTAATTTATGCATAATAGGACCCTAAAGGAGATGCAATATGGTCTTATTCGATAGAAATACAATACAGGTGCAGGATGCACGTAATGTAGGGGTTTTCTCTACCCGCGTGTATGGCTGGATGGCTATTGGGCTTGCCTTCACGTCTTTCATTGCTTTACTTCTTATTCAGACAGGCTTGTACGTTAAACTCATGCCTTTTTGGTGGGTTTGGGCTTTTGGAACATTTGGTGTAGCCTTAGCCATTCAACGTTCTTTGGTCCGTCATTCATTAGGAACTGTCGTGGGTTTATTTTTAACCTATGCAGGTCTTGAGGGATTGATGTTTGGTACGATTTTACCTGCTTTTGCTGCAGCGTACGGTGGACAGGTAATTTGGGCAGCGTTTGCAAGTGCTGCAACAATTTTCGCTGTAGCCATGCTCTATGGTATGTTTACAAGGTCAGATTTGACGAGCTTAGGTCGTATTCTGAGCATGGGTTTAATTGGTTTAGTTGTTGTGAGCTTGATTAGCTTGATTCTTTCTTTCTTCATGCCCATTACGATGTTGCATGTGATGATTAGCTGGGTTGGCCTTGTGATCTTTGTGGGACTTACTGCTTATGATGCGCAGACAATCCGTCAGTTCAGTATGCAAGCAGATGTGAGATCGGTGGCGTCTTATAAGCTTTCTATGATGATGGCTCTTAAGATGTATATCAATGTCATTATGATTTTCTGGTATCTCTTACAGATCTTTTCTTCGAATCAAAGTCGTCGCTAAAAACATCCGATCTCTTTAAACTCTCTTATTAAGTCAGTTTAAAGAGATTTTTTTATTAAGAAAAATAAATCATTCCTTTAATTAAAATTATTATTCATTTAATTATGAATAAATAATTTTATTTTAGAATTATAGACATGATAAACCCTTGTAAGAGAAACTTAACATCCGTAGCTAATGAGCTTCAGAAGCCTAAAATGCAGGCTGCTGTGAGTATTCTTGCAATTACAATGCTAGCGACTGGTATCCTGGCCCTTTTGGCTTGCAGAGGGGTAGATTTAGGACATATTCTCAATCATCTTGGCAAAATCAAGCCTATCGGAGCGTATAGCTTTATGGCTGCAGAGGGATTCTTAGCTTTTTTAGAGATCGGGGTATGGACACGTCAATATGTTATAAGACAAAAAAAAATAGAAGTAATACGGGTATTAAGACAGGCTGTTCGTAACCCTACACCTACTATGAATCGTTCTCTAGAAGAGATGGCTGCTGCTCAGGCTCGCAAGGAAGAACGTGATTTAATCATTGCATCTGGCAGGTCGGGGTTTGTAAGAGAGGTTGCAATTGGGTCTGTTGATCGGTATTTGAATGACAACAAAGACTTAGATCCTAGAATTAGAAAGTTTATAGATAACAATCGACCGTTTTTTCATGTGCTACTACAAAGATTGCCAGGGCATGTCTACAATGTAGAGAACTCATACGATGTATTCCAATCTAATAACCAAAGCACAAAATCTCTATCGAATTATTTTGTGGCAGTGCAGGATCCTCAAGGTAAGATTGGTGAAGAAGTCTCTCTAGTTATTTTAGCGTTGAATCGAGAAAAGCATCAAGTAGCAATAGTGAGATCATTTATTATAAAGCTTATAGCAGAGGGGGATGAGCAGACCCCTTTAAGTCAAGGACATCACGATTACATGCAATATGTTCAAAGCATCGAGACCACGTATAACTATGTTCCAATGGATGAGTTGCTAGACTTGGCAGAAAGGGAAGAATGGTATCTTGGACAGGCTTCAGCACAGTCTGAAGAAGTCTAGTTTTTCATATCCAGAAGTTGATCCACAAACTTTTTAGGTTCAAAAATCTGAAGGTCTTCAATACCTTCACCTACTCCCATAAACCGAATTGGTAATTTTAGTTCCCTTTGAATAGCAAGGGCAGTTCCGCCTTTTGCTGATCCATCTAATTTTGTAAGAATTAACCCTGTTAGGGGAGTATGTTGATGAAAGACCTTGGCTTGCTCAATACCATTTTGACCAATGGTTGCATCGAGTACAAGCAGAGTTTCATGAGGAGCCCCTGGTGCCGCTTTGCTTGCTACACGACGTATCTTTTCTAACTCTTGCATAAGATCTAATTTTGTATGTAGACGCCCTGCAGTGTCGATAAGAACTAAGTCCTTTTCTCGTGTTTTAGCAGCTGTAATCGCATCAAAGACAACGGCAGAAGGATCAGCTCCATGTTTTCCTTTGACGATATCAACTCCTAAACGCTCCGACCAAATGGCAAGCTGTTCCACAGCCGCAGCACGAAAAGTATCAGCCGCAGCCAGTAACACAGACTTTCCTTGCTTTTGATAGAAATAAGCAAGCTTAGCCAAGCTTGTTGTTTTGCCATTTCCATTCACACCAACAATGAGGATCACGTGGGGAGAAGCATGCTGAGCAGGTTCTGCATAGAGGTATAAATGGGACTCAAGTTCTTTTTTAATATTGTCTAAGATTTGAGTTGCAGAAAGATGAGGTTGTTGACGGTAGAGCTCACGCACCGATTTCACAAGTTCTTGGCTTGTGCGGGCTCCTAAGTCTGCTTGATAGAATAGCTCCTCCATTTGATCGAGCTTATCTTCATCGACTTTCTCACTAAACAGCTGGCGAAGTTTATTTCCAAGATACTTAAACATTGATCAAAAACAGATTATAACTCATAAACACTTTAGATAGGTAGGGATTTTGAATACTCACGAATATCAAGCAAAGGTCTTGCTGAAGAAGTTTGGTGTACCTGTTCCTCCTTTTTTTCTTGCTACCAATGAAGAAGAAATTGCAGAGGGGATGAAAGAGTTCAATTGGCAGCAAGGAGTTGTCAAGGCACAAATTCATGCAGGAGGACGCGGTAAGGCAGGTGGAGTGAAGATCGCTCATACAGCCGAGCAGTTACAACGCACAGCTGAAGAAATGCTGGGCATGCGATTTATCACAGCTCAAACAGGTTCTCAAGGCATTATTTGTAACAAAGTACTTATCACACCTTTAGTAGATATTAAAAAAGAGTACTATCTAGCAGCCATTATGGATCGTTCTAGCGCTCAGCCTATGCTTTTAGCTTCGTCAGAAGGAGGCATGGATATCGAGGAGATTGCTAAGACAAAACCTGAATCTTTAATCAAAATTCCTATTCAACTTGATGGATCTGTACGTAGCTATCACATTCTTGAATTGGTTAAATTTCTGGGTTGGGAAGGAGATATAAGGCATTTAGGTGGTCAATTGATCACACAAGTCGCACAAGCTTTTATTACAAGTGATGCTTCTCTGTTAGAAATTAACCCTCTTGTTTTGACCGCACAACAAGAACTGGTTGCTCTGGATGCCAAATTAAGTGTGGATGACAATGCCTTGTATCGCCAGCCTGGTATGGAACAATGGTACGATCCAGATCAGCAAACACCCGGTGAACGCATAGCTAGGCAACAAGGGCTTGCCTATATTGGCTTAGATGGAACAATTGGATGCCTTGTGAATGGTGCGGGTTTAGCGATGGCTACCATGGATATCATTCAGTACTATGGGGGCAAGCCCGCAAATTTTTTAGATGTCGGTGGAGGCGCCACACAAGAGCAAGTTGCCTATGCTTTGAAGATCATTTTATCGGACTCACGTGTACGTGTGATCTTTGTCAACATTTTTGGAGGGATTATGGATTGTGGGATACTAGCTCACGGGCTTGTGGACACTCTGAAGGTACAGTCTGTGAACATTCCCCTAATCGTACGTCTTGAAGGCACCAATGTAGAAATAGGAAAAAAATGCTTAGCTGATTCTGGTTTTAAAATTACATCTGTCAACTCCATGGAAGAGGGAGCAAAAGAGGCAATCAAGTGGCAATCCTAATTGATCAAGATACGACTGTGATTACGCAAGGTTTCACAGGTAAGGCTGGTAGCTTTCATACGCAGCAATGTCTTGCTTATGGTTCTAAATTTGTAGGAGGCGTGACACCAGGAAAAGGCGGGCAGCAACATCTTGGGCTACCCGTGTTTGACACGGTGAAAGAAGCTAAACAAGCTACAAATTGTCAGGCAAGTTTGATTTTTGTACCCGCCCCTTACGCTGCTGAAGCTATTTTTGAAGCAGAAGAAGCTGGAATTGAATTGATTGTATGTATTACAGAAGGCATCCCTGTACGTGATATGCTGGCGGTCTCACAAGTTATGCGACGTAGTCGTTCAAGATTGATTGGTCCTAATTGCCCAGGGTTGATCAGTCCAGGACAGTGCAAAATTGGAATTATGCCAGGCTACATTCACCAATCAGGAAAAGTGGGTATTATTTCTCGTTCTGGAACTTTAACTTATGAGGCTGTCTGGCAGACAACCCAGGAAGGTTTGGGACAGAGTACCTGTATAGGGATCGGAGGAGATCCTCTCAACGGAACTAATTTTATTGATTTGCTCCAACTTTTTGAGAAAGATCCTCAAACACAAGCTGTTTTACTCATTGGGGAAATTGGTGGCCATGCTGAAGAAGAAGCTGCACAGTGGATAGCGGCTCATGCTACAAAACCCGTTGTTGCCTTTATTGCTGGTCTTACAGCCCCTGTTGGTAAAAGAATGGGGCATGCGGGTGCGATTATTTCAGGGGGAAAAGGCACGGCACAACAAAAAATAGAGGCTTTAAAGAAAGCCGGCGTGACATTAGCTCCTACTCCTGCTTTAATAGGGAAAACACTCAAACAAATTCTTAGTTAGGATTCATATGCTAACCTTGCCTGGTAGAATTCCAATTTCTATTCATCCCCTTTTTTGGTTCGTTTCTTTTTTAATTGGCTGGTTATGGACTAATTCTGTGGCAAATGCACTAATATGTATTTTTATTATTCTTTTTTCAGTCCTTTTTCATGAATTAGGCCATGCTATAACGGCCTTAGTGTTTCAACAAAAGGCACGTATAGAATTAGCTGCTTTTGGGGGTTTTACCTATCGACAAGGTCGTAAACTCAAGCTATGGGAAGAGTTTTTAGTCGTTCTGAATGGTCCTCTTGCAGGGTTATTGCTAAGTTTAGCCGCCTATATTTTGCTTCATTTCTTATCCGTACAAAACCCAGTTGCTTTATTTGTGTTACGTTTTACATTTGTGGCCAACCTTTTTTGGACCATCATTAATCTGCTTCCCGTGTTGCCTTTGGACGGAGGTCATCTTCTGAGCATTATTTTGGAATCTATCTTTGGCTTTAAAGGTATTAAAATTGCTCTTGTTGCGAGTTTAGTCATCTCTATTGTTGTCAGTATTTTATTTTTTGCAGTAGGGATGCTTTTAGCAGGAGCTCTGTTTTTGATGTTTACATTCGAGAGTTTCCGTTCGTTACGCTACTACAAAATCTTTAATGAACAAGATCGAGAACCTGAATTACAACAGTTATTAAAAGAAGCTAATTTGGATGCACAAGAGGGGCATGGCAAGTTGGCTATTGAAAAGCTTGAGCAGGTGCGTTCTAAAGCTGGGAAAGGCATTCTCTATACAATGGCATGCTCGCAGTTGGCTCAGATTTACTATGAAGCTGGACGTGATCAAGATGCTTATGAGTTACTCAAACCCAATCAATCCTATCTTAACTCAGAACAGCTTGCTTTGTTTCATCGTCTGGCTTATCGCAATAAAGACTATAAAAAGGTAGCAAGTATCTCAGCTCAATGCTTCCAAGACTCTCCTTCTTATAAGACGGCGTTGATCAATGCCTATGCTTTTGCGGCACTAGGTCAAGCCGAACCGTCTGTGGGATGGCTGGAATGTGCCATGAGAGAGGGCCTACCTTCTGCCCATAAAGTTCTAGAGGAACCTATTTTTGATACGATTCGTCATGAAGCGTTATTTCAAAAAATTCAAAAAAAATAGAGTTGCCTAAGTTGTATATTTTTTATTCTCAGTGTCTTTTTGTTGGGTATGGAAACTAGACAAAGAAGGCCTTGCATAAACTAAATATTTTTGTAATAGTGGCTTGATTTGAAAAAAAGCTCTGAATAGAAGAGAGTAAAGCATGTTATTTAGCTTATTTTTTGTCTTTGCTGAGATGTCACATACTTTAAGTTTAGGTCAGTTAAAAACTGACTTAATTCAAGCTGAGCAAGAGTTAGTGCTTGTACAGCAAAAGATCACTTCGTTAGGACAGGATATTGCAAAAAAAGAACTAGCTTTAATCAAAGAAGAGTTAGAGGTTTTACACATTCGTGCTGTAGAGCAAAGTTTGTCTTCTTTATATATGTCAGCGCTTTTAAAAAAGAGAGAAATTCTTACACGGATTATTAAAACAGTTCCGCATTACCGAGAAGAAGCTGTTGAGTTACAAAACGAAGTGTTGTCTTTGATTACAAATTTTAGAGATAAAGAGGATGTTGTGATCAACGAAGAGGATCAAGACTCTCTTCGTTGATCATCATTTTTCAAAGGATTTAGTCAAAATGCAAGGCTACAAAACGTACGCTGTCGCCTTGAACAACCTTAAGCAAAATACGGCCTTCCACAGCACCTTCACGCAAGGCAGTTTGAAACTCTTCCAATGACTCCACCTTCTTGCGATTGACAGCTAAAATGATTGCGCCTGGACGTAAACCTGCCATGGCAGCTGGGCTGCCTGATTCGACATCTGTGATCAAAATGCCCGCTTTGAGATCTTTAAGTCCTAATTGTTGAGACAATTCTGGATTTAGGGGCTGAACTTTGAATCCTAGTTTTTGCATAGGAGAGTTAGGTCCAGAAATCTCAGCGGGAAGCGCTGCAATGGTCACAGAAATATTTTTTGTTTGCCCATCCCGTCTAACAACCAGATTTAATGTCGCTCCAGGAGGCATAAGCGAAACAGCGGTACGGAAGGAATTCAGGTTTTCTACCTTCTGTCCGTTGTAGGCAATAATCACATCCTCTTGTTTCAGGCCAGCTTGATCGGCAGGGGATCCTTTAATAATGTCGGCAATAAGAGCCCCATGATGGCTTTCTAAATCATAGAAAGAAGCTAAATCTACATCCACAGGTTGCAAAGTAACGCCCAAAAATCCACGTGTGACCATGCCGTCTTTAATTAATTGTTCCATGATGTGGGAAGCCATCTTGCTAGGAATAGCAAAACCGATCCCCATGTAGCCACCAGAAGCACTTGCAATGGCTGTATTCACACCAATAACATGAGCATTGACATCTAAAAGAGGACCACCTGAGTTACCTGGGTTAATCGCAGCATCCGTTTGGATAAAATCTTCGAAGTCCGCAATCTGAAGTTGACTACGGCCCTTGGCGCTTACAACTCCTACGGTTACCGTTGCTTGCAATCCAAATGGATTGCCAATAGCAATGGCCCAATCTCCTACTTCTAGAGCATCTGAATCTCCAAAAGCAAGAAAAGGGAAATCTTTGCCTTCTATTTTTAAAATAGCAAGATCTGTTTTAGGGTCTGTACCTATGACCTTAGCGGATAAGACCTGGCCATTTTGTAGAGTGGCAGAGACTTTGCTAGCGCCCTCAACAAGATGGTTATTAGTCATAATGTAACCGTCGTGTGTAACAAGAAAACCTGTTCCACGTGCAGTTTCCTTACGGGCTTTAGGAGTTTCTTGGTAAGGAAAACCAAAAAAGCGATTGAAAAAATCATCGTTGAAGTAATCAAAGGGATTTTCTTGAGGACCACGTCCTGAACGCATAGAAGGTTTAACTTCTACTTGGCTTTCAATATAGACGACAGCAGGCGTGGCGGCTTTAGCTACCTGCGAAAACCCTTTGGATATTTGTTTGAGTAGCTGTTCTTCTCCCTTTGAGGGTGGGATGTTTTCAGCAATGATAGGACTTGCACATAGTAAACCTATCCATGCACACAATATTGTTTTTTTAAATAGCACGTGCGACCTCCTTAAAAAAACTAAAGTATAGACAACCACGACATTTGGTGCATCTATGCAAAACACTTATACATTTAAAAAATAAAACTTTGTTTAAGTTTTATTTTTTTGTGCTTCAACTTGATAAAGTTCTAACAAACGAAAGATCGTAAGATAACCCTTCATAAAACTTTCTGTGGAGAAATGTTCATTAGGGGCATGGATACAGTTTGTGGGTAAGGCAGTCCCAATAAGTAAAACCTCAGCATGAGCAGCTTCCATAAGCTGAGGAACAATAGGAATGGATCCTCCCATGAGAATTTTCTTGCAAGGAGCTTTAAAAACATCTTCATAGCTTTGACTTACAAGTTGAACAAGAGAAGAGTTAGGCAAGCGTCTAAAGCCGGGAGCAGCGCCTGGATGAATTTCTATTTCTAGCTTCAAGGATGCAGGAGTGTGTTGTTTAAGAAAATCTGTGACTAATTGAGCTATTTTATCTGGTTTCTGATCAGGAACTAAACGACAAGATAGTTTGGCTAAGGCAACAGAAGGAATCACTGTCTTAAAGCCTTCACCCCCGTAACCACCGCTTAATCCATTAATCTCTAAAGTTGGACGAAACCAATTTGATGTAATGGGATCCACGCCTTCCTCCATGCCACGAGGCTGAAACCCGTGGCAGGCCTCAAAAGCTTGAAGATCAAAATGACAGTCTAAACCAGCTCGTTCTTCAGCTGTAGGGTCTTTAACGTCATCATAGAAACCTTCAATGGCTACGCGTCCATTTTCATGATGGAGTTTAGCTAAAAGCTGTACTAAAGCACGATTGGGATTGATTGCTAAACCTCCGCAATGACCAGAGTGCATGTCTCCATGTCCTTCTATGAGTTTGAGGGTCATCGTAAGAATGCCTCGGGCTCCCAAAGCAAGGGTGGGTTGGTCTAGCTTTTCCATACCACTGTCTACAACAAGTAAGTGATCAGCTTGTAAGGATTCTTTTTTTGTTTTAAGAAGTTTGCTGAGTCCCACACTTCCACTTTCTTCTTCTCCTTCAATTAAGAACTTAAGATTAATGGGTAGCGAGCCATAGTGTTTTATAAAATCTCGAATGGCACATAAAGTATAAAAGCATTGACCTTTATCATCTGAGGCTCCACGAGCATAAATGTTACCATCGCGTAAGGAAGGCTCAAAAGGAGGCGTGGTCCATAAATTTAAAGGGTCAACAGGCTGCACATCGTAATGGGCGTATAATAATAGTGTTTTCTTATGAGGTCCTGCCCTCAAGTCTGTTGCAAGCAGTGTAGGGATATTTTGTTCATCCCATTGCTGAACCTCTAAGCCACAATTTTCGATAAATGCTTTAAGCCATGAGGCGCAGTCTTGTACATCTTGCAGATATTGTGAATCTGTAGCGATTGAAGGGAAACGTAGAAAGGTAAAAAAATCATCAAAAATTTGTTTCTGATTAGAAAGAAAAATTTGTTCAGCATTCATAGTTATACAGCAAATAGAGGTAAAGGGTTGTTTTGAAAGACAGCATGGTCTTTGTCAAAAAATTCAGCATTAGCAAAACTGACTAGTACAGCATTTTGTATGCGAGCTTGAAGATGTTGTTGCGAGGCTTCAATGACTTGTTGAGCAGTCATGTTGCGTAGTCTATCTCTAAAATCTTTGCGTAGTTGAGGTGTGCGACCTCCTCTTAAACGTGAAAACGTTGTCATACCTCGCGATGCTGGAGCTAGAGGAGCATCTAACTCTTGGAAAAGTCCCAATTTTGCTTCTTCTAAATCTTCATCGTCAAATTCACCCGCACAGACATTTTCAATAGCTTCTTCAAAAGCGTGGATTGTGGAGTTTAAGTTAGGATCGCGATAGGCATAACAATAAAAAATACCAGACTGTACGCTATTTGTAGCGCCGCTACCGTAGGCACCTCCTTGCTCTCTAATGCGTTTATGCAAGGTCGTATTATCCATAATCTGAGAAGCAAGGCTAAGGGCAGGTGTGTCAGGATGAGTGTAAGCAACAGCTGGAAATAAAAACGCTGTGAAAGCAACAGGAGAGGATGTAAGACGTCCTTGAGAAGCCACAGGCGTCAGAGGTTGAGACCATGACCAAGGTATAAAAGGTTTTGCATCTTGGTCTAAAAGATCATAAAAATTCGAACGTTGTAAGTTTGCAAATTCCTCTTCACAGCAAGTGACAACAAGTTCACCTTGGCCTGTACCTACATAGGTTTGGTGGATTCTTCGCAGTTGTTCTATGAGACCATGAGGATTTTTTTCAAAATCCTGCACAATACGTTGCAAGGCCCAAAAATAATGTAGACCGTACCATTGCTCGTTAATCCATGCTCCGGGCGTAAAGTTGCTAGCTGCTAGGCTAATTGCATAGCGCAGGGAGCTTGTTTGAATGCTCATTTGCATCTCATACAAATGCTGAGCTAAAAGTTCTTTGATCCTAGACAGGTCTGTAAAGTCAATGTTTTGCATCATGTCTCGAAGAAGCTTGAGCAATCGATCGGCTTTTCTAAAAAGAGAGCGGCCTCGTACAGAAAGAGTAGGGCGTAAATGCTGGGGATGGTCGGCTTGAGGATAAAGATCTAATGCAAAACCTGCTCCTCCAATATGCTGAAGAATATAATCTAAATGTTCCTTGTAGTTTCTACCTCCACATCCAAGCTGGGGTGCTAAGAGTACAAATAATCGCAGTAATGGCAGATCGTCAGGTGATAAAGCAGGCAGATTAAAAACAAGATCAACATAGAGATGATTATTGGTAAAACAAGGATAGTGATGAATAATAGCCTTATTCGAGCGTTGCGTCACAAGAGGATAATCTTTTCCCTCTTGAGCCACGTCTTGTAAAGTTACAGTGGGTAATAAGTTATAATCATCTTCTTTTTCTTGCGAAGTTTCTAAATTTTGTGCTTGTGAGACTAAGGTTTTTGTGACTTCAGGTGTGAGAGAATCTTGAATTTTTTTAAGAATAGCATGTTCTTCTTCCAGCTCTTTTTGACTTAATTGTGCATCAGGGTGGAGTGTCACCATCACAAAGTGAGGATTGTCCAAGAAATGTTGATGAATTAATGCGCCAAAAAACTCAGGCGCTGTGATCTTTTCTCTTAATTGTGCAAAAAGAGAATGGACGCGTAGGCCGTCTTCAGCTTGGCCTCCATGCTGTTTAAGTAAAGCTGCACGGAAAAATAAAGAAAGACCATAAGGAGAGGAATGACCAGAAATTTCGGTACGACTCATTTCAAGTTGATGTACAGCGCCTTCAATAAGGTCAGCGGAAAAAGGCTGCTGAGCAATAGTTTTTAAAGCATCGCGTATAACTTTTTCTAATTTTTGAGGAGCTTCATCTTGGCAGCCTTTACAGATAAGTAAATAAGGGATTTCACTCACATCTGGATCTAAAATAGATTCAGCGGCAGTACACAAACCTGAATCCAATAGAACACGCTTAAGAGGACCTGCATCCGTTCCCATTAAGATCATATCTAAAACATGGAGAGCTAATAATTCTAATTGGTCTAAAATCGAGCAGGTCAGCCAGCCAAAACCAATTAAAATTTGCTGCTTCGGATCTTCCGCAAAGGGGTAGTTTTGCACAACATACTTGGGGTGTTGAAAGCGAGGTTGTGGACCAAGAGCAGGAAGGTGAGTACACGGTTTAACATGGCGTAGAACCTTATTCTCAATAAAATCAAGATGTCTCTGTAAGGGTAAATGGCCATAAAAGAAAAACAGGCATCGACTCGGGTGGTAGAAGGTTTTATGAAATTCAAGTAGTTCTTGATAGGTTAATTTTGGAATGTCTTTTGGATCTCCACCAGAATTGATCCCATAGGTTAAGTTAGGGAAAAGAGCTTCCATTAAATATTCACCTAATCTGGCTTCTCCTGAAGCTAGAGCTCCCTTCATTTCATTAAAGACGATCCCTTTGTATTGTAGGGGAGAAGAAGGATTGTTTTTTTCTTCAAACTCTAAACGATGACCCTCTTGTAAAAAGCTTTCTTCTGTTAGAAGGGGGTAAAAAACAGCATCTAGATAAACATCAAGTAGATTATAAAAATCCTTAGGTGTTTCGGAAGCTGCCGGGTAGCAAGTAAAATCGGCTCCTGTAAGTGCATTCATAAAAGTATTAAGACTGCGACGTGTCATACCAAAAAAAGGATCACGTACTGGAAAACGTTTAGAACCGCATAGCACAGTATGCTCAAGAATATGCGCTACTCCATTAGAGCTTGAAGGAAGGGTGCGAAAACAGAGATTGAAGAGATTTTCTGTATCGTCATTGGCCAGGTGCATGACAGATGCACCTGTTGGGGTATGTTCTAACTCTATGAGTTGGCAATTAAGCTCGTCAATTTTAACTTCTTTAATGATGCGAAAAGACATGTAAAGGGAGTCTAGCGGATAGAAAGCGTTTTGACAACATCAACTTTGTAAGAAGACAAAGATATTAAAAAGACTCTAAATAAGTATCCAGACGATTGAGCCATCCTTTTAACCATTTTTCCTCTTGACGTTCAGCAGGAGCATTAAGAACCCTTTGAATAAGAATTTGTTTGGCTGTTTCAACAAATTCAAAGATAAGATTTTTGGGTTCAGCAGACATATTTTGCAAAACCTGGAGTAATCCCCAGCCTTTTCCTTGGTAAGTTTCAGAGGGGTGAGTGCCAAGTCCTTTAAAATTTACATAATCTACAAGAGCATATAGACCTTGTTGATCTTCTTTAAGGCGCAGAAATAAAGAACAAATATGTTCTTGGCTATGTGAGGGAAGGATATCTAAAATAGTGGTCAGGCTGGATTCCAGACGTTCTAAAATAAATAGAGTTTGCAAGTGACGAGTCTCAAAAAGTAAATCTCGTAAATCTTGCATAGTTGAACTATGGAAATCTGCATAAAATTCTTCTCGACAATTCCAAGGACAAGTAAGTGTTTGCTCTAACCAGTAGGGTAACAGCACATGATGATCTTTAAGAAAGCAGATGAGATTGGGGAAGGTCTCTTGAAAAATCTTGGGATGATCGCAAGGATACCAAATAAAATGACCTATGCCTAAAGATGCAAAATTTTCTCCTTCTTTCCAGTGAGTTAAACCCTCTATAGAATGGGCACATTCATTGTACCATATTTTTTCTCCTATTTTATCTAGGGCTTCCTTAGGCAAAGCTATGAGAAGCTGAAAGCAAGATAAGAAAAAAAACAAAAAATAACCTTTCATTTGCATTCTCCAGCTAAAAGCTTATAGACGGCCTGCATAGAAAATAAGGAAGGGCTAAAAGTCGTAAGAGTGAGATATGTATGAGGGAACAGAGAAGAATCGATAGGATCGCGGGTGCTAACTAAGATAACAGGTTTGCCAAGATCTAACACAGCCTGAATTAAGGCAGCTTGTGCCTCGTACTTCCAAGCATTATAGCAAAAAATAAGAGCAAGGTCAGCCTGTTCAGTGAGATATTGAGCGGCAGAGATATCATGATAAGAGGGGGCTAAGTCATAAAACCAGCTTTGTGTTTTTTGACTTAACTCAAGAAGGGAGGCATTTTTAATATTTTGAGCTAACAGTTGAGGGGCTAGGACAACAAGTTGTTTGTGATGAACAGAGTTTAGGCAAGTGGGATCACCTGAGGTAATTTGTAAAGCTGTTGAAGCAATGCATTGAGCAATTTTTTGATGATCTAGGGTTGTAACATGCTGTTGGATGGAAAGTTTTTTTGTTTGAGATATCGAAAGGTAACGTTTTTTGAGATTCAAAATTCTTTCAACGGCTTGATTAAGTCGTTGTTCAGAAATACGACCAACTTTGACTGCATACACAAGAGCGTGATGAATGCGTTGTATATCTGACAAAGAGAATTCTAGCATGGAGTGACTTTCTAGCAGGGATTTACCGCCAAGTAGCAGCATGTCACAGCCTGCTTGTAAGGCTTGAATAGCTGCTTCTTCAAAGCTAGGACAGCTTTCTGCAATAGCCTGCATGGAAAGAGAATCTGATAGAATGACTCCTTGAAAATTCAAATTTTCCCTTAGGTATGTCAAAGTTGGCTCAGAGAGTGTTGAGCAGCGCTTGGGGTCCAGAGCCGGCACTAAGAGATGAGCCGTCATAATGACTTCAACATCTTGGGCAAGCTTTTTAAAGGGTAACAAGTCTGTGCTTTCCAGTTCTTTTTGAGATTTTTGCAAAGAGGGTAGATGACAGTGTGAATCTATGCAGGCGTCGCCATGTCCTGGAAAATGTTTTAAAGTTGCGATCATCTGAGCTTGTTGATAACCACGCAACGTGTAATCAGCAAAAAGGCTCACAGTGTAAGGGTCGCTTCCAAAAGATCGGATTCCAATGATGGGATGATGCGAGGAGGTGTTGATGTCAATAACAGGAGCTAGATTCATATTAATGCCAACAGCCTTGAGCTCTTGTCCTAGAGCATAAGCACTTTGTTGAGCAAGTAGAGGATTGTTTGTTCTGCCAATTGCCCAATTGCCAGGGAAATCTGTAAAGCCGTATTGTAAGCGTGATACAACACCTCCTTCTTGATCCACAGCAATAAGTAGAGGGATGTTTAGGCGGTTTTTGTGAGTTTGTTTTTGTAAGCCTAAACTTAAGTTTTGCACTTGATGCGGACAAGAAAGTTCATTAGCCCATGTGTAATAGATAATACCCCCAACTTTGAGGTTTTGAATGAGCTGTTTAGAATCTTGATTCGCCATTTTTCCATGGAAGTGCACCATTAAGAGCTGACCGACTTTTTCTTCAATTGTCATGGATCGAAGTAAGGAGTTTTCATCAAGCTGTGTAAGAGATTTTGAAGAAGACAAAAAGCTTCCTATCTTCAGAGCGCATAGGATCAAAATAGCAGATGCTAAAATTTTTATTATGTTCCGCACAAATTTGCTTGTACACGGAAATAATGATTAATAGTAGTCAAAAAATACTGGGCGAAAAGAGGTTTAAAATCCCTATGTCTTAGGTGAGCTGAAAGTGATCAATGCCTACATGTTCATGGGGAACCTGGACAGGTTTATGTGTAAAACCCGCTTGGATGAATTTTTGCTTAAGCTGTTCGGAAATAGAAGGATGATGTATTTCAATGATCCAATAAGGAATTTTACGTAGTAAATCATTTGGAACATCTAGCAGATGTTTCTCATAACCTTCGCAGTCTATTTTTGCTAAATCAACCTGTGTGTGCTGTAAGATTGAAGTAAAAGTTTCTGTTTGAACTTGTAAGGAATATCTTCCTGTTGTGTTGCCAAATCCGATATGTCCGGGAGGATAATTAGAAGGAATTGTGATTTCTCCATCTTGATCTGCAACAGCTTTAGCAATAATTTCAATCTGAGATTGGTAATCTTTTAGATTGTGTTGCATGCATACAACGTTTTTGGGCACCGGCTCATAGATGATGACTTTGTGAGCGCCTTGTCTAAGAAAGTAGCGTGCGCTGTCGCCAATGTATCCTCCTATATCCAAAACAGTTTTATTTTTGCAGGAGCAGGCATAGAGTGATTCGAAAGAACCTTTTAGGTATTCATATAACCCGTGGATATGATCCAGGTTAGCTAACCACTGTTCTTGACCAAGATTCCAAAAATAAAGATCATCCTCGTAGTGAGCATGGCGGTGTTTGATTTGTTTTAGAGCCCAAATGCACAAAGAACGTTGTTTGTTACGAGATAGCACATAAGTTTTATAAGGATCTGGACGGTATAACATGGCTTTAATAAGATATTTTCTGGCATGGCTGAAGCGTGCTAGAGAAAATAAGTTAAAAAGAAAAGAATTGGCCACGATTTTTTTCAATTTCATACAGCTCTCGAAGTTTCGTCAAATTTAAGCATCCAAGGAAATACTGTGCAACCTTCTCATTCAAAATTCGTTAACTTTTTAAAAGCTCTTTTGCAAGGAGAGAGGCTATATCTTGCTGATGTAGGAGCAACAGGAGGGCCAGAAACCCGCTGGCAACAATGGGAGAGTCTTTGTTTTTTTTATACGTTTGATCCAGATCCTCGTTCTCAGCTTGGGTCGTGTGCATCTAAAAATTATCCATTGGGACTGTGGTCTGGGAAAGATAAAAAGACCTTGTATTTAGCCGAGCATCCTCCTGCTAGTTCTCTTTTTAAACCTAACCAAGAAGTTTTGAATTCTTTTGCTGCTTCCAAAGCTTTACAACAACAATCTTCATCCTGGATAGAATTAGATTCCTTGGATCATGTTTTAGATGGGCAGAGTCTTGACTTTATTAAAATTGACGCAGAAGGAGCGGAACTAGAAATTCTTAAAGGAGCTCAACAAAGCTTGTAAACATGTTTAGGAGCCCAGCTTGAAGTTTTATTTTGTCCCATTCGACAGCAGGTGCCTTTATTTTCTGATATAGATGCCTTCATGCGTCAGGCAGGCTTTCAGCTTTTTCAATTAGAAAGAGAACATTGGATTCGCAAAAATAACATTGCTACGTTTGATTCGTCGCCTCAACTTATCTGGGCTAATGCTTTATATTTGTTGCCAAAGCAAGTCTTTTTACAAAGGTTGAAACTCTCTAAGCATCCTAAGTAACTAGTTGCTAAGTACTTGCTCATTCTGATGAGTTATCGTCTTTATGACTATGCCTATGAAATTTGTGAAGAAGTGATGTCAGAGGAACTTAAGGATTTTCAACAACTTCTAGAGAAGCTTGCTCAGCCTCGATTAGGACATGTTTTATCTTTAATAGGTTCTTTTTTAGTTGGTTTAAGCCAATACATGCTGATCTTTAATAAAAATGCTAAAAGACATAAAGCATGTTATCTACGTAGAAAATTAAGACAGCTTGGAGCGTCTTGTTTCTATGTCAGCAAGAATAACTATGCTCTGTATGACTAGAGGTCTTTTCAGATGCTTCGGTTTGAGCTAGACAAAGTCTATGCAAGGTACGAGCAAAATTTTCCTCTCCATGAAAATTTAGATAGGCTTGTTGCATGACAGATAGTTTGTCTATGATACTAGTGTCTTGGATGCGTTCAAGAATTTGCGTGAAGACTTGCTCATTTTCCCAATCTAGAATAAGTTCATAAAGATCAAATTTTTTTAATTCATAAGCCAGCCAGCTCCCTTCTTTGACGAAGGGGATTTTTCCGGCAAGAATAGTTTCAACAAAAATGCCTGAAGTGCGTTTTTTATACTTTTCAGGTTCATAAGGCAGGAGCACAACATCGGAGCGCATTAAAGTCTGGTAGTACTCATCTTCAGATAAAAAGGCTTTGATTAAGTGCAAAGAAATCTTGTTTTTGATGGCTGGAAGATAAGTCGCACCTGATACGCAAAGTTCAATGCGTTCTGAAGCTGGATCTTGTATCTGCACCAGTTTGGCAATGGTACAGCTGCCTTTCTCAGGTCTTGGGCTTCCTATCCAGCTACAGATGATTTTTTGTTTTGTAATTGGTGCAACAGCTTGAAAAGGACCATATAAAATAGGAAGAACGGTAGGTCTTTTCCCAAACCATTGGGCGTAATCATCCACAAGTAATTCACTATCAGTAAGAGGAATGAAATTTTTTCGATATTTCCAATTTAGTAATTTGGAAAAAAAACGAATAACAGAGAGGTCTTTTTTACGACGAATGGTAAGGTCATCGCGATAAAGGACCCACAAACTATCACGTTTTTTAGCAAACAACAGGGCTGCTAAGCTGTAGAGTAAAAAATCCCTTCTTCCAAAAAATTCAATAAAGAAAACACGAGGAAGAGAAGTAGATTGGCGAAAAAGACGTACGCAGTCTTTCCAGAATTTTCGTCGATTGCGGCGATTATAAAACGGACTGAACCACTGAATCCAACCTTCAGGAAGGCGTTCAAAGCTTGAATTTTTAGATACATAAACAGAAACATCTTGGCACAGAGGTTTCATAGCTTTATGGACCATCATATGGTAATTATAAAAATGGCCTGATGCTTCGTTCTGGGCAAAATAAGCAATGGAATGGAAACTATTCATGAGGGAAGTATAGTTTTTCCTTTTTACAAAGAGCAAGAAAAAAACTGTTCTTTGTGTCACGATGAGAAATGTTTTTAAAAACATGCGTTTTTTAAATGTTAACTTCTAAATCTATATAAGAAGAGAAATGAGTCGTTTTTTGTTCATTCATGGCGCATGGCATGGAGCTTGGGCTTGGAGTGACTACTCCCACGCCTTTAGGCGTGGGAGTAGTCACCCCATGACTGAAAAGGTGGATATTGACTACGACCGTTTTGCTCATATTCCGAAAGTGTATGTGGAGTGCAAAAAAGATCATGCACTGACATTGGATGCGCAACGTTTAATGGCAGCCAAATATAAGTGTTTGCATGTTGCGTTGGATACAGACCATTCTCCTTTCTTATCTACACCAAAGGAATTAGTAGAAATTTTGCTTCATGCCGACTGATTCATACGTATATATGAAATGTTGAGGAAGAATTTCTCCATGGTGCATGTCTTGCAAGCGTGATAAGGCAATCAGGAACTAAAAATATAGCCCCTGCGCCACAAAATTCAATGACACCACGTAGAGTCTGTGAAATTTTAAGGATTTTAAAATGACGTTTGGCAAGTGGTGTACTGGAATCTACTGAAAGGTCTTCTGCATTGTGTGCAAAGACGCAACGCAAAACTCCATTGGCAAGACTAAAACCAGGAAGATATCCAAGAGCATTGAGAAGATTGGCAATGGAAGGATCGTCCTCTTCATCTTGTAAAATGTTGGATTGACCAAGATAAGAAGAACTGTAGCTATGAGATGATAGGTAATACCCGTGAGTTGCCGCTATGACGGAAAGCGTGGAAGGCATATCAGCCCCTTGTTAGATTTGTCTTTAAAATTTTCTTATAATCTTTTTTGAAAAAATAATTAAGTTTTTTCGTTGTTGTCCTTAGCTATCTTGTTTTGAAAGAGTTCAATTTTTTTTAAAAGTGTGAATTTCAAGAGATTGTGCTATAGGCAGCTTGCATAAATATTCGCTTTATTGAATAATTATGTGTCTGAACAAGGTTGGTTTCATGGAAAATGTGGAGCAAAAGAATAGGTTAGAGGTTTTAATGAGCGTGATAAGACACTACAAACCTTCTAATCAAATGCAAATTCTGAAAATTTTAAAGGATGAGTATCAGATTGATGCGAACCAAGCGATGATTTCTCGTGATTTAAAAAAATTAGGGGTTGTCATGAAGCAAGAGGAAGGTCGGCGTGTTTATGTTTTACCTAATAAGGATACAGAGATGCAAATGCTGCAGCTTGCTGTCACAAATGTTTGTCATAACGAAACAATGATTGTTGTTTCAACAACAGCAGGTACAGCTCCCTTTGTAGGTGATCTTATTGATCGATCTCATCTGGACATTTTAGGCTGTATTGCTGGAGAAAATACAATCTTTGTCATTCCAGTTTCTATTAAAAACATAAAGAAGGTCTTTAAGTCTCTTTGTGAGGCGTTGTATTACATTTAGGATAATAGTTTCATGAAAAAAAATAATGTCTTTTTAATATGTCTGTTCTTTGTTTTTTCTTGTCTGTTTTTGAAGGCGGAAAATAGCGCATATGCTTCTGTGTCTCAAACTTTAAGTGTTGGTACAAATGCTGAATTTGCGCCCTTTTCTTTTATTGAGAATGGAAAAATCGTAGGTTTTGAAATCGACCTTGTTCAAGCTCTGTGTCAGAAATTAGGCTACCAGGTTAAGTGGAAGGATGTGCCTTTTGATGCTTTGATTCCGGAGTTAAAAAGAGGGACGATTGATTGTGTGGCAACGGGTATGACGATTACGGAAGAAAGAAAACAAGTTGTTGAATTCTCAAATCCTTATTTGCAGGGGAGTCCTTTGCTTGTTGTCTATATCGAAGGAAAGCACCACCCTTGCTCGGTGCAAGATTTAAAAAATTTTAAAATTGTAGTCAATGAAGGCTATACGGCTGATTTTTATGTTACAGACACCTTGCATCTGTGTGTATTGAGGTTGCCTTGTCCCACTGACGCGATTCTAGCATTAAAAAGTGGAAGAGCGGATGTATTTATTACGGCCGAAAATACTTTGAAACCTCTTGCAGCTGCGGAAAGAAACGTAACATTTGGTTCTTTTCCTATAGAAGGGACAAGTGAGAATTGTGCGATCATGTTGTCTAAGCATAATAAAGAACTTAAAGAGGCTTTAAATCTTGCCCTACAGCAATTGGAAGAAGAGGGTGTGCTTCCACAACTTAAGAAAAAGTGGGGGCTGCAATCATGAACTGGTCATTGTTGTGGCAATCCTTGCCTGAATTACTGCAGGGCAGCGTATTGAATCTTTTTATTGCATTTTGGGCTTGTTGTATTGGTGTATGCTTATCCATACCCCTGGCTCTTATGGAACGACATTCTTCTAGAATTTTGAAATGGGGTTCTTTGTGTTATCTCACTTTGTTTAGAGGGACACCCATGATCGTTCAAATCATGTTTGTCTATTATGTTCTTCCTCAACTTGGAGTGACTTTACCCCCTCTGCTTGCTGTTATCATAGCCATGGGATTGAATAGTGCCGCCTATTTGTCTCAGATCATTTATTCCGGTCTTGAGGCTGTTTCTGCTAAACAAATTAGTGCAGCAAAAGTGCTAGGTATGAGTAGATGGCAAGCTTATTATTATGTTATTTTGCCTCAGTGTTTTAGAAAAATATTACCAGCATTAGGGAATGAAACTACAACGCTTTTGAAGGATTCGAGTTTGGCATCCATTGTTGGTATTATGGAACTGGTCAAAGTGGGGTCTGTCATTCGTGGACGTACCTTTGAGCCTCTGACGGTTCTTTTAGGTGTAGCTTTAATTTATTTAGTTCTTGTTACAGCCTTGACTTTTTTATTTAAACAATTAGAAATCAGAGGTCAAAGAGCATGTTGCGTGTAAGTCGGTTATCAAAAAAATTTAAGAGTAAGTCTCTGTTTTCTAATCTTGGTTTTGAGTTAGCACGGGGAAAAATAGGCCTCATTCGAGGGGCTTCAGGAGTAGGAAAATCCGTGTTGCTTCAATGCATAGCGGGATTATTAGACTATGAAGAGGGGATAGTTACATTAGGTCAACAAACTTTAATCAAGGGACAACCTCACAAAGAGATTGGTTTTGTTTTCCAATCCTATGAGTTGTTTGCACATTATGATGCGTTGAGTAATGTAGCACTGCCGTTGATGATTGTCAGAAAATTGTCCAAAGAACAAGCTTTAGAGCGCGCTTATTTTCTGTTAGAGATATTTGGTTTAAAAGATGTGGTCAAACACAGCATTGAACAATTGTCTGGTGGACAACAACAGAGAGTAGCCCTTGCAAGAGCTTTGGCTATGGAGCCCAATCTTTTGTTGTTAGATGAGCCGTCTGCTGCCTTAGATCCAGAAAATGTGAAGAACTTAATTCATGTGTTAAAAGGTTTGGCAGATAAGAACACAACGATTCTTCTTTCTTCTCATGATCAAAATTTTATTTCTCAACTAGAAGAAGCTCAGGTCATGGATTGGTCAACTTTAACGGAAGAGAAATCTTAAAAATTTTGGTGAGTTTGGTTGTGTTTCGATCAAGAAAGTAGACTTTTTGGAACAAATAAGCTAGATAGGTTTTTAAAGCCTAATCTTTGAAAGAACTTTGGCTTAAAAAATCGTAAAGATAAGGAGAAAATAGGATGACACTTACATGGAAAAAAATATTGTGTGCACTTGCAGTGATCACTTGTTTATGTGTGGCATTTTTTAGCGTACGAACAATAGCCGCTCCTTCTGATCAGTCGCCGACAATACAAGAGCAGCATGACCAAACAGATGTCTATGCTATACCTTTAGATTCTAGCGAAGAAGAAGCGGAAAGTGAACTTCAGAATTTGCAAGGTCAACCAAAACCGCAATCCAATGACGCTCAAGGCTGATTTTACTTTTCAAAACTAGATCATTCATGTTTTGATGTGAAGAAAATTACTTTTCAAGCTTGCCTGTGCTTGTTTTTTTGTTCCTATCCTCCTAAAATCAGCGTCGATGATAGGTTCAATGGCTTTGTCGAGTATCAGAAGACATCCTCTTATTAATCCTATAGATCTGCAAGGCAATGGAAAGTTGTTTTCAGATCAAGTCATTAGCTCCATTCGAAGCCATATCTTATCTTCTTACACTTCTCGTACTGCAACAAAATTAGAACGTCATGATGTTCCTGGTGATGTTTTTCAAAATGAACATCCTCGTTCTATGGTATATGAAGGCAAAAAAGTTTACGTTTTATACCGTGATCATAGGGCTATTGCTGATCAGGGTTTTAAAATAGGTTATCTTGGTAAAACAGAAGATGGTTTTGTCAAGCTAGCGCAAGAACTAGAAACAGGTAAATGGTTTGCTGCTAGAATCACTTATGACTATGATTGTCGTGCAAATGAAATCGCTGTTTTACGCACAACGGGTGATCTAGAAGCTCTTTTGCGCTACGGTCGCGAAACCTATATTTTCCAAACGCTATTCTATGGTGAGAATGCTCATCTTGCGTGTAGAGATATTAAAAGTGCGATTGAAACAGCTTTGAGTGTATTTAGGGAATTAGAATCTTTTCATCTCCGAACAGGCTTTAAGCATGCTGATGCAGGTTTTCATAATTTCATTTTTGACAACGAAAGCGGTATTTCTCACATTATTGACTTCGAAACAACCTTGCCATACTCTCAACCAGGCTTAGAAGACAATATTAAGGCTGTGCGTGAGTTATGTAGGATATGTTATGATGGCGGATGGCGCAAAAAAATTCTGGAACATGAATTTATCTTTCATGCGATTACAGAACTGTATCTTCTTTTAGAAACACGCCCGGAATTTTTTTCAAGTCTGGATGGAGCTCAAAAAATACTACAACAGGCCTATCAAAGACAGTTTCTACCTGGTCAAAGCGAACCATCTGGTCGCTGTTTAGAGATGCAAAGAAAGATAGAGCGCATTAAAGAAATTTTCCAAGCACGTTTTACCATGACGGTAGAGGAGTTTTATGATCTTGCTCTCAATGTGTACACAACAACGTTGTCAATAGATGTTGATGATTTACGTACATCTATTGAAGAACACAAAAGACTCTCTTTGATGGGAGCTTTACGACATTTAGACAAAAAAGAACTTGAGCAATTACCTGCGGCAGATCTCAAGGCTCAGATGGATGCAGCCAGCACAAGGATTACTCAGAGGCTTTATTATAGAAAATTTGGTCAGGTTTTCTTGAAAACAGATTCTCTAATAGACACAGGTAGTGTTACCCGCAGCGACATCATCGAGTTAGTGAGTGATTTTGAAAATTGGAAAAAATTAAACCGTCCCGCTTTGATGTTTTGAGTTCATGTAATTTTTTAATCCAAGCGTCTTGTTCTAAGTCTTATATGGTCGCTATAAGATGGTTTTTTAAGATTTATAATCGATAGCAATTTTATGTAAACAACATCGAAAAAATCAGGTGGATTTTTTAGAGCTAATCGTACAGAATTTCTATAAATATCTTAAATTAAATAAGTTGTTTAATTAACTGAGAGAATATCATGCGAGTAGGGACTAAATCTAGGTTAGTATTCAAGGGTGTTTCTTGGTTTTTTTTATTGTTATGGTGTTGTTCTTTAGTAAGCTGTGTTCCTAGAGTTAATGTATTAACAGATACTTATTCAGATAAAAAGGTGATTCCACAAGGCTTTCAGCCCTGTGCAACTTTTGCTGTGATTGAGCCATCTTCCTTACGGCCCTCTGTGGATCAAAATGTCTTATTAGATAGGGAAGTGCGCTATAAAATTGAAAAAATTCTTGTTTCTCAAGGTTATCGAACAAGTTGTCCTGAGTGTGCCGATTATCTTGTACACTTTTTTTACGGTATGAACTCAGATACAAAGATGGTGCTTTCGCCTTTTTATCTTCCTGGGACAACAAAGTGTACGCAAGGCAAATCGGTTGGTTATAGAGACGGTGAATTTCAGCGCCGTGATTATTTTCAAACGACTACAACATCTGGTACCGTTGATTGGTTGCCGGTAGAAGTGCCTTTTAATACAAGATGGCTTGTCATTAAAGTGTTTGATAAAGCGCGTATGGCTCAAACAGAAAGTGCATTGCTATGGAACGGCTCTTCTATAAGCATAGGCGCTAGTCATGATTTAAGAGACATTCTTAATTACTTGTTAGTGGCAAATTTGCAATTTTTTGGTCAGGCAACGTCTAAGCAGATATGTGGAGGCATTTACAAGAATGCCTCTGTGATCCGATGGTTGCAAGAAGATCGTTTGCGTTAAGATTAAAGTGATTGAAAAAGCGTAAAAACCAGTCTCTACATGGTCAGAATAGTTTTGTGGTTTATGATTTAACGCGTTAAGAAACAGTTGTTTTTTATCTTCTTTAACATATATCAAAAGAGTTTAAGAAGAAAAGATCCCCTGCTCTTTTTTGTTATTAAGTTAATTTTTAATATTCTTTTAATATAATAATTAATTATTTTAATTATATTAAAAATTCCTGTTATTCTCTGAATAAGGTCCTGTTTTATTTAGGTAGACAACAATATGAGCAGTGTCAATCCCAATATTCCTCCTAATTCTTCGCCGCAACAGCCTTCCTCCCCAGCCTCTCCTTCACTACCACCTAGTGAAGTCTCAGGTTACATTTGGACGACTTTGTTGCCTCAGCTGGAGCAAAATCAACGTTCATACCCCGATTATGCAAAGAGAGTGGCGACTTTACAAACATTAGAACAACAAGCTTTAGCAACCAAAGATCCTTCTGAGCTTGCTCAAATTTTGCAAGAAGCTCAAAACGTATTCACCCCTCCACCAGCTCCTGCTGTGCAACCTACAGACGTTGCCAGTCATATTTGGAATACTCTTTTGCCTCAGCTTGTTGCGCAGCAAGGTCAATACTCCGATTATCCTCAACGGGTATCACAGATGGAGGCGCTGGAACAGCAGGCTTTAGCAACCAGTGATCCCACTACACTAAACCAAATCTTGCAGAAGGCTGAAGTGCTTGTACAGACTTCTTCCTCCTCAGATCTTTCTCAGAAAATTCAAAGTGATTATGGATCTGCCCAAGGCATTGTCAATCAACTGCAAACGCAAGTTTCTAAAAACACCACGCTCTTACAATCAGTAGACGGTCAGATTGAGCAGTTTGCAAAGACCATTCAATCCTTACAAGATCAGGTTCAGTCTCTTGCTCATCCAGGTCAACAAGCTCAGCTTCAAACAGATCTTCAAAAAGTGTTAGCTGCCGAAGGGGCATTAAAAAACACTAGAGCTGCCCTGCAGTCAGACTTAGGAGAATTGACTCATCAGCTTGCTCAAGCACAAGCTCATCTCAGTGCTTTACACGGACTAGCTCAGGGGACAAATCCCTCGGCTGCTGATGTAAGTACAGCGGATCAGGATTTGGCTCAAATTCAACAAGGTCAATCAACAAGCTCTTCAGTGCAAACAGATTTTACGCAAAAAATGGCAGTGCTATCCACAAACATACAAACGTTACAGTACGGTATCACGCAAGTTCAAAAAGATTTAAAAGCACCTCCTCCTTCACCAGAAGCTGGACAGATTCAACAAACATATCAAAAGGCTCAGACGCTATTTTCTAATTTACAAACTCAGATCCACCAAGATCTTGGAAGTATGCAAACGCTAAGTCAACAAATCAGCAATTTTGATCGTGCTATTCAGAGTTTACAAGGGCAGGTGAGCGGCTTAACGAATCCTACAGAAAAAGCTAAAGCTCAAGCTGATCTGCAGCAAGCTCAGACTGCACAGCAGAATTTGAAGCAAAGTTATGTGGCACTTCAAACAACACTCAACTCTTTAAATACTAATCTAGAATCAGCACAAAGCAGTTTAGGGAGTTTACAGACCTTGTCTGAAAGAACCCATCCTTCCCAAGATGACGTGGCTGCTGCTAGCCAAGGGTTAGCAGTGCTGCAACAATTACAAAGTTCTAGTGAACCTTTGCAGCAAGATTTTGTTCAGAACATGACAGCAATCACAGCTTCTGCTCAAAGTGTAGCAGCCTCTCTTTCTCAGGTTCAAAAAGATATAGGAATAACACCAGCTGTTCCCGGTAAGGGAATGAGTTCATATTTTGATTTGGGGATGTTTCAGACAGCTGTCTATCAGTTTATGCAGTACTATCCTACTGTGAGCTTAAAACCTGCTTTTTATACTCAATTTCTTCCTTCTTTATTTTCACAGTTAAAAGAGTCTGGTGTTTCGAGTTTAGATTTTTCGTTCTCTCAATTTAATGATATTGATGCCCTGTTATCAGGCACTCAAGCTCCTTCACAACAAAGTGATACCATTGCACAGCTACTTGCCATGAACAAGCAATTTAGTGGTCATGTCGATCTACTCCAAGTATTGATTGATGGAGCTCATCAGGCTGGCATGAAAGTAGATTTGTCTTTAGGAGGTGAAAATGCTGCAGGAATGACGATATGTCAACCTGGAGAAACAGGACAGGGACAGGCGGACAAGCTTGCGCAATTCATGGATAAATATAAAATTGATGCTGTGGATTTTGACTTAGAAGACACAGGAGCTATTGAGTTTGTTAAGAATAATCCACAACAGACCATCCTAGACTTCTTTTCTCAGTTACACAGTGATCTGTCTGCTCAGGGCAAAACAAGCACATTGACCCTTGAAGGTAGCCTTGCGAGCTGGCCTAAGGGGACGTTTTCTTTTCTTTTTAGTAATCCTAGTGTTTTTAATTCCATGTTCGATGGCTTAAATCTTATGCTCTACGGAGGAAGCAAATTTTTTATTGATGCTAATAACCCCAGTTGGGGAATTGAGCAGTGGTTGAATATCATTGGTCCTCAGAATGCAGGTAAACTTCATATCGGTTTTACAGATTCTGTTCCCTATGAGACAGCTGGACAGTCTGGGGGTTCTTCAGCCGGTCAAGCCTATGATATTCCCCCAGGAACAAGCCGAGGTGCAGCAGCAGCTATGGTTTACCAACAAATGGAACAGCAGGTACAGCAAGATTTTGCTAAACAAGGTGTTTCCGTTCAGTTAGGAGATCCCTTCTGGTGGCCTGCAGCCACCGCACATGCTGCAGACAACTGGAGTCGTTATGTACCTGTTAACGGCCAAGATACCGCAGATTTTGATACGCAGCTGGCCATGCAAGATTTTTATCAACAGCTTAATCAGAGAAGTTGAGATTTAAAAAACATAGATGTTCAGAGGCGCTAGGTTGTCTCGTATGTTAAATGCAAAAGATCTCTGAATTGCTCCTCTTGAATTTTAGTAAACACAGTCAACTTCCTAAGTTCGTGCTGAGCGTGAATAGTTTATTTTCTTGTTTACAGTTGTTTTATAAAAAAACCTTAATTTCTTAATTACTGAGAAAAATGCGATTTCTATTATTAAGATGTGTTTGATATTCTCTTTTCTTATGCAGCAACCTTTGTCAGAACAATTGCGACCCAAAAACTTAGATGAGGTTATTGGCCAGGATCATTTAGTGGGTCCCGAGGGATTTTTGACGGGTCTTATTCAAAGAGGGAAGCCGCTTTCTATTCTTTTATGGGGACCTCCAGGAAGTGGGAAGACTTCCATTGCAAGACTCTATGCCAAGGCTTTTAGAACGACAAACTTTTTATGCGCCGGTAGAAAGAGGTTTTGAAAGAGAAATAGAGTTCTTCTGAAACCTAA
>JAFEGP010000016.1 GCA_018239815.1 Verrucomicrobiota bacterium | reverse complement strand
AAGAGCTTTCAGATAGAAGACACTCTTGTCTTGCATGTGGGTATCAAACGAGCAGGGATCATAATGCTGCGCAAAACATATTAGCCCTCGGACTAGATGGCTTGGGGGTATCCCCTAGAAGCCCACGCCTTTAGGCGTGGGAGTAGTCACTATGACTGGGGATCACAATTAGACGCCATTAGCACCTATCCATTCCTTGTTTTTAAAAGAGGTTGGGAGCATGCTTTTAGCGTTGCAGAGCTTCCTGTGAAAGGAGATATTATCGTTGGTCATGATGTTTGGTTCGGCTATGGTTTCTTGTGAAAGGAGGTGTTCATATTGGGCATGGTTCTATTATTGCTGCAGGCGCTGTAGTTGTTAAAGATGTTCCAGCCTATTCAATTGTAGCAGGGAATCCAGCAAAAGTTGTCAAAATGCGCTTTGATGTGCCTACTATAGAAAAACTCTTACATCTTGCATGGTGGGACTGGGAACTGACAAAAATTAATCGGTGTTTACCACTGATTTGTAATATGGATGTTGAAGCTCTTGAAAAGGCAAGCCGGGAAAAGATTTAATTTCAGGAAGATCCTTCATCTGCAATGAAGGCACTCTTCCTGACCTCAAGATGCATTTGCAACTTGTGGTATGAGATGCCTGTTTGGATTAGACAACAGAAGCTGCGAGTTTGTTTTTACGTTGCCTGACCATGAAGTCAATGAGAGTATGTAATAAAAAGAAGTGACCAGTTTCTACTAATCCATAGTCATGGGAATCCAACCATATATTGAGTGTTCCTAGACTTCTTAAAGGGTTAAGAGAAGCAAATCCCGAAAATGTGATGAGAGCCACATTTTTTTGTACGGCTAAACGTGCAGCACGAAGAATATTTTCAGACTGACCAGAGCTCGAAATGGCAATGACAACATCCTGAGGAGAAAGACAAACCTCTAGAGGTGAGCAATACACCTCTTCATAACCATAGTCATTTGCAAAGCATGTTAAGGTACTGGCGTCTGTGAACCCATGCGCTCTTACACCTACAGCATTAAGTAAATCAATGACAATATGCGAAGCAATGGCTGAGCTGCCCCCATTTCCTATCACATATACAGAACCTTTTTGTTCAGCTACTTGATTGATCAAAAAGCTTTGCATCTGCAAGGCTGTATCGGCATCTACCGGGCCTTTATCAGTGGTGTAATGGCAGCTTTTTAATAAAGCAGTTAGCTCATCGAGCCGCTGGTTAAACATGTTGTTTTGTCTCCTAAATATTTAAACCAAGTTCCTGTTGCTTTAGCAATAGCTTCAGGATCCCATACCGGAGCATCCTTATAATCATGAATAGATGCAAGTAAACGTTGCACTCCTTCTTCAAAGCTCACTTTGGGCGTCCAATTTAAAAGCTTTTTAATCTTGGTAATATCAGCAAATGTATGATCAGGCTCACCTGGTCTTTTAGGGATATGTGTTGCTTCTCCATCTAATAATTCAACAAGGCGATTAATGGATTGATGACTAGAACTTCCTACATTAAAGACCTCGCCAGACACGTTGCTTAAAGCCGCTTGATAAAAAGCTTCTGCTACATCTGTTACATAGGTAAAATCTCGCGTTTGTTGACCGTCTCCGACAACTGTAAAAGGCTTATTATGCAGTTTTTGAGCTAGAAAAACTCCAAAGACAGCTCCATAAGATCCAGTTGTGCGTGAGCGTGGACCATAGACATTAAACAATCGCAGGCTAATTACAGGTAATCTGTATACTTTCCCCCAATGCAAGACAATTTCTTCCCCTAAGTATTTTGTTAGGGCATAAGGGTACTGGACAGAAATCGCAGCGCTCTCACTTGTAGGAACTTCTGTCGGTAATCCATAGCAAGAAGAAGAGGCCGCATAAACAACTTTTTTAGCATGAACAGCACGGGCACACTCTAAAACATTAAAGGTTCCGTCAACATTAACTTGATGATATTCTAGAGGCTGTTCAATGGAAGGTACGATGTCAGCAAGGCCAGCTAAATGAAAAACCCAATCCACACCGTCAAACAAAGGACGTAAAGCCGTCATATCTCGGATATCGATGGGGCAAAAAGAAATATCCAACCCTTCTAGGTTGCTTAATCTCCCTGAATTAAGATTGTCGACAACAATGACGTCATGCCCTGCTGCAACTAAAAGCTCAACCAGATGACTTCCAATAAAACCGGCTCCTCCTGTTACTAATGCTTTCATTTGAGATCAACCGCCTTCATAGTTTGGATATTGAAATATTTCTTGTCCGTCAAAGAATCAGGCAATAATCCACCCTGAAAAGCAGATACCAATTCTTGGACAGCTTCTTGCAAAGAATGTTGGGCAACAAAGCCTAGTTTTTGAGCAATTTTTTCTGAAGAAACATGATAAGACCTGTTGTCAGGTGTGGGGACAACTTCTAATTCACAATCCCCTACAACTTGTTGGACCATACGTCCAATTTCCAGCACAGTATGGTTGTGATATCCCGCATTGAAGATCTCACGTTGAACCTTCTCTTTAGGGGCATCTAAAATTTTTAAATAAGCCTCTACCATATCGTCGATATGAATGTTAGGGCGCATTTGGTCTCCACCCATGACTTTTACTTTTTTGGTATGAAAGGCAAGGTTAGTCAAAATGTTGACCACAACATCCAGACGTTGGCGAGGAGCATAACCACATACTGTTGCAGGTCGAATGACAGTACAAATAAAAGAATCATCAGCATAAGGCATGAGAATCTTTTCACAATCAGCTTTAAATTTAGAGTAGTCGGTTAGAGGCTCCAATGTCATATCTTCAGTGACATTGGGAGCGTCTTTGACTCCATAAACGGAAGAAGAAGAAGCATAAATAAATCGTTGTACACCTTTAGCTTTTGCCAAGCGGACTAAAGGTTCAAAGGCATCAAGATTAATCGACTTGCCCAAAGAAGGATTAAGTTCAAAGCTTGGATCATTAGAAATGCAAGCTAGATGAATCACAGCGTCACAGTTGGTAAGAGCTTTATCAAGGCAAGCTAAATCACGGATATCGCCTTTAATTTCTGTTAAATGAGCATGCGGGGACAAAACCTTATCTCCATAAAGATAAAGATCTAATACAGTTACATCATGACCTTTAGCAAGCAAAGCTGGAACAAGTTTGGATCCTACATAACCTGCTCCACCTGTAACTAATATACGCATAACACCTTCCTAAAGTTTGTAAACTATCTATCAGATTATATTTTCTGAGATAGAGTATTTGTCTAAATCTCTCCTAAAGAGACGAAGTTAGGTTAATGAAGTATGAGAAATTAAACAAGGATCTTGTTATTAGGCGCGCGGAGTCCAAAAAAACCGATTCTTAAAGGTAAAAAATCAGTAAGGTCATAACAAAACAAGAATCTCTTCGAAAGAAGAGAGCGTATGAGATCTAACGTGCAAAAAAAAAATCTCGCCAGTACACTCGTCCTCTATTCTTTTAACCTTAAAAAATGACATGTGCAACGCAAAAATTAAATCTATAGAAGAGATGAGTCAAATCATCACTCAGGGAAAAGCTAACGGTGTTCATTTTGTACATTGTCATGGAGTTTTTGATCTTGTTCATCCAGGACATATCAATCATTTTGAATCAGCTAAAAAACATGGAGACAAGTTGATTGTATCCATTACACCTGATTGTTTTGTGAACAAGGGGCCTGGACGACCAGCTTTTAAACAAGATGCTCGACTAAAGCAGCTTGCTTGTCTAAATTGTGTGGACTATGTTGTGTTAAATGACCAGCCAGACGCTGTTTCCTTAATTAAGACTTTGCGTGCTCAAAGTTATGCCAAGGGGGTTGAATATTCGCAGCACCACAAAGACGTCACAGGAAAAATTGCACAAGAGGTTGGGGCAGTCGAGTCGGTAGGAGGACAGATCGTTTATACGGATGGCGAAGTTTTCAGTTCTTCCGAACTCATTAACCAGTTCATAGATAAAGATGCACAACGCATGGCTCCGTTTGTTGCTAAATTACGTTCTTATGCTGATTTAGCCTCTATCCAAGAAACGGTGAATAAGTTTCAAGATCTGACCATTATGCTTGTTGGAGATGCTATTTTGGATAGCTATCAGTATGTCACCCCTTTGGGTCAATCCGGAAAAGGGCAGCATATTTGCGCTACGCTTGAGCAGGGAGAGTTGTTTTTAGGAGGTTCTTTAATTGTTGCGAATCATTTGGCAAGTTTTGTTAAAGAAGTCATTCTGGTGACATGTGTTGGAGAGCATTGCCCTCATTTGTCATGGATAAAGCAAAAGCTTGCTCCAAATGTACGCCCTCATTTTATTTGTCATGCTCAATTAGATACGCTTATTAAAAAGCGTTATATTTTTAAAGATGGAGAATATCTCCATAAAATCTTTGAGACGTATTCTCATAATCAAGATTTACTCGATCATCATCAAACACAAGATCTCGTTAAGTTTATTGAACAGCAAGGTTCAGAGGTTGATGCTATTTTTGTCTCTGATTTTGGTAACGGTTTTACTAATCCCATGTTAACGCAGGCACTTTCTTCAACCCCCACGTTTTTAGCGCTTAATACACAAACAAATAGTGGCAATCGTGGTTTTAATGTTGTCACACATTACAGTCGTGCTGACTTTATTTCTCTTAATGAACCTGAAGTGAGATTGGCAGCTCATGATCGTACAAGCCCATTAGCTACAGTATGTCATGATTTGTCTCAATTAATGTCATGTTCTTTGCTTGCAGCAACACGAGGGACAAAGGGAGCCTTGATTATTGCTGGTCAGGATCAATGGGAGATTCCGATTTTTACAGACTATGCTATTGATCGCGTGGGTGCGGGGGATAGTTTTTTTGCTCTCGCTTCCTTAGCAGCAAGTGTCAAGGCACATCCTCTAATTGTAGGATTATTGGGATCTGCAGCTGCAGCTATCAAAGTTCATAGTATAGGGAATAAGCAAGCGGTAGAGCGCACAAGCTTTTTAAAATATATTATTCGGTTGGTTAAATGATGAAAAAAGTTGTAGTCATAGGTAGTAATTCTTTTTCAGGCAGTGATTTTGTCGATTTGCTTTTAGAAAAAGCAGAATATGAAGTGTTGGGAGTGAGTCGTTCTGCAGAAAAAAGCTCTTTATTTTTACCGTATAAGCAGCGCGATCTTTCTCATTTTCGGTTCGAGCAAATAGATTTGAATCGAGATTTGGATAAACTAGAAAGATTGTTGGATGAATTCTCTCCAGATTACATTGTCAACTTTGCAGCTCAAAGTGAGGTGGCTCCAAGCTGGCAAAATCCTCATCATTGGTTTCAAACCAATGCAGTGTCATTAACAGCTCTGATCCATCGACTCAAGGGGAAAGCATATCTTAAAAAATACGTGCATATTTCTTCCCCTGAAGTCTATGGAACATGTCAAGGTTTTATCACAGAAGAAGCTCCTCTTTGTCCTAGTACTCCTTATGCTGCCTCTAAAGCAGCAGGAGATTTGTCTTTGTTTACCTTTGTAAAAAATTTTAATTTTCCTCTTGTTATGATTCGGGCTACAAATGTTTATGGTCCTCATCAACAACTGTTTAAGATTATCCCGCGCTCTATTATTTACATGTTACAAGGAAAAAAAATCCCTCTCCATGGAGGAGGACATGCTGTAAAATCTTACATTCACATTCGAGATGTTTCTTGTGGTGAGTTATTAGCGATGGAAAAGGGTCGTGTAGGGGAAATTTATCATTTATCTCCTAAGCAGGGAGTGGCTGTTAGGGATGTTGTACAACAGCTTAGTCAGCTTTTGCAAATTCGTTTCGAACAGGCTGTTTCAGTTGTAGAAGAAAGGCTGGGCCAGGATCAGGCCTACACAATTGACTCCACGAAGGCGCGTCAAGAATTAGGATGGGAACCTTGTATTTCCTTAGAAAAGGGTCTGCAACAAACAGTCGAGTGGGCTAAAAAAGAATGGGATGCAATCTGTGCTCAACCTTTAGAATATGTGCATAAGGAATAATCATGGGACAAGAGATTAACTTATTAGAAAAATATCCTCGCTCACAGCGTAATACAAAAGAGAGAGGATCCACTAAAACGGAAGAAGATCGAGCTATTGCGCGTCAGTATGGAAAAGATTTTTTTGATGGGGATAGAAAGCACGGGTATGGAGGTTTTTCGTATCACCCACGTTTTTGGGTTGAGGTCGTCAAGACTTTAAAGGATTTTTACCAACTTACGCCTCAATCATCGGTCCTAGATATTGGATGCGCAAAGGGATTTATGCTGCATGATCTGCGACAAGAAATTCCTAATATTCATATCAAAGGGATTGATATCTCAGAATACGCTATCCATAACTGTATGGAAGGTGTGCGTCCCTTTTTATGTGTTGCGGATTGTCGTAAGTTGCCTTTTCCTGATGCTTCTTTTGATTTAGTGGTGTCGATTAATACCGTCCATAATCTAGAGAAAGAAGAACTCAAACAATCTTTGCAAGAAATTATGCGTGTGACTAGAAAGCATGCTTTCATCACTGTAGATGCTTATAGAAATGATGAAGAAAAAGAAACAATGTTTGACTGGGCGCTTACAGCTAGGACAATTCTTCACACAGAAGAGTGGAAACTGTTATTTAAAGAGGCCGGATATGAGGGAGACTACTACTGGTTTATACCCTAGAGGGATCCTAATTGTTGGAGCCAAAGGTTTCCTGGGTAGGCATTTTTTTGCCTACCTACGCTCTCATCCTCATGTTGTAGCAACACATCATCAATCAGAACCAGGGATGGTTCATCTTAATCTTTTTTCTCCCAAAGTGCCGGAAGGACAATTTGAAGTTGCCTTCATTTGTGCTGGATTAGGCACACCCTATCGTTGTAAAAATGATCCAGAACAATGTTATCAAGCAGATGTGATAGGTATCAGTGAAATATGTCGCATCTTACACGATAGAGGGACGCGCCCTGTTATTTTTTCTTCTTCTTATGCACAAGATCCCAAAGATACGTACGGTTGGCAAAAATGGGAACTAGAGCAAAAAGTAAAAGACTTCAGCACTGTTATTCGTATTGGGAAGTTACTTGGAACAAGTATGGGTGATAAAACACTATTTGATGAGATAGCACACAAGTTGTTTCAGCAGCAAGCGGTGACAGCCGCTGTGGATCAGTATTTAAATCTTGTGGATGTACAGGAGGTGATCAAGTGGGCCTTAGATGTTGCTGCAGAACCTTGTCAGAGATTTAATTTTTTTTCTGCCTCGCAAGTAAGCCGCTATGACGCAGCATGTTTTTTAGCAGAGGCTATGGGTTATACTAAGGAGCTTATTATTCCAGTAACCTTGGCACAGTTAGGGTTGACTTTACAGTCGCATGCTCTAGACGTTTCGGATCGTCCTTTTTCATCTTGGCAACAAGGAGCCTTAGCTATGGCTCAAGCTTATCGCCTTTGTGAGCATGCTCTTGGCTAATAGAAGCTGTTGTTGAAAAAGATTGGAGTTTTGTCCCGTTGCAAATAAACGTCGAGCATGGCTGGTGGGATGAAAGACATTAAGAATGATACAACACCACTTTAAGGCGCATAGAGGGAAAACATAGTGCACCCTGTCTTTTACAATGCGAGGATCTTGGCAAAGATTTGCCGTGAAATCCAAAAATAAAGAGAAAAACTCAAAAGAAATGGGAATCTTGGGTTGTAAAAAGAAATCGCAGATGGTTTTAGCAGGGTCGTCCCATCCCGCATATTCAAAATCAATAAAATAAGGCTGCCCTTCTAGGTCTATCAGAACATTGTGTAGTCCGAAATCAGAAGGAGTAAGGATATATTCAGAGGGTTCTAAAGAGGAACAATAAGGACGATATTTGAGAGCCTGCCAATAAGGCAAAAGCTGCTCTTGCAAAAATAGATGAAGTTTTTGTTCCTCTTCGGTGATTTGAGGAGCCTGTAGCAACAAGGCTATTCTCTTGTCTACGATCTGAATGTAATGTTCCAATTTTAGACAGGCGTCAGAAGCAGGTAAGACATGACAAGCTGCTTGTTTATTAAGATTCAGGTCTCTTAAAAAATCAGCTGCGGATTGTACAAAAGATCCGTGAGCATGTTGTCCTGTTGCAGGTTCTCCCTCTAAGTAAGAATATATGGCCACATTACGTGGTATGTGTTGATAAATAGGCTGCGGAATCGAACGGATTCCACAGTTCCACGCATGTGTCAAAAACTCAAATTCGGCCTTTAGGCGAGGTCTAAGATCTTGAGGGTGTTGAAAATATGACTTGATGACCAAAGAAGGTGCTTGAGATAGGTCAACACGATAAACTCGGTTGTTAGCACCCCCCTTTAAAGAAAAAATGTCTGTTATGGAAGCAGTGATTCCTGCCTGTCCCAACAAGGAGCTTAGCTCTTCAAGATTGAGGGCATCTGATGCCATGATGTGAGTATTAGCCATGTTGGGTTACAAGGATAAAGCGATTTAGGATCAAATAAAACCCTCTTAACTGTAGACGGGAAGGAGGGTTCTTGCAGCAATTCAGGCAGATCATCAATAAAAACATCACAATGTTCTTTTTGAATGCGCTCTAACTTGGCTTGTAGAGTTGTCTCAAAAAAAGCCTCACAATCTTTGAAAAACGGGTAAGAGTTGAGCCACTGACGAGCTGCTTCATGAAGGTCGTAACGTGGCCCTAAATAGGGATGACGTGTGCGATGGCTAATGATCACCGGTGTGATATCAAGTGAAAAGCAGGCAGTAAAAAACTTTTCTACCCCTGAAAAAGGTTGAGCTAATCCCATCCCAGGTCCATAGACAGTTCCTTGTAAAGTTGTCCACGCTTCTTCTTGTTTTTGAGATCTTAAGTAGTCTCGAATATGCGTTTTACAATTTGAAAAATCGGCAGGGATAAGATTTTTTTCGCAAGCTATGCGATAGAACACATCATCATAGCAAGCTAAGGTGTTATCAAAATCAATACCAATTTTTAAGCGCATGGTAAGCTCATGTCCACCAAAGGTCTAAGTACAAGTCCTGTCTCTAGGTGTTGTAAGGCTTCTTCAATCTGATGTAAAGCGTACACTTTGCTGGTTAATGAAGAGACATTAAGGCGATTATTTTGCACTAATTCACAATATTGGGGAAAATGAACATCAGGCTGATTGTCTCCGCCCCATGTCCCTAGTAAACGTTTGCCTTGGTTAAATTCTTTAGGATCCAAAGTTAAGGTCTGACCCTGGCGAGCATTCCCTACAATGACGGCAGTACCTCCTTGGGGACGCACGGCTGCTAAAGCCTGTTGCATAGCAGTAGGGTGACCGCTTGCTTCAATTGCAAAGTCTAAAGGCCCCAATTTTTTTAATGCTTCTAAAGGGTCTTGTTCTGCCGCATGAATGCAGTGGGTAGCTCCCATTGAAACCGCAGCTTCTAGTTTAGCAGGGATCAAATCGATAGCAATAATGGAAGAACAACCTGCAATTTGAGCCCCTTTAATGGCACAAAGACCAATCCCTCCGCATCCAAATACGGCTAAGGTGCTACCTGGTTTGGGCTGAGCAGTATTGAGCACAGCTCCTAACCCAGTGGGGAGGGCGCAGCCCATCAAAGCAGCAGCTTTTAAGGGGAAAGCAGAAGGGATAGGTGTAAGTCTGTTCTCAGAAATAATAGAATGTTGGCTAAAGGTTGTGATAGCACCAGCATTAACTTTTTTGCCCTGCCAGTTGAAAATGGATCCCATCACATTTGCACCTTGTCCTTTCATCCAAGAAAGAATCACAGCGTCTCCTGGCTTGACTTTTGTCACGCCTTCTCCAACTTCTACAACAATCCCACTTCCCTCATGACCTAGACAGTGTGGTAGATAAGGATCATGACCCCGGTAGCCACGTACTTCTAAAAGTTGGGTATGGCAGATGCCCGAATAAGCAATTTTGACAAGAACTTGACCTGGTTGCAATGCAGGTAGTTCGATTTCATCGATCACAAGATGATGAGGTGCAACAAGAATAGCGGCTTGTGTTTTCATGATAAAACTCTTTGAGGATTTTTTGATAAATATGTTCAGGTGTAAGTTGATAATGAGCACGTAGATAAGCTTGAGATCCGATAGAATGGGGGAACAGATCAGGCGTGCCGCAACGCAGTAATGATACAGACTTCATGTTTCGATCTACTAACCATTCTGTAAGCGAAGACCCAAATCCTGCTATCAAACTATGTTCTTCCAAGGATACCCAACGTGTAAAGCGAGCGGACATTTCTTGAAGCATTGCATGGTCTAGAGGTTTTACTGTATGGAAAGAAACCACCTCAGCAGAGATGCGTTCTTGTTGTAGTAGCTTGGCAGTTTCAAGAGCTGTAGCTAGCATGTTGCCAGTGCTTAAAATACACAGATCATGACCGGTTTGTACAGGATAAGCATGACCTATTTGCAAAGGAGGAGGTTCTTGATGAATAATAGGTTCCCCTGTTTTACCAATGCGCATGTAGACAGGGCCGGGATGCTGGATGGCAAGACGCAGTAAGCTGCGTAATTCCATAGAATCAGCAGGACATAACACGGTCATGTTGGGCAGAGTACGCAAAAAAGCAATGTCTTCACAGGAATGATGCGTACATCCCAAAGAAGCATAAGAAAGACCCGCTCCTGTTCCTACGATGATAACTGGAACATGGTGATAACAGATGTCATCGCGGATTTGTTCAAGACATCGAGTGGTATTGAAAGGAGCAATGGTGTACGTAATGGGTCGTAGTCCACACATAGCAATGCCAGCTGCTATACTTGCCATATTAGCTTCTGCAACTCCACAATTGAAAAATCTATTAGGGCATTGTGCTTTAAAAGGGTCGAACAATCGATTGCCAATATCGCCGGATAGTAAAACTATTTGAGGGTTTTGAGCGGCTAAAGCAGTCAGTTCTTGAGCAAAAGCATTTCTCATGTGGTAAGCCCTAGTTCTTGTTTAGCTTGGTCCAATTCTGCTGCAGTAGGGATGCGGTAATGCCAGTTGTTATTATCTTCCATAAAAGAAATGCCTTTGCCTTTGACCGTATGAGCAATAATCATAATAGGTTTGCCTTGGCCAATAGGTAAATTGTTCAGCAAAGCCAGGATATCTTCCACGGAATTTCCATCAATTTCATATGTTTGCCAACCAAAAGACATCCACTTTTCTTTAAGGGGAGAGAGTTGCATGATCTGTTCGCTACGCCCTGTTGCCTGCCATTTATTAAAATCAATAATTGCAATTAAATTATCCAAACGCTGTGCTGGAGCAAATAGAGCAGCTTCCCACACAGAGCCTTCATTACATTCTCCATCGCTCATCAGAACCATAACTCGATAAGCATGACCTTGTATTTTAGCGCTTAGAGCGTGTCCAATTCCTAAAGATAGGCCGTGCCCTAAAGATCCTGTAGCAATTTCAACTCCGGGCACACATTTAGGAGTAGGGTGTTCAGGCAAACAACTGCCATCTTGATTGAATGTTTCCAGGAGTTTTTTTGAGAAAAACCCTTTATGCGCCAAAACGGCATACAGAGCTGTAACAGCGTGTCCTTTGCTAAGGAAAAAACGATCTCTTAAGGGATCATCCGGGCTTTGAGCTGAGATCTGAAGAAATGTTTCATAGGCACAGGTAATAAGATCAATGCAGGATAAGGAAGATCCTAAATGAGGAGCTTCTCCTAAATGAGACATGCGAATAATTTGATAGCGAAGTTCTTGGCAGAGGTGTTGTAGGGCAGAACAGCGGCAATCTTGATCCATATATTCCTTATGCTTGGCATGCAACTTTTGTGATAAGACAAAAATTCTTCCATTATTTCTAGATAAAGCCAGCTTTATCTAGAAATAATGAGGCCTTGAACGAAGAGGATTTTAACAAACCTAAGCATTTCCTCCCACATCTAAAGGAAGGCTTGCATCATAACGCTATCTTTCTAAGCAACAACCGTTTGATTGCGGTTTCTTTTTGAATGATAAGATTGACATGAACGAGAACTAAGATTCAAGATGCTTGTTTTTGTAAAAAAGGAATAGACATGGGTATTGGTCAAGGCTCTTATAAACTCTTGCTGGAAGAAAAAAAACAAGGACGTTTAAAAGGAAAAAGTCTGCTGCAGCTTGGGCGTCAATGTGTTTTATTTGATTTTAAAACTTTGAAATCATTAGCTAAGAAAGCTGGGGTAGAGCTCCAAGAGGTAAAAGAGCAACTAAGTTTTGACGACTATTATCGTAAAAAAGGCTTTATTGATGACCATACTCTTTTTCGTGCTTTAGGTTTTGAAAGAGTTGCGAGTTTAGATTACTCCGATTTTGAAGGCGCAGATTTAGTATATGATTTAAATTTGCCCATCCCAAAAGAGCAGTGGGGGCAATTTGATGTCGTGTATGACGGAGGCACTGCGGAGCATGTTTTTCATTTCCCTCAGTTTTTAGAGAATGTTCACAATTTGCTTGCAGAAGATGGGATTGTTATGCACGTTTCTCCCTCTCACAACCATGTGGATCACGGTTTTTATATGTTTTCTCCTCAGGTGTTCAGTGAGTATTATACGGCTAATCATTACAAGATTTTAACTACTTAGATTATAGAGTATTCACCCCAATATCATGTGCCTTGGAAAGTTTATAGCTATCGACCCGGTATTTTAGATCCTCTTTCTTATGGTGGTTTTGGCAAAAAAATGTTAGCCATTCACTGTGTTGCACAGAAAACAAAAGAATCTACGTACAAGCAAATTCCTCAACAGGGTACCTACATGAAAGCTTGGACAGCTCAACAATGTCACAAAGACCCTGTTAAAAAGAGGAAAATTAATCCCATACACAGGCTCGGGATTTCTTTAAAAAAGAAATGGGATAGAAGACTTCCTTTGCCTATTAAATTCTTTTTGTACAAAAAAAAGTTAGCTAAAATGGTTTCCCATCAACGTCAATAATTTTAAGAATCTAGCTTAACCCGGTATAGCCGCAGAGCATTCCAAATGACAGAGACAGAGCTTAAAGCCATGGCGCCGCTTGCAATCATAGGATTAAGTAGTATGCCAAAAAAAGGATAAAGGACACCTGCTGCAACGGGAATGCCCAATAAGTTATATAGAAAAGCGAAAAGCAAATTCTGACGGATATTGCGCATAGTTGCCAAACTTAATTTATGCGCTCGGGCAAGCCCAATGAGATCCCCTTTTACCAAGGTCATCTGTGCGCTTTCAATGGCAACGTCAGTTCCTGTCCCCATTGCAATGCCTACATTAGCTTGAGCAAGTGCAGGCGCATCATTAATGCCATCTCCTGCCATAGCGACTTGATATCCCTTTTTTTGCAGATTTTGGATGATTTCATATTTATCTTTAGGGAGCACTTCTGCATGAATATCATCAATTTTTAAAGTGGATCCAATTGCGTGAGCTGTTGCTTGATTGTCTCCTGTGAGCATAACAAGATGTAAGTTTTGTCGATGTAAAAGTTCAACAGCTTTAAGGGTGGAAGGTTTAAGAGTATCTGAAGCAATGAGTAATCCAATGAGTTGCTTTTGACTTGCTAGATATAAAACAGTTTTTCCTTCTTGATGGAATTGTTGAGCTTGAGAAGACAGAGATTGCAAATCAATGGAAAGATCTTTCATAAACCCTTGATTGCCTAAAGCGATAGTTTTTCCTTGTACGATGCCCACAATTCCTTTTCCGGGCACAGCTTCAAACCCATCTACTTTTAATAAAGGGAGCGAGCGTTCTTTGGCTTTATTGAGAATGGCAGAAGCAAGAGGATGTTCACTTAAGGCTTCTAAAGAAGCGCTCAATTGCAATGCTTGATCTTGATTCGATGTTTCGCGAGTCAAAATGTGATGAATCAGAATTTTTCCTTCTGTTAAAGTCCCTGTTTTATCGACTACAAGATGATCAATCAAGGACATAGATTCTAGGGCTTCGGCATTTTTAATTAAAATGCCGGCTGACGCACCTTTGCCCATTGCTACCATGATTGAGATGGGTGTAGCTAAGCCCAATGCACAGGGGCAAGCAATCATTAAGACAGCAACAGCGTTAAGTAGAGCATGTTCGATAGTAGGTTCTGGTCCCCATGTCATCCATATTAAGAAAGTCAGAAGGGCAGTAACAAGTACAACAGGAACAAAATAGCTGGAAATTTTATCGACAAGCTTTTGAATAGGAGCACGGCTATTTTGTGCTTGGCTAACCATTTGAATAATGCGAGCTAATAAGGTTTCTTCACCAACATGTTCAGCTTGCATAGTAAAGCTGCCGTTGCCATTGAGTGTTGCAGCAATGACCCAATCCCCCTTCCTTTTCTCTACGGGAAGAGGTTCTCCTGTCATCATAGATTCATTCACTGTACTAAATCCCTCTATAATCACTCCGTCAACAGGTATTTTTTGGCCGGGTTTTACTCGGAGTACATCGGATTTTTTGACTTTATTTAACACAATTTCTTGTTCTTCTCCGTTTGCAAGTAGAAGAGTTGCTGTGTCAGGAGCTAAATTTAATAATTCGTTCAAAGCGCGATGAGTTTTATGATGAGCTTGTAGCTCTAAAACCTGTCCGACAATGACAAGCACAGTAATGACAGCCGCAGCTTCGAAGTAAAGATTTAAGGGTGTTTGAGGGGACCAAACAGGGAACAATGTGATTGCTAAACTGTAGAAATAAGCAGCTCCTACTCCCAATGTAATTAGAGAGAACATGTTTAATTTCCACGTGATAAAGGACTTCAATCCTCTTTTAAAGATAAAAAGTCCTGACGAGAGTAAAATTAAGGTGGTCAGAAGAGCTTGTAACCAGGCAAGTTGAGATCTTATTTTATTAAGATTAATAGAGGGTAGATGCTCCATCAAAACAAGTACGATAAGAGGGATAGTAAGACTAAGGGCTAACCACAGGCGCCTTTTCATGGTTTGTAGTTCGCCATCTTGCTTGTCCTGTGCAAGCATTGGAACAAGATTCATTCCGCAAATGGGACAAGATCCTGGTTTAGGTTGCTGGATCTCAGGATGCATGGGGCAGGTGTAGTGGGTTAAAACAGAAGAAGAGGGAGTACAGCAATGTTTTGACATGACAACCGCCTATAGAGCTTATGTTGAAATAAATATAGGCGATTGTCAAGTTTAATTTTGCATTTTTTAATTAAGTAGATTAGGTATCTTTTAAGGTTTTAAATATCCTTTCTTGCCCTGTGTTAATGAACGTGATTTAAAAAAAGGTGCAGAGCCGTTAAAGACAATTTCCAATACTGTTTTTGTTTATCGGGATTATTTGGGAAAAACTGGTTCATAACAGTTATGTGTTGTTGATAAGCAGTTTGCAAATTTGGATGTGTAAGAGGCAGGCTATCTCCTTGTGGATCCTGGGTATATTGAGCCTGAAATTTCGCCAAAAGCTGTGTTAAGTCTTGTTTAGAGATTTCCCCATTCTGATACTGCGGGTACCATAAGGTAGCAATGGACGATCTTTCCTTTTTAAGAGATAGTTCTTGTTCTTCACTGAGTCCCTCGTACAGTTCTGTGTAGGGAGCAATCATATCAGGAGTAGAGCATCCTAGTCTGTAGCATGTGAGCCATTGGTTATAATCTTGGTATTGCAGTAGATCACATCCATTGCAGACGCGAAGTGCTGCAGGCAAAGCAGTACGAGTGACATATCTTTGCTGAGTATCTGTAAGAGGACAAGGAAGGTGGAAAGCAAGCTGTTGCATAAAAACAGCTGTGAGTAAAGCCGTACGGTGCTGTGGTTCGCTTGTTGCTTGTAAAGAATAGTAGATGGAATAAGCTTGGTAGATGCTGTCTTGTCTAACAGCTGTTTTTATGCAGAATCAAAAGGATTTCCCTTGGATCGGTATTGGTATAATGCTTCGGCATACTGGTGAAACGTATCTTTAGAAAGATCTCGAATAGTTACAATATCAAAGAAAGGGTCAACCCAAACACCTTTTTCTGTTGTATTGGTTTGAGGGGTACCTGTTTCTGTTACGGTAGCTGTAGCCATAGACGCTCCTTATTAAAAAATCACCTTTTCTTGACTGTAGGAAATTTTTTATTTTAACGCTATCTTAATAATTAAGATCAGCGGGTATTGGAAATGCGTCACAAGAAAGTTTGATGTAATCGTGAGTAAGCTTAACGCTATGACTGATTTGATACTGCATTGTCATAGCAGCAGTTGCGGATTTACTTTACAATAGCAGCAGAAGGGAGAGCGGAGTTTGTTAAGCAAGGTTGGCGTCCAATACTAAAATAATCAAAACCCCGTTTAGCCATCTCTTGAGGAGAGTATTGGTTACGACCATCAAAAAAAGCACGCCCTTGCATAGCTTCTTGTATGCGCACAAAATCCACAAATCTAAATTGTTTCCAATCTGTCATGAGTACAAGAGCATCAGCTTCTTCACAGCAGTGATATTCATCTTTAGCCCAGGAGATCTGAGGTGTTTTAGGAAGTATAAGTTTGGCTTTTTCCATCGCAATAGGATCATACAAAGAAAGGAAAGCTCCTTGTTCAAGTAACATACGAATGACAACAAGAGAGGGAGCCTCACGTAAATCATCTGTGCCTGGTTTGAAAGCAAGACCCCATATTGCAATACGTTTTCTGTCTAGATCTCCAAAATAGCAGAGCAGCTTCTGGACAAGACATTTTTTTTGTTCTTGATTGACTCGTTCAGTGGCTTCTACAAGAGGTAAGTCATAATCCATTTGCTTAGCTAAGGCTTGTAATGCTTTCACATCTTTGGGAAAGCAAGATCCGCCGTAACCCGTGCCAGCGTATAAAAAAGCATGACCTATGCGTTGATCAGAACCGATTCCTTTGCGTACTTTTGTAATGTCTGCACCTGTTTTTTCGCATAAGCCAGCTAAGCTATTCATAAAAGAAATGCGTAAAGCGAGCATGGCATTAGCAGCATATTTAGTCATCTCAGCGGATGATGGATCCATAATTAAAATACGTTCATGGCTAAGGTTGAAAGGGGCATAGAGCTCTTGCATAAGAGCTGCAACTCTTGGGTTGTCTGTTCCAATCACAATGCGATCTGGTTTCATGAAGTCATTGACAGCATCCCCTTCCTTTAAAAATTCAGGGTTAGACACGACATCGAATTCGATAGAAGGATCTTTAAGGTGATGAGTTAAAGTTGCAGCTACTTTTTGCGTGCTGCCAACGGGAACTGTTGATTTGTTAACAATGATTTTATAGCTATCCATGTGTTGGGCTAACATGGCTGCAGCATCAAGAACATAACGCAGATCCGCAGAACCATCCTCGGCTTCTGGTGTAGGAACAGCTAAGAAACAAATAAGACTGGAACGTACGGAAGAGGCGTAATCTGTAGAGAATTCTAAACGACCTGAAGCGTGAGAGCGTTTTACGATTTCCTCCAGGCCTGGCTCATAAATAGGAATCATGCCTTTTTGTAACTTGGCGATTTTTTCCTTATCAATGTCCAAACAGATGACATGATGGCCCATTTCTGCAAAACAAGCCCCAGTTACAAGGCCAACATAACCAGTTCCAACGACTAAGATTCTCATGAGAGAATAGAAGATAACAATTCCAACGTGACAAGACAAGAGAAATTCCGTATGTTGTTCCCATGAAAAAGAAAATCCTTGTTGCAGGCGGGGCTGGATTCTTAGGTTCGCACCTCTGTGATGCCTTGGTTCAGCAAGGCCATGATGTTATTTGTGTGGATAATTTTTACACAGGACGTGCCGCAAATCTTGCTCATCTTGAAAGATGTGTAGAAATTATTGAACATGACGTTTGCCATCCTTTGTATGTAGAAGTCGATGAAATTTATAATTTGGCGTGCCCTGCCTCACGTATCCATTATCAAACAGATCCTGTGCAAACCACCAAAACAAGTTTGTTAGGGGCTCTGCACTTACTGGAATTAGCTAGAAAGACAGGAGCAAAAATTTTACAAGCTTCAACAAGTGAGGTCTATGGCGATCCTCTTGTTCATCCACAACCCGAAACATATTGGGGACATGTGAACCCAATTGGCATTCGAGCCTGTTATGATGAAGGCAAACGTTGTGCAGAAACTTTGTTTTTTGACTATTGGCGGCAATACGACGTTAAAATTGCTGTAGCTAGAATTTTTAATACTTATGGGCCACGCATGCATCCTAATGATGGCAGAGTGGTGTCCAATTTCATTGTTCAAGCTTTACAAGGTAAACCTTTGACAATTTTTGGTGATGGTCAGCAAACACGATCTTTTTGTTTTGTGTCAGATCTTGTTCAAGGGTTGATCCTTTTGATGGAAAATTCTTTAGAGGGGCCCATAAATTTCGGCAATCCTGTGGAATTCACGATGAAAGAGTTGGCGCAACTTATTTTAAAGCTGACAGGCTCAAAAGCTGAGATTTGTTACCATCCTTTGCCTCAGGATGATCCCAAACAACGACAACCTGATATTACGTTAGCTCAAAGTTTAGGCTGGGAACCTAAGATTTCTTTACTTGAAGGCTTAAAGACAACGATCGAATACTTTAGCAATGAGCTTGCTTATGTCTAAAAAAATCTTGTTGACTGGGGCGGCTGGATTTATCGGTTTTCATACGGCAGCAGCTCTGAAGCAAAGAGGCAATCATGTTGTAGGATTGGATAATTTTAATTCTTATTACGATCCTCTATTGAAACGCAAAAGAGTTGCTCTTCTAAAACAGATGGGGATTGAAGTTATAGAGGGAGATGTGACCGATGCAGAACTTCTTAAACAGATTTTTCAAAAAGAAGAATGGACACATGTATTGCACCTAGCTGCTCAAGCAGGGGTGCGTTATGCACGTAAACATCCTCAAAGTTATCTTAAAAATAATCTGGAAGCCTTTTTGTGTCTACTTGAGCAATTAAAGCTCAGCCCTCATATTTCCTTAGTTTATGCCTCTTCTTCTTCGGTCTATGGAACTAATGAAAAAGTCCCTTTTTCTGTTGATGATCGTACAGATTGTCCCGCTAATTTATATGCGGCCACAAAAAAGGCCAACGAATTGATGGCGTACAGCTATCATCATATGTACGGGTTGCGTACTACGGGTTTGAGATATTTTACTGTTTATGGTCCTTGGGGTCGTCCAGACATGGCGTATTTTCTTTTTACAGATGCTATCATGAAGGAAAAACCTATTGTTTTGTTTAATCATGGCAAGATGTGGAGAGATTTTACGTATATTGATGACATTGTAGAGGGGACGCTTGCTGCGTTGGAACGTGTCCCACAGGGTGTTTTTAACTTGGGGAATCATCAATCAGAATCGTTGGCTGATTTTGTTTCTATTCTTGAAGAGGCTCTGGGTAAAAAGGCTCATGTAGAATTTGCAGAATGTCCACCCGATGAGATCCTCACAACTTATGCGGACATTTCTTTATCTCAGGAAAAATTAGCATTTACACCTAAAGTCCCTTTGAAAGAAGGGCTCTACAAATTTGTCTCTTGGTACAAAGAGTTTAGTCTAACAAATGCCTAAGTTAGGATTTGAGTTGTTTCTGTGGTTTATTAGCAAGTAATGGCCACAGGCAGGGTTTGGCAAGAGCCCAAAAACGATGAGCCTTGACCATAGGATACAATAAAGATGTTTTGCTAAACAGTTGTAGCGTTTTACGATTTTCTTTTTGTGCTAAATAGCGTAATAAAGCCAGATACACGGCTTTTTGACGTTTGTGGTTTCTTTTGATTGCTGAGGTGTAAGTTTGATGATGCTTACGCATTGTGATACCAAACCTAGGAAGATATCCCACACCCTCAGCTAAGGCGATTCTGTGAAAAAAGAACCAATCGGAAATATTTTGCAAGTTGTCATCAGGCATTCCGTATTTTTGAAAGGCACTTCGTCTCATGATGCAGCATAGCCCTGGAACCCAAAAACGATCGTTTTGAATATGTTGTACAACCTGTTTAGGGCTTAAGCAAAGAGGGTCCACGGCATGCGGTAACAGAGGGGTTTCAATAGAATTTTGAGATTCTTCTTCAAAATAGATTAAATCACAGCATGCAAAGGGAATAGAGGGATGAGCTTCGAGTAGAGAAATGGCATCGTTTAAAAAACCAGGCAACAACCAATCATCAGAACTAAAAAAATATAGATAGGCACCTCTTGCTAGCGTTAAACCCTCGTTATTGGAAGCAAAAATGCCTTGATTAACTGTGTGGGTGATTACACGAATACGAGAATCGTGTTTTGCATAGTCTTGTAAAACACTAGCTGTAGAATCGGTGGATGCATCATTAATTAGGATAAGCTCAAAATCGGTAAAGTCCTGAGTTAAGATCGAATCCAAGCACGTCGGTAAATATTGACTATAGTTATAGGTAGGAATCACAATGGATAGGAGGGGTGTGGACATAGTACCTCTTAAATAAGCTGATTAAACGCTGATGGTAAGGCCTCTGTAATATCAGAAGCTATAATAGAATACGAGTTGCGTTTTTGAGCAGCCATCTCCCCAGCTAGTCCATGAAGATAGGTTCCAAACTGCGCGGCTTCCCATGGATTGTGAAGTTGGGCAAGAATTCCTGCTAAAATGCCTGTGAGTACATCTCCGCTACCTGCAGTGGCCATCCCTGGATCTCCGCAGGAACAAACGTGGGGAAGTTCTCCTGGATGAAAAAGAAAAGTGGGAGCTCCTTTTAGGATAAGGATAATCTGTTTTTCTTCACAGTAGCGTTGGCAGTGCTTTAGAAGCTCAGCATTTTCAGGAAGAGACTCTAATTTTAGTAAACGTTTCATTTCTCCCATATGAGGAGTTAAGATCGCGTGGGAGGGTAACGGCAGATCATATTGAGCAATCAGGGTTAAAGCATCTGCATCTAAAACACAGGGTTTATGGAGCTGACAAAGGCTAGAAAGTACCGTTCTTAAAAAATGAGCAGTATCGGATGTAACACCTAAGCCAGGTCCAATGAAAATTGCTGAGGCGCGTTTCATTTCTTTAATGACTTCTTCAGGCGTTTCATAACTCTGACGAATTACCTCAAAGGGCGCATGGGCAAGTTCTGCTTCCATATTTTTGGGATGAAAAAGACGGACAATACCTGCGCCTGCCCGTAGAGTTGTAAAGCTAGATAACAGTGGAGCACCACTCATTCCATGAGAGCCAGCAAGGCCCACAACATAACCTCGTTCATATTTGTGTCGGGTGCGATGGATCACGGGTAGAAATTTTACAACAAGGTCTTTGTCTAGCCAAATAAGATCGGCCTGAGCTTGAGTTGCTGTATAATCAGCTAATCCAAAAGGATGGACAGCAAGTTTGCCTACATATTCCCAAGCTTTGGCTAAAAAACAACCTGTTTTCGGGAATTCCAAGCAAAGTGTCGTATGAGCACGTATGGCAACAGATCCAACTTCGCCCGTTGTGCCATTAACACCAGAGGGAATATCAATGGATAAAACAGGCACGGAAGAAGCATTAACCTTCTCAATCACTTGTTGATGGAGTCCTTCTACTTTACCATGAAAACCAGTTCCAAAGATCCCATCGATTAAAAGCACTGCCTGTGAAAAATCTAAATCATCAACGCTTGCAAGCTGATAGAAAAGGCCTCCTGTTGCTCGAAACCGGCGACTCTGTTTATGACACAAAGGGCTCCATGCAGAGGAGGATGCCAAAGAGTAAGCTGTAACAGAAATGTTATGATGCCGCAACAGAGCTCCAGCAACATAAGCATCAGCTGCATTGTTACCAGCCCCACAAAGTAAAATAACGCGACCTTTAGCAGAAGATTGACTAAGGAGCTGAAGAGCTTTTTGACACACTCCTTCAGCGGCGGTTTCCATGAACTCTTCTTCCTTAGCACCTTGCGAGTACGCAATTCGTTCAACACGAGCAATTTCTTTAGCAGATACAACTTTCATAAATTCATTTTGATGCTTTGTGAAAAAATTTGTAAGGTTTTTTCTCGTTCTTGAGCATGGTCAACGATAGGATGGTAAAGGTCATGAGGATTTTGTTTATATTCAGGACACCATTTTAGGATATATTCTCCTTGAGGATCGAACTTTTTGCCCTGCAAGATGGGATTAAAAATGCGGAAATACGGAGCTGCATCTGCGCCACACCCAGCTACCCATTGCCAGTTTGCAGAATTATTAGCTAGATCTGCATCAATAAGGTGCTTCCAAAACCATGCTTCACCTTCTTGCCAAGCGATACGCAAATCCTTGGTCAAAAATGAAGCAGTGATCATTCTAACTCGATTATGCATCCAACCTGTATGTTTTAGTTCTCTCATCCCAGCATCAACGATAGGAAAGCCTGTTTCTCCTTTTTGCCAAGCATGTAAAGCTGCTTGATTGTTCTCCCAAGGAATATGTTTAAAGCGCTCATCAAAAGGTTCAGTAGGCAAGTTTGGGAAATGATGAAGGAGGTGATAGCAAAACTCTCTCCAGCCCAGTTCAGCGCGATAAACAGGTTGATCAATTCTACGCCAGATTTGTTGAGGGCTCACCTCACCAAAATGAAAATAAGGGGATAATTTTGAAGTTCCTTCTTTGGCAGGGAAATCTCTGTGAACAGGATAATAAAAAGAGTGTTGAGTGAAGCGTTTTAAGTGCTGATGAGCACCTTCTTCTCCAGGCTTCCAAATAGAAAATAAAGGATCTGGCAGGTCGGATTCAGGAATAGGATCGGACTTAATGTTAAAGGGAGAGGGAAATTTTGGAATAGGTCGTTCCGGAGGTATTTCTATCAACTGAAGAGCTTTTTTCCAAAAAGGAGTAAAAATGCGAAAAAATGATCCCTTTTGAGGGGAGATTTCCCAAGGTTCTAGAAGCAGAGATCCGTTATAAGAAAAAACCTCTATCTGAGGCAATTTGGGTTGGCTATATTGGGGTTCATATCTTCGATTGAAATATAAGGATGTGGCTCCTGTTTCAGCAATGAGCTCATTTAGGATGTTTAGGGCATTTCCCTTTCGAAAAATCAGTGTCTGCCCTCTTTCTTGTAAACTAAGACTAAGCTGTTGCAGGCTTTGGAAAAGCCACCATGTTTGTACTTTGCTTAGAGGTTCTTCTAAGATGTATACAATAGCGAGTTGATCACTTTGTTGAGATGCAAAGTGAAGAGCTGGATTATCTCTTAATCGCAAATCCTGACGGAGCCAAACAATACTTTTTTTCATGGGTTTTTAAGGGTTGATAAAATCTGTTGCAGGAAGAATACAAACGGTTTGTAGAGCTTCTAAATTTTTGGTAATAGGAGTTGCTTCAATTTCATAGACGTAAGATCCTTCTCTTCGAGGTAAAATTTTAGAGACTTCCGCAACAGGCAATCCCATAGGAAAGACCCCATCCATTCCACTTGTTACAAGTAAATCCTGTTCCATTAGGATGGGCATCGAAGGATTTTTACCTGGTTTTAAAGAGGTGTTTTTTACTGAGTTGTCTTCCGGGTCAGAAAAGTCATAATTAAATCCTATCCCACGTAAGCAATGGCTTTTACTCCTCCATAAAGGCGCTCCGGCCCCGTGTAAGACTCCTTTCGCAAGGAGCCAGCTAGAAGAAGGATGGGATAGGTTTTTATGTAATTGCTCTAGAAAGAAGATCGTGGTCTGTTTTTCTTTAGAATCTGCTAAATGGAGTCTTCCGTTGAGATGTGTAAGGATAGAGGTAATTTGATCTGCTAAGATGACATCTTGCAAATATCCTCGTACGGCTCTGACAGAAGGTTTAAGAGCTACGTCCGTGATTAAGCGTATACGAGATTGTCGCGGTCCTACCCAATCCACAATGCCTACTAACGCTTTACCTACAACAACAGGGCTATTTTTGCTGATAATTTGTTTTCCTAAAAGCTGATTGGTTTGTTGGCCTACATCTACCCAACAACTATTCATCCACTGGCTGGGATCTCGATAAATGACATGTGCACATACAACTTGGGAGGGAGGTGTTTCGTGTGGTAGCTGTCCTAGCTGCTCGCAAGTTTGTTGTAATTTGGCAAGTTCTAAACGTAGCAAGTGATTTTCTGCTTCCAAGCGTTGTAGCTCTTCCAGAGCACTGGGTGGTAGATAGCGCGCAACAGGCGCTATCAATCTTATTAGACGTCCTCGCACTGAATCCACAAAAAAAGTAGGCCATACCAGTACAGAAAGCAAGCAAACAAAAAGAATCCAAGGGCGTTTAGCAGAGCGTCGCATTGTCATATTTTCCATTTGGAACATAGTGCTTTTTAGAAAAAAACACTACTAATAGCTTGTCTTGA
>JAFEGP010000015.1:31353-32732 GCA_018239815.1 Verrucomicrobiota bacterium | reverse complement strand
GTTTTACGGCGCAAAGGATAAAAGACCAAGTGGTGAGCACAGCACATTATACAGTCCTTCGTGCCAAGTGGTTTTCCTATTACAAAAGACACCTTGATACAGACCCCAATCGTTCTTTAAAGCAAGCCCTACAACTTTTTTTTTACTGACGGGACTCCCCCATCCTTAGCATTGGATTTGGGATGTGGTGCAGGAGCAGAAACAAGACATCTTGTAACACAAGGTTGGCAAGTTGAAGCCGTAGACGCTGAACCCATCGCAAAGGACTTTCTGTCTCCGGTAATTCCTTCAACTTTTCAAGACAAGTGGACCTTTACACCTTCTACTTATGAAACTTTTGTGTTTGTGCCTGGCAAATATATGCTAATCAATTCTAGTTTTGCTCTACCCTACTGTAAAAAAGAACATTTTGATCGCGTCATGCAACAATTGATAAGCTCTCTTAGCCCAGGAGGCCGGTTTTGTGGACATTTTTTTGATCCCGACACAACTTTTGAGGAATATAAAGACGTCCAACTCTTGACAGCCGAACAAGTCAAGGGGATTTTAAAAGATTTGACCATAGAATATTTTCGTTCAGAAAAACTTTCCATGGACGGAAAATACGGTTGGTTGCATGAGGTTGTAGCCAGAAAACCACCTGCTTAATTGCTTATAGCATTGCAAAAAACACTTTTTTCAATCACAACCGTTTTGAAAAACTAATCGACAAACCAAAGGCTATGCAATGCTAAAAAACATAAAACTCCTTGCTCTATTCAGCTACGGAATACTCCTATTCATTGGCAGTTGGCTGGGACATCGACATTCCATTGGACACACAGGACAGGTCTCCAGTCTTATCTCATCTATTCTTATTTTGGTTGCTTCTCTGGCTTTCTATCGCAATCAAGCTTGGGGTTTGATTTTGGGGTTTGTGACTACAGGATGCCTTGTTGTTTTTTTTGCTTATCGCTACTTTATTACAGGCCATTTCCTGCCACCCGGTTTGCTTAGCTTAATTTCTCTTGGAATACTTTGCGCCTTAGCTCTACCTTGTAAAAAAAAATTTAAGACAAGCAAATAATCCATTGAATGTTTGAGCTCTTATATTTTGGCTGTTATTAAAAAATAGATGAGATGTGAGCACTCCCCTGCTTAATAGATGCCATCTATCCAATCTTGGATATCATAGCTTTGATTTTAAGTTGGATAGTGCTAGTTTAAATAGTCTTTCACTGCACTGTTTGTGCACATCTAAAAAAAAGAAGTTCTTTAAAAAATTCTGAAGTTAGCTAAATGCTCTTGTACAGTCTTGTGAAGAAGTGACGGCAGCCGGACTTGAACCAGCGACCCGCGGATTATGATTCCGCTGCTCTAACCAACTGAGCTATGCCGCC
>JAFEGP010000015.1:0-31317 GCA_018239815.1 Verrucomicrobiota bacterium | reverse complement strand
TTGGGTTATGAGCCCAACGAGCTGACCACTGCTCCATCCCGCGATAAGGAGTAAACTCTATCACAACTGAGGATTTACGCCAAGCACTTGCTGATATGTTGTAGATAATGCTCCGCTAGAATGTGCAAAAATCTGTTTTCCTCCTGCACCCATCCTTTGACGAGCTTCTGAATTTTGCATAAGCTGACATAATGTTGAGCTCAAGGTTGTCTCTGTGACTTCGCAGCCAGCTTGATATCTTTGCATTAATTCCAGAAAATCTCTTTGTCCCCACATATAAGGACCATATAAAACAGGGACTCCATAGACAGAGGGTTCTAAAATATTATGGCCACCCACTTTTTGTGTTAAACTCCCCCCCACAAAGGCCAAGTCTGAAATTTGATAACAACGTTGTAGAACACCCATGGCATCAACAAGAATAACCTGAACCTTTGAAAAATCAGCCTGCTGACTCCACTTGCCCCACATCAAGCCACTTGCTTCCAACAGACTTGCTACACTTTCAAACCTTTCTGGATGACGCGGCACAAGATAGACTTTAAGATTAGGACAAGTCTTGATCGCTTCTAACCACAGTCTTTCCTCTGGGTCATGTGTCGAACCAAGCGTCAGAATAAAATCCCCTTCTTTTTTTGCAAGAGGCTGACTCTCTAAGCGAGGAGCATCTAATTTGAGATTGCCTGTAATCACCACTTTGTCTTGAGATAACCCTAAAGCACAAAATCTCTGCTGATATAACTCTCCTTGCACACATAAATAATCCAAAGAGCCCAATAAGCGACGCGCTAAAGCAGGAAATTTTGCAAATCTGCGAAAAGAACGCTCAGAGATTTTGCCATTAACCAACACAACTTTTGCACCCACCTCATGAGCAGCGTCTTGAAAGTTCAACCAAAAATCACTTTCTACAAGTATCACAACAGAAGGTCTGATACGGCGTACGATAGGACGTATGATGTAAGGTAAATCATACGGCAAAAAAACATGTTGTGATGCTTTAACGCTTTTTAAAGCTTCTTGATAGCCAGTTTCCGTTGCTGTAGAAAATAAGATACGTCCATGCTGCGCTAACTTTTCTACTAAAGGAGCCACAGCCTTTGTTTCTCCTAAAGAAACCGCATGCACCCAGATCAAAGGACGTTCATCTTTAGCAACTGAAGGGAAACCTCTTCCTAATCTTGCTGCAAAGCTTTTACGGTATTTTCCATGACGCCACGCTTCCCATCCTATTTTTGGCAGCATGCCAAGAGCATAGAGATGCAAAGCAATGTCATATCCTAACTTAAAAAGATCCATGGCACCACCTACTCCATGATGAACATCTATGACTTCATAACAAGATTAAGAAGTTTATTTGGAACAAAAACGACCTTCTCTATTTGCTGTGGAGACGAGACATATCGCGTAATACCTTCTTGAGTCAGGGCGTAATCTAAAATTTCTTGCTGTGATCTGTCCTTTGGCAATTCAAATCGTCCGCGAACCTTTCCGTTCACCTGTATGACATATGTGACTTGATCTTGTTGCAGATAACACTCTTCAATCTGAGGCCATGGTGCACAACATACGCTACCTTCATGCCCTAATCCATGCCAGAGCTCTTCTGCCAAATGTGGTGCAAGTGGAGCCAATGCTTGAACAGCCATTTTCACGGCTTGAACAGGATAACTATCTAATTTTGTCATTTCATTGACAAATTCCATCATTTTGGAAATGGCTGTATTAAACAACAATTTCTCTATATCGTGCCCTACACCCTGTACCAAACAATGAGCTAAGCGCAATCCTTCTTTTGTATCTTGATCACAGACCTTAGCTGAAGTAACCATCTCACAAAAACGATTCAGAAAACGTCTGCAACCCTGTACTCCCTCTAAATTCCAAACTTTTTCTTTCTCTAAAGGTCCCATAAATAAAGCATAGAGACGCAAAGCATCTGCACCAAACTCTTCAATGATCTCATCTGGAGATACACCATTAAGTTTAGATTTCGACATCTTTTCAATTTGAGAACGCAAAACCTCTCCCGTCTCCCAATGTCTATAAACACCTTCTTTTTCAACAACCTCTTCTTCACTCACATAAGTTCCCGATGCTTTTTGATAAGCTCGAGATACCACTAATCCTTGATTGCGTAAAGCCTGAAAAGGTTCTTGAGTATGAACTAAACCACAGTCATAAAACACCTTATGCCAAAAGCGCGCATATAATAAATGAAGAACGGCATGCTCAGCACCCCCGATGTACAAATCTACAGGCATCCAGTATCGTTCAACACTCTGTCCCCATGGAGCTTGAGTATTAGTAGGATCACAAAAACGCAGATAATACCAACACGAACCTGCCCATTGAGGCATAGTATGTGTTTCTCGTTTAGCTGATAAGCCTGTTTTGGGATCCGTGATCTCAACCCAGTCTTTCACCTTAGCAAGAGGACTCTCCCCTGTTTCGGTTGGTTTGTATTCTATAACCTCAGGAGGGACTAGTGGCAATTCATCAAGTTCCAAAATACGAATACTTCCATCCGAGAGATGTAAAAGAGGGAAGGGCTCACCCCAATAACGCTGACGAGAAAATAGCCAATCTCGCAATTTATAACTTGTAGACTTCTGTCCCTTATGATTCTGCTCTAACCAACCTATAGCACGCTGTTTTGCCTCATTCATCTGCAAACCATCCAAAGAAAGGCCGTTGCCTTGACTGTTGACTATCTGCTCTTCATGGATTACTTTTTGAATAGGCAAACAGAATTTCTGAGCAAATTCCATATCTCTTTCGTCATGAGCAGGTACACCCATCACGACTCCTGTACCATATCCCATCAAAACGTAATCAGCAATCCACACAGGTATTTTCTTGCCTGTTACAGGATGTAAAACATAACTGCCTGTAAATACGCCGCTCTTATGTTTGGCTAATTCTGTGCGCTCTAAATCGCTTTTTGTTGCGACCTCATGCTGATAACGTGTCACAGCGTCTTTTTGTTCTGTTGTTGTCAAGGCTGTCACACTGGGATGCTCTGGAGCCATAACAAGATATGTCACGCCAAACAGCGTATGAGCTGCCGTTGTAAAAACACAGAGCTTCTCACTGTTAGCTTCCACTTGAAAGCTAATCAAAGCCCCTTCACTTTTTCCAATCCAATTACGTTGAAGTTTCTTTAACCCTTCTGGCCAATCTAAGCTTTCTAAATCCTCTAGTAAACGTTCTGCATAAGCTGTGATCTTTAAAACCCATTGGCGCAAAGGACGACGTTCAATAGGATGTCCTCCTTCTTTAGAACGCCCATCTTCTACTTCTTCATTAGCCAGCACTGTTCCTAGGGCGGGACAATAATTGACTAACATATCAGCTTGGTAAGCCAAGCCTTTTTCATATAATTTAGTAAATAACCACTGCGTCCATTTATAATAGTCGGGTTCACTTGTAGCAATCTCACGATCCCAGTCATAAGCATAACCAAGAGCTTGTAATTGACGCTTGAAAGTTTTAATGTTTGCATGAGTCGTGATGGCAGGGTGTGTACCAGTACGAATGGCATACTGTTCAGCGGGCAATCCAAAGCTATCCCACCCCATCGGATGTAACACACTAAATCCCTTTGCTCGTTTAAAACGCGCGATTACATCTGTAGCAGTATACCCGACTAAATGCCCTACATGTAGACCAGAACCTGAAGGATAGGGAAACATATCTAACACATAATATTTAGGACTTGCAGCATCTAAAACAGATTGAAACGTCTTGTGTTGTAACCAAAATTTTTGCCACTTAGGCTCTATTGAAGAAGGATCGTATTTCATGACCGAGGATGGTAGCAGACCAGAGTTTTATCGGAAAGTTTAACACAACATCTCAAGACACCCCTCTCTCTAACAAGAAAAAAGATTTGATAATAACAGCCTGTTTTTATCAAAAAAAACATTTTTTTGTTATTTTATAATTTATAAGTGTGTATTATTGATGAACTAAAATGAGCGCCGTAAATAATTGCACAAAAACAACTAACGCTTCTTATTTAACAGAAGGTTGCGTCTTAGCTTTATTAGCTACAGCAGTTTCTGTTGTGGCTTGGTGTTTTTTTCATGCCCATGACACTTTGACAACAGTGGCTTTTTTAAATGGCATCCAACTTTCTTGCCTTTCTGGAGTATTTGGCATTCTCGCTTTACACAGAATCTACCTAGGCTTTCGATCTAGAACATCTACCACATAGCCTTAGATAAAAACGCTAGCCTTTATCCAGACACACTCATTAACACTTCCAGACAAGCAAGGTGACGTTGAATAGGACTCAATACTCCATCTTGTAAAAGACCTAAAGCATCCTCGTTATAGCCTTTAGAAACACCCTCTTTAGCAATGGCAACATAAGCCTTGCGGCGCTCTTCCGGATCTTGAACACGATAAGCCAAAGCGTCCGCCATAGCAAAAGCTTTGTCCTGTGCTGCCTCTTTCTCTTTATCGACACGCGCATGGTGTTTTGCGGTGGCAACACGTAAATAAGCTTCTGTAGTCCTCAAAGGTGCTGAGGCAAAAGGAAGATCTCTTAGCAGAGAAGACCTTGCTACTTGACCAGCTTGAAGTTGCTGTTGGACAGTTTGCACACTTGTCCGTAATGCCTCCCCTTCAGTTCCACCAGGTATTAACCTTGCTGCTGTATCTAAAGTTGCGAGACTTTCAGGAAGCTGGGCAGCATGCTGCACCTCAAATAGCTCTAATACGCCGTAAGGATGAGTTATCCCTGAACTAATTTCTCTTTTAATAGCTTCTTGAAGACGTGTAAAATGTAATCCTTCCGTCGAGCCCAATAACCCAACACAGCGCTCCATAATACCTGTCCAACCATGTAAACGTTGCGCTGGATCACTTAAAGAACACACCCATCTCTCTACTGTTTTAAGACTCGAACGAATGTTTTCTTTATCTTTAAATGAAGGTCCCGCCTCGTTATCTATAAGCATGAACAATTCTTGTACAGTTTGCCATTTAAACTCTTCGTTGCCATGTTCTGGATGAAGCCGTGCTATGGCTATATAAAGATTTTCTCTAGCTCGCTTAACTTCGAGCGGTCCACTCTCTTTAATCCCGGCAGTATGCTTTACTTCTTCCCATCTTAAAAAGATTCTGGCCTTCTCATCAGGAAAGAAATAAGAGTTTTCTGAGTAATACTCATTGAGCCTTTTCTGTATAATTTGCAGAGCCTCTCTCTGAAACTTCTCCCCTCCTTCAAGTACATCACCGACACGGAGAATTGGAAGAAAAACATGGTGAACAAAATCTTCAAATTTTGAGAGCAAATCATCCGATACTTTTGATCGAGGGAACTGTCTATATTTTTCTTCTTGCGCCAACGATTCCATGTGAGATCGTAAGATAATTTCACGTAACCATCTTAACATCGCTTCTAATTCTTGTGGCTTGTCCATTGGTTGTTGTCCTGGACCCACTGTTGATTGCACATTAGGAACAACCCTGCCCTTCTTATCATATTCAGCCCTGAGACAAAGATAATGTGCATAATTCTTATAAACACCTAACGGTTTTCTATCCCAACAATTAGGCCCATTCATGTTGTAAGTAACCATGTATGCATGAATATTATTTAATTCTCTTAGAATGATTGCTGCTAGCTCATCGCTCCATCTTCCTACTTCTCGCTTCTGCAAGCCCTCTATATAACACAATTTAACAGCTACAAAATATTCAGCCTGCTTTTTCGTTCGGTAGTAGTCGTCTCTTCCATCATAGCCATTTCCAACCACAACAGGTTCTCTTGAGTCTAAATCTCTCATGACTTGATCTATATCATCACAAAGACACTTTGAAGAGATTTCAATTTTTCGCAACACATCTTCGGCACCCAACATCCCTTGCAAACGATCTAAATAACCCACTTTAGCCTTAGCTCTTTCTACCAAACCACCTGCTCCCATTACCGAATCTACTACAGCATCACGCAAAGAAGGGGTCTTAGCTAGAACTAAGACCGCTTCTTCTGTCTCCATTCTTAATTTTTTATCTAGCTCTACATTGGTTGGTGCGATCAACTGTCTTAATCTGAATATTTGCTCCAAAAGCAAGCGCCCATACTCTTCCTCTTGACGCAGCTTTGGATGGTGAGTCTTGCCTTGATATTCAAGCAGTCCTCTATAATGCCTTAATAAGCAAAACCTATCTTGGACTTCTTTCTCAAGTGGGACGGCAGTCCAATCTATACCTGTTAAATCCTCAGCCAAAACACCCAGTAACTGGTCTTGAGCTGTAACGACCCGAACTTCACCGGCTTCAGCCTCTTCAAAAACCGCTGCAGCTCCTCCAACTCCCATTATTGGATCATGACTCATTGGTCCTACCGGCATTAACCGAGATTGACCTGCAGGTTCCCTTGACAACTGATCAGGAAAAGATTCACGGTGACTAAGCTTCTTGATACCGAAATAAAGCATGGCTACTGATAGTATAGCTAAACCCGCGCCTGTACCGTATACAGCTTGAATTGGCACGGACAGTGAAGTTCCAAAGGCTTGAATATGACAAAGTGTAGAACCGGCCGCGGAAACGTAAATAGCTCCTATAGCAGCTAAACCACCGATCGCCACCAAAGCCACTGCACAGACAAGACCGCACTTGGAAGAAACAGGGGGCTGAAAAGGTTGTCGAGAAAATGATCCGCTTTGGACGCTATCCATAAATCCCTCTACTACAGAGTTAAGTAAGCACAAATTATAACAAAAAAGACTTTAATAATAAATATAAAATAAAGATTTTAAAAAATTTATTTTATATTTTACAAAAATATTTTTATTAAAAAATACAGCGCCAAAACCATTTGAATTGTTTTTTTTCAAAATAAAATTTAACAAAAATTCTTAACTCCTATAACGAAATCTAGTGAGTTTTACTCTCAAACGCTATACCTTGTCTGATAAATGACTAAACCCAAAAAAAAACAACACAAACCAAGTTTTGATACTCTTTCCGGCGTTTTAAAGGTCCACGTCAGAGGTTTCGGCTTTCTTATTCCCGACGACCGAAAAGCTTACCCTGAAGACGTTTTTATTCCCAAACCTTATATTGCAGGAGCTGTGGACGGCGATCACGTTCTTGTCTGCCTCTCTCCTAATCGAAGCGAGCGAGGCCCTGAAGGCAGAGTAAAAAAAATTTTACAACGAGGACGTAGCTGTCTTGGCGGAACAGTCGTAGCTGTCTACGGAAAAAAAGGCGCCGATGCCTACAGTCCTTTACTTGGACCTGACCAACTTATTTCTCTGATGCCAAGCCAAGTGACCGTGGGACAAAGAGTATTAGTTGAAATTTTGAAATGGGGAACAAAGCAAAAGCCACCCCTTGGAAAAGTTTTAGAAGTACTTGGGCACATTGACGATCCTTCTTGCGATGTTAAGGCAGCTTTAGCTGAATATGAAATTACCCCTTCCTTTTCACCGGAGTCTTTAGAAGAAGCAAAGTCTTTTGGCACAAGAGTGCGAGACAAAGATCGTTTGGGTCGTATCGACTACACGGCAGAAGAAACCATTACCATTGACCCCGCCACTGCAAAAGATTTTGATGACGCTCTTTCTTTAAAAAAGCACGCCGATCAATATCATTTGATCGTCCACATTGCAGATGTTGCACACTACGTAACCCCAGGCTCTGCTCTCAATCAAGAAGCCTCTGCACGCTGCAATTCTGTGTACTTTCCTGGCACAGTCGTCCCCATGCTTCCTCACGAATTATCAAGTCATCTTTGTTCTCTTAAACCAAATGTTAAACGTCTTGCGATTTCTGTATCGATGACGCTATCTGCCGAGGGCAAACTTTTAGACTACAGCATTGCTCGTTCAATCATCAAAAGCGCTAAACGTTTCTCCTATGAGGAAGCTAGAGATGTCTTACAGGGCAAACTAAAAAGCCCCCATCTCCCCCTTTTGCAAAACATGGTGGAACTTTGTCGTTTGTTAAAACATCAACGCGCTCTACGCGGAAGTATTGAGTTTGCTTTGCCAGACACCGTCATTCTTGTGGATGAACAGGGCGTGCCAAAAGGCATCCAACTTGTAGAATATGACATCACACATCAGCTGGTCGAAGAATTTATGCTCAAAGCCAATGAAGTGGTTGCCACCCATCTTTACAACCTCGATAAACCTTTGACCTACCGCATCCATGAAGAACCAGCTGAAGAAAATATCCGGGATTTTGCAGCTTTAGCTTCTGCTTTAGGTTTTAAAGTCCCCAAACAACCTACCAATGAACAACTACAACAACTTTTTGATGAAGCCAGAGACAGCCCTTTTGGGAAATTCCTAGCAACCTCTTTTATACGCAGTATGAAATTAGCCAGCTATTCAACCCAAAATGTAGGACACTACGGCCTGTGCTTGGAGCATTATACACATTTTACCAGCCCCATTCGCCGTTACATAGATCTTATTGTGCACAGAGTTTTGTTTTCTGAAGTTCCTTTAGAAGAAGCATCTTTGGAACGTATCGCAGCAGAATGTTCTGATAAAGAACGTTTAAGCGCTAAAGCAGAAAACTCTGTATTACTCATCAAAAAAATACGCTATCTACGTTCCTTAGTAGAAAAAGACCCCCAACGCACCTTTCAAGGAGTGATTACAAAAGTGAAACCTACAGGTTTCTCTTTTGAACTAGCAGAATGTTTAATTGATGGTTATATTTCCATACATGGTTTATACTTCGATGAAAAAACACAACAGCTCAAAGGTAGGGCGTCGTTTCGAACAGGCGATAAGATTGTCGTGCAGCTGGAAGAAATGGATTTAGTGACTCTTGAGCTACGTTGGTCTCTTTGCTATAAAGAAAAGATCGAATAAAAAGACGTTTGCCTTAGCGATAATTTTTATGATTACTGAAGCCATTATTTTACTATGTTTGAAGAGAGGACACGTGGTTAGAAAATCATTTGTAACGGGTTTGATTATTTTGCTGCCTCTAGCAGTTACCATTGCTTTGATTGCTTTTGCAATTAATTTTATCACCTCTCCTTTTGTTGGTTTTCTAGAACATTTTTTGCTTGATATTCCTTTTTATATCCACCACCAAGCTTTTGTACATTTTTTCTTAAAGATATTTTCTTTATTTGGTTTGTTTATTCTTACAATCGCACTAGGGTTTTTAGCCCGCGTTGTCTTTTTTAAATCTGTTTTATCCCTTTATGACTACATTTTACACCGCATTCCTGTCATCAGCACAATTTACAAAACCTCCCAACAAGTAATTAAAACAATTTTTGGAGGAGGGTCTAAGGCCTTTAAACAGGTTGTTATGGCTCCTTTTCCTCATAAAAATAGTTATTGCTTAGGCTTAGTTAGTGGCCAAGTACCTCCTGTCTGTGCAAATTCAGCCCAGTCCTCTATGGTATCTGTCTTTATTCCCACCACTCCTAATCCAACCTCGGGTTTTCTCATCATGTTTGATGAAAAAGATCTTATCTATATTGATATGAAAGTCGATGATGCCATTAAGTATGTAATCTCTTGTGGCGTTGTCAACCAAAACGAGTTAGAATAACCACTTGCGAAATTGTCGCAAAATCTTTAAAATACCCCCTTTTTAAAGGAGTTATCCCATGACGCGGATGAGTAAACAATCAGAAAGAAGAGCACGTAGCCCACGTAAGCACAAGGGTCCTAGCCAAACAACTGGCTCTAAAAAGGATCTTTTACCTTTGGGTTATAAACATCACCCTAATGCTTTAGGGGAAAAAGCGACCTGTTTTATCGGAAAAGTGAGGAACTGTCATGTCTCGTCATAAAAGTTTTGGAAAAGCCACAAGTGGTGGCAGCAAACGTAATGTTTTAAAAAGATTCGAAAGAGTCGAAGTTCTCAAGAAAATTGGGCGCTGGAACCCTGAAAAAAATAAGAAAGTAACAGGTCTTCCTAAGACCCCTGTGATTTCTATCTAATTTCTTGGGTCGATTGTGGAAATCGCTGTTTTAAATCAGCAAGAAGATCTTCCTATCGACCCTCTTTCGGTTGAGTCTGTCGTTGCCTTTGTTTTAGAGCAAATGAAGACTCAACCGGACGAAGTTTCTATTTACTTCGTTTCTGAAGACGAGATCTGCTCTCTTCACAAGGATTTTTTTAACGATCCAGCGCCTACCGATTGTATTTCTTTACCGATAGATCCTGTTCGTACTGCAGCTTATCAACATTTAGGCGAGATCTTCGTTTGCCCCAAAACGGCCTTTCGTTATCTCGAACTCACCTCTGCTGACAAAACTGTCTATCAAGAAGTCACTCTCTATGTTGTACATGGACTTTTACATCTTTTAGGATACGATGACCTTTCAAAGGAAGAGAGAAAGAAAATGATCTCTCAACAAAATCTTTTACTACAAAAACTTCTCTTAAACAACTTGCTAATAACTAATTAAAAAACTACAAATCAGTAATTTACAAATAGCTTTTGAACTGAAAGCGAAGAACCCTTTACTTTCTCTTCGAAGCTTGTTTATATAGAGTTAGAGTCGCCTATGTTATCTCTGTTTATTTTGCTTGCTATGATCTGTTTGCTTTGGATGTTTGCCGTATCGGTGCATGCTCAAGCTCTTGAGCATTTGGGGTCCGGACGATGCATGGATTCTATTCTACAGATTAAGCAAAGATTTTATTATCAATATCTTCACCGCGCTTTTCTCAAGGACCCAAGCTTTGACTCCTATCTTCATGCTGCACGTTTAAGTCTTGCTTTGTGTTATTTAGTTCTAGGAGCTTTAGGACTTTTTTTGATATTCCACTACCCTACCACGACAACGTTCTATGTTTTATCCTCCCTAGCTTTTGTCCTAAGCGCTCTATTATGTGGAGAATTACTCCCTTATTTTTATGTTAAAAAAGCTGCTCATCAAGCTTTTTTTAGTTTAATGCCCCTTGCTTCCTTTTTTCTTATTCTCAGCTTTCCTCTGGCTTACCTCTACCTGAAAAGCATCGATCTATACTTTAAAAAAATAGAATCACGAGATGAGGACAATCTCATCGACAGCATGAAAGAAACCATCTTGCATATTTTGTTAGATGCCAACGTCAAAGGAAAATTAGCTACAGCTGATAAAAATTTGATCCGCTCTGTCATTAAATTTAAAGATCGTATTGTTAAAGAAGTCATGGTGCCAAGAATTGACTTATTTAGCCTTCCCTTAGAAACAACTATAGAACAAGCAGCAAGACACTTTTTGCAAGAGGGATATAGCCGCATTCCGGTTTATCAAGGTTCTGTAGATAACATCGTTGGTGTTTTAATGTTCAAAGACTTTCTAAATCTCTATATGGAGGCTTTTGAACAGAAAAAAGATGTTTCTTTTGCAAATACTGCTGTAACATCTCTTATGAAAAACGTTCTTTATACACCTGAAACTAAACGTGTTTCACAGCTTCTGCAAGAGTTTCGTAGTAAACAAACACACTTAGCCATTGTTGTAGATGAATACGGAGGAACAGAAGGCGTTGTCACCATTGAAGATTTACTAGAAGAAATCGTGGGCGATATTGCCGATGAATATGATGAGCAAGAACAAACCCTGTATACTACAGCCGCTGATGGAGAAGGATGGATCGTTGATGCTCATATGAATTTACTAGATGCTGAAGAAGCTTTTTCTATTCGTTTTCCTCACAAAGGAGACTATGAAACTTTAGCAGGATACGTCTTTCATCAAGTTGGCAGCATTCCTAAAAATGGCCTTGTCCTTCACCACGCCGATTTCAATTTAGAAATTCTTAGCACAACTGACCGTAGCGTGGAAAAAGTCAAGATCACTCCTCTTAAGAAGGCTTAGTATGTTTATCATTTGGATGGGACTTGGCGCGGCTGCATTTTCTCTAATCCACCGTTATAAGACAGGAGGTTTCCAAACAATTCTAACTAATCTTCTGCATCAGACTGAATTAGAATGCGAAGCCAAGAAACATGCCGTTGCCCTTAAACTTCAGCAACAAGAACACGATTATGAAGAAAAATTTCAACGGCAAACCCAAGAATTAAAAAACAAACAAATCAAACTAGACCGTAATCTTAAGCAATCTCACCAACAACTTCTTGATCTAGAGAGACGCCATAAAGAATTAGAAAAAACCGAAGCTAATCTGGAGCAGACCCGGGTTAAACTCCAACAACTTCATCAAACTTCCTTGGAAGCCTTGCAAAATAGCGCCTCTCTTAGCAAAGACGAAGCCAAGACCCTGTTATTACAAAAGTTAGAACTTGAGATTGGAGACTATGTTCTAAGACGAAAAGAAGAGCTTGAAGCATCCTTAGAAAATGAAGGAAAAAAGCTTTTAGCTTCTACCCTCTCTCGTTTAGCTTTACCCTATGTCTTTGAGGCTACCGTGACTACAGTTCCTCTACCCCAACCTGAAATTAAAGGACGCATTATAGGAAGAGAGGGACGACACATTCGACTTTTAGAACAACTGACAGGCGTCAATTATCTTCTTGATGAAAGCCCTCAGGCCGTTGTCTTATCTTCTTGTGATCCTATACGTCGAGAAGTTGCCAAATTAACTCTACAACATCTTTTACGAGATGGTAGAATTCACTCCACACGTATCGAAGAAATGTTTGCTAAAGCTCAACTTGAAATTGAGATTTTAATACGTCAACATGCTGAAAGAGCAGCCATCAAAGCTGGTGTCTGCCACCTCCATCCTGAACTCATCAAATTACTTGGACGATTACATTATTGTTACAGTCATGGCCAAAATTTGCTGGAACATTCCATTGAGGTGAGCTTACTTATGGCTATGATGGCAAGTGAACTGAAACTCAACAGTGAAAGAGCTCGACGTATTGGTCTTTTACATGACATCGGCAAAGCGGCCTCTGCAGAATTAGAAGGGTCACATGCTCAAGTAGGAGCTCAATTGGCCCTACATTATGAAGAAACCCTAGAAGTAGCAAATGCCATTGAGGCACATCATCATGAGGTCACCCCTTTAACCTTAGAAGCTTTGCTTCTCATCCCTGCAGATACTATTTCTGCCAGTCGTCCTGGAGCTCGTAGTGAAGCTTTGGATCATTACATTAAACGCATGAAGAAGATGGAGGCGATTTGCGCAACCTTCCAAGAAGTTGAAAAAGCCTATGCTCTACAAGCAGGTCGAGAAGTCTGTGTGCTTGTTAAGCCCGATAAAGTTTCTGATGAAGCGGCCCAGTCCCTTGCCCGTACTCTTGTTAAACAGCTTGAAAAAGAGTTGAGCTTCACAGGAAAAATCAAAGTTACAGTTATCCGAGAAAAGAAAGTCATTGACTACGCCTCGTGATATATTACACTTCTGGTGCTACATTGGTTAGAATTGCTTTAATTTTTAAAATGAACTTATATTTCAAATTAAAAGGGATGGCGCATTATTGACTAAGGATACGAACGGCCTCTTCATATGATTCGCTATGTATCTCTATAGAAGGTCCCAGCGGTTTCCCAGGTTCATCTTGGTGATAATATATTTCTTCACAACAGTTGGCTACCGAAAACAAACCTTTTTCCCGATTTCTGTTTACAAATGCTACATGCACAAATTTTAAAGGATAAGGATACTCTGCAACATAATCTTGTATTCCCTCCTCTGAATTAATATAACATAGGAATTCTTGAAGTGCTTCCACTTCAATTTTCCTGGCAAAGTCTATATCAGGCAAATTTTCAAGATCAAAAGTTACCCCTAAGTAATTTTGTTTTTCTTTTTCCCTATTCTGACTATGATCCAATCCTTCCCCTATCCCTGCTGCATAATAGCCTTTTTCTTCCATGCTTTTAATGAACTTTTTCAAAGCTCGATGCACTACTATGCGTCGTTCTTTATCAAAATATTCTTCTGCAGTCATTTTTTTAGAAGATTCTGACAATGAACAACCTGTTATTAAAAATAACAACAAAAACAAACAGTTAACGCACATAGTTTTTTAAAATTTTTTGATAGTTTTGTATTTCTTTTTCTATATAAGGCAAATAAATTGGATTTAAAAATTCATGGCACGATTGTCTACAATTAGACATCTTAGGGACATATGTAATGGTATCTTCACAAGCTCGCTTACCACTTCTATCTATATAAGGAATTCTATCTGAAGGACACACATAATGGTTTACTTTCATACATAACTTAGGGGAAATATAAGCGAGTGGAGCAAAAGCCGCTACAATTATTCTCTCTCTCCTATCTTGTGGATATGTTTCTAAAGCATTTCTAACCTGAGCAGCCCCTTGACTATGACAACTTTGCCATAACGGGGCTCCAGTTTTATCATTATCAAAGTAACGATTCCACTCCTGGTGGTACAGATAAACAGGAGGAGTCATTGTATGGCTATTGAGATTTATAAATGCCTCATGCACATCGATAGGCAGACTATGCGTGGCATTATAAACACCTCGTATATTGTAACCCGTATAGATGGAAAGACGTTGGGCTTTTTTCCCCAGGTCGCTCCATTCATTACCTACGCCGTTTCCAAAAAGATAAGCACCTATAGGTGGTTCCGAAAAACTAAATTCGAAATCATGATTCAGGCTATAAGTACGAGATTTATTACTAAAAGAATCTTCGAAGTGTGAGTAATTGCGCGGGGCATCAAGACCTAAGAAACGCATAGCTCCACCAAGACCACCTAAAAAATCATAATGAGAAAACTGGGAATTAGCTCCATATCTCATTAGTCCGTAAGGATCAGTGAAAATTAGCGGGCAATTGCTGAGATATGCATAAAGATTAGGACCATCATCAAAACCTTGAGGGTCTTGAGTGATCCATCTACCTAACGCGGGAAGATAATATCTGCGACCAAAGAAGATGAGTCCATTTTCTTCTTCAATGCGTTTGGAAGCGAATCTCCAAGGAGAAATAGAATTTGATGTAAGTTCTTCACCAAATGCAGAATATCTACAAATTTCTACTGGTTTTTGGGTTTTGATATCGATCAAGACAACCAAATTACCATTGTAATCATGGATAGGGACATAAGACTTGTTATTAAGTTCGTACAGAACAGCCGCACCTATCTCTGCTCCAAACCCCTCTCCTAGTACCCTAAGTTGAAGAATTTTTCCATTCTCATCAATACTTCCAATTTCATGTTCACCATCCCAAAGGTAACGTTCATTACGAATGCGTTGGCTATTTGTAAAGACTGTTTTAGAAAGGCGTCTATGAAATGGATCATAGGTATATTCAATGCGCGTTTTGCTATTTTCAAGGGCAATTAAATGATCTTGTGTATCGTAAGTGTATCGCCATTGACCATCAAAGAGTAGATTTCCATCGAGATCGTATTCATAATTTGTATTCCCATCTGCGAGGATTTGACAAAAATTGTTTACGATATGAGGAGTATTGTTTTTTTCAAGACGATTGTTAATAGAATCAAAAAGATAGGTGCACCCACCCTCCGAAATAAGTTGGTTAAGCTGATCATAAACATAGTTACATTTGACACTACCCAGAGGGTCTTCATATTGATAGCTCAAAAGATTGCCAACAGGATCGTACGCGTTTTTAGAAAACATGGATGTATAGACAGGCGATCTAAAGGTTGCAATACGAGATAAGCCATCTCTTGTAATGATAAGATTACCTGTATTGGCAGGTAACTCTAATTCGACAGGATATCCTTCTAAATCCCTTGTTTGATAAGTAAAAGTATTTCCTTTACGTGTGACGTGGTGAAGAAAGAATCCTTGGTAAACATAATCAATCTCTGAGTTATCCGGTAGAGTGAGTTTTATTCGCCTACCCTGATTGTCAAAGATATTGAAAAATTTAAGCCCTGTAGCAATAACCTCCTGTTTAACAGCCCCAAATGAATTGTAGACCCTTGTTGTAGTGGATTTTGTGAAGCTATCATAGACAGACAACAGATGATCGTTGCGGTCATAACTATAATGATAATCGAAATCTGAGGAAAAATAGCGTGTGAGCCTGCCAATTGAGTCATATTCATGATGAAATTGGATGCCACTGGGCTTAATAGTAGTTTTAAGACGTCCTTTCTCATCGTAAAAGTGTTGGGTTTGTTTCTCGTCTGCTTCAATAAAACGCTCTAATCTTCCCATTGGCCCATATTCCCAGCGATGAGTAACGGTCTTGATGAAGCTTGTGCTATTAAAAATATAGTGGGTCAGTGCAATTAGATTGCCATTATAATCATAGAGGCTTTCACTTTTTGCAAGCATTTCTCCTTGAGAATTTGTCTTGATGCATGCAATTTCTCTGCCCCTATTATCATAGACACGGGTTGTCTGAATATGATTAGCATCAATTGTAATTTCACGGTAGTTATCGGTAAATTGATAGGTATGTTCTGTTTTATAACCGAGAGGATTAGTTTCTAATAGAGATTTGCCAAAAGTATTGTAGAGCGTTTCAAAAACTCCGTGTGAGGTGATACGGTGAATAAGATTGGATGCTTCATCGTAGGCATATTTTTCTTGGAATTGGATTGCATCACATATGATCTGTTTAGAGATGAGATGCCCTGCTTTGTTGTGATGTTCAATTTGCTGAAAGTACTCACAATCCGTTTGTGCTAAGCTACCAGAAGAGTCATATATAAAATAAGTTTTCTTAGCATCTGTTATCTCTAATGTTTTTTTACCTCTAAAATCATAGGTATAATGGGTTGTGTTCCCTTCACTATCCGTATCGGTAAGTTTGCAAAATGGTGTATAGGTGGCCTGTGTTTTTTTTAAAATCTTATCATCAATTATGTAAGTAGATTCAATAAGGTGATTAAAAATGTCGTAAGCATACAGAATTGTGCAGCCATTTTTATCAGTATGAGATTTGAGAGTTCCGGTAGAGTTATAAGTTGAATTTTCTACGGATCCATCTGGTCGATGAATAGAGGTGACTTGGCCGTATACGTTGTATTCTTTTTCTGTAGTATAGCCCAGAGGGTCTCTTTCTTTGGTAATTTGACCTAGGATGTTGTACTCTTTTTGTTCAATGGCTCCATCAGGATAATGAATAGAGACTATTCTTCCGATTGCATCATAGTTAAAGTATGTGGAGTTTTTGCAAGCATCAATCTCTTCAATAAGACGCCCGAGTTTGTCATATTTTTTTTCTAGAACGAGAATAGTCCCATCCATTTGCCAATCTGCAATACGAATGGGTCTATTAGCTTGGTCATAAGAAATCTCTTTATATTGGCCCGGTTTTGGGCCCATGATAGAAGTTAGGTTATGGTTTGCATCATAGCCAAATTCAGTTTTATTCCCTAAAGGGTCAGTGGTAGAGATAAGGCATTCTTGGTCATTATAGACATTATAGATAGTATGATGATGGGTATTATTGGCATCAAAGTGTTCTTCCTGGAGAATTTTTCCATAGGGAGTGTAAGCAAGTATAGTTTTGTGGAGGAGGATTTCATTGCCAGAAGAATCAATAGTTTTTTCTTCTATGATTTCAGGTAATCCAAAGCATGGCAGTGATTTTTTGGGAGTAATATAAGTAATAACTCTGTAGTGAACACCTTGGAGATTATTAGGATTATCTGTGATTCCATCGTCTATAATGGTTTTGATACGGATGGCACAGTTATCGTAAAAATGAAATGTTCTTTTTTTAATTTCATTGTTTTCATAGATAAACTCTGATGCAACGAGCGCGCTATTAGGGAGATAGGCATAACAAATGAGTTTATCTTCGCGGTCTGTTTCGGTAAGTTTAAGGTTTCGACCGTCATCAGAATAAGTACGCTTTATAATACGCCATTCTTTTCCATCCCCTATCTTTTCCAATACGGGATTTTGATTTTTATCATATTGATATTCTGTAATATGAATAGCACTTCCTATGTCGTCTTCTACGGTTTTTTTTAAAAGATTGCCAGTAGCAAAATCCCATGCAAAGCGATCAATACGATAGAGAACATTGCCCAAAAAGGTTTCGATTGAAGTGAGTCTTTTATTTTCATCGTAGCGATAATGGATTTTGTTATTTTCTGCATCGTAGAAAACGGTAAGATTGTCGTGATATTCGTAACAGCCGATGGAGCACAACTCCCCATTTGGACCAACAGGTGCATATTGACTAGAGACTTTGCCTTCCGAGTTATAATTAGTGGTAATGACTCTGCCTTCCGGCTTTGCAACTGTATTGAGTACTGTATTATGAGAAGCATATGAGGTAATAGGTTGTCCCGCCCTTTGTGCAGCTGCAAGCTTAATAGGAGATTTTCCAATCTTTTGGTGTTGCATGAATGACGATCTGCCATCACTTCCTGTAATTTGAATACCAGCAATTTCTTCGTGCTTCGTTCTGGGGTAATGGAAATGGATACAGCCAAGGATTTGGGTTTTGTCGGCGTTATAAGCTGTAATAGAGCTTAAAAGCTGCGGAAGGGGGAAATTTTGCTTCTCTTCTTTCCACTGTGTGTAACCATAGCAAAGGATATTGCCATTAGGCAGTTTTTCCTCGATAACTGGAATATGGTACGGTGTCCATGTATTAGGAAGAACGCGCCAAGTTTTTTCGGAACCTCCTTTTAACCAGCTTCCTTTTTTTTCTGTATAGACTACGTCATTAGTCCAGCGATGCATGGGTGAAGCGAAAGTACGCTTTCTTCCGCTGCCATCAGTAATGGTACCTATGTATTGGAAACGTTTTTTATCTTTGGGGTCACCTTTTCTCCAATAACTAATCTTCGTATTGATCGGATGGGATGAGCCATCAGAGCTCGAGATAGTAAAGTTTGCGGGGGTTTGAAAATCAAATTCACAAGCTTGATTATTAGAAGATTTAAGCAAACAAATGCTTCCATCAATGTCCCCTATGGCTGCAAAAATTTCTTGACCTCCCCATTCTAAGTTTGCAACAAAAAAAGATTCGGGATTATAGCGCCAATTAGCATAACGAGAATCATAGGGAGAGCTTGAATTGTAAAATCTGCGAACAGACAGAGGCTGACATCCAGCTATGACAAGATCAACCTCTTCTTCACAATATTCACCTGTAATAGGATTGACCTTGGGATTTATTTTATAATCAGTGGAGGTAAGAAAGTAATTCTGACGCTGGTCAAGGATATGTTCTTTGGAGACTTCTAAATCAAAAAAATCGCATCTTTCTTTGGCAAGAAGGACATTCATAAGAACAAGAAAAAATAGAAGAAGCTGTTTTTGTTTCATTTAAGACCTCTGTAAAAGTGGTCTGTTTTATGAAATTTTTATATTTAGACAAAGAAAATCCTTAATAATAAGGGCTGTATTACGAAATTTTTATGCGAGAAAATGCAAAAACTGGAAACATGACCATCCTTAATTACGAACTTTTAATTCTTTATGCGTTTTTTACAAAGATATTATTAATAAAAACAAAAAAACCGTTTATTGTAATTTTTAGACTTAAAAATTCCTTCTTAACGTAACATGGGTAAAATAACACACAGCAACTTCCGCGTGGGAGGAATCCATGAACTTAAAACAAGAAAAAAAACAATACGCGACAGTCTTTCAATTCCAGGGAAGACTAGATAGCACAACAGCCCCTGAAGCGGAAAAAGCTGTACTATCAGCCATTGAATCAGGAGAAAAGAATTTAGTGTTTGATTTCGCCTCCTTAGATTATCTATCCAGCGCCGGCATTCGTGTTTTGGTGCAATGTCATAAAAAACTTGAGCCAACTCACGGTCACATCTTTTTAGCCTCTATTCCTAAACCTATTGAGAATGTTCTCTATATCACTGGATTTTTACCTTACTTTCAAGTTTGTGAAAGCACACAAAAAGCTTTAGAAGTTGCCAGTCAAAGCAAGTAATTCTGTTGTTGTGGAAAACAAGACAGAAGAGTATCCTGCGCTGTTATGCGTCGTTCTATCTGTGTAACTGAGCCATCTCTAGCACGAGCCGGAGAAAAAGGCACTTGGAATTTTTGTTATACCACTGCTGTAGCTCTGCCTAAAGGGGCTAAGTTAAAATTTGACCTTGGCACTCATGACAAGGACATTGATTGGGAGCTTCCTCAAACGGACCTCAAGCAAAAAGAGAATGTGATCTATGCCTTGATGCCCGATGAAACGGTTATCAAAGCTAAAGAAGTGAAATCAGCACAAGCTATTCCTTCTCAATTTGAATTTACTCTTCCAGCTGGCATTAAAGCAGGAGAAGTTTTAAGAATTGTTTTGGGAGCTCCTCATGAGACGAAAAAAGACAAAATCCAAAAGTTAGGTAATCGCGCTCAGCTTCTTGTTCAACGTCGTCGCCCCTTTAATCTCTATGTCGATCCCAAAGGAAAAGGTGTTTATAGTGAACCTGAAGTTTTCCTTATTGATATCAAAGGGAATCGTCTACATACAATTCATATTCTTACTCCTTCCTTTGTTACCAAAAACAAACGTTTTGATATTACTGTGCGTTTTGAAGATGAATATGCAAACTTAACAAATTTTGCACCTGAAGGAACTTTAATCGACTTATCATACGAACACCTAAGAGAAAATCTAAACTGGAAGCTCTTTGTGCCCGAGACAGGCTTTGTAATCCTTCCTAATCTCTACTTTAATGAAGCGGGTGTTTATAGGATCCAGCTGAAAAGTACAGATGCAACAATGCATTTTACTTCAGCTCCAATGAAGTGCTTCCAGGAGAATACGCAAAGTTTGTTCTGGGGAATTTTACATGGAGAGTCGGATCGCATTAGTTCTTTGGAAGACATGGAAGGATGTTTAAGACAGTTCCGTGATGAAAAAGGCTATAACTTCTATGCATCTTCTGTGTTTGATGCAGCAGACTTTACAAGTCAAGATCAATGGAAAGCTCTTTCTCAACATCTAGCTGATTTTTGTGAAGAGGATCGTTTTATTTCTCTGCTAGGTTTTCAATATGTCGGAGAACCTGGCAAAGAGGGCGTTCGTCAATTGATCTATTCAAAGGATGGCAAACCCTTATTGCGCCAACAGGATTCTAAAAGCAATACTTTGGGCAAGATTTACAAAAGTCATACTCCCAAAGATCTCATTTCCATTCCTTGCTTTACCATGGCCAAGGGCTATCATTTTGACTTTGAAGATTATCAACCTGAATTTGAGAGAGTGGTTGAAATTTACAATGCTTGGGGTTCTTCTGAATGTACAAAGAAGGAAGGCAACCTCTTCCCTATTACTGGCTCTGCAGAATTAAGTGCTGAAGGCTCTATCCAAGCAGCTTTAAAACGCAATTGTCGTTTTGGTTTTGTAGCGGGCGGGTTGGATGATCGTGGTTTTTATGCTGATTTAGCAAAAGATGGACAAGTGCAGTACTCCGCAGGTTTTACAGCTATCTTAAGTGAGAAACAAACACGAGAATCGCTATTAGAAGCTCTTTATAAGCGAGCTTGCTATGCCACGACAGGTCCTCGCATTATTGTAGGTTTTTTTGTAGCAGGACAACCTATGGGATCCGAACTTTCTTCGGCGGTTAAAAAAGGTTTAAATGTGAATCGTCATCTTTCTGGTTATGTAGCCGGAACTGACAAAATTAAGGAACTGCACCTGCTACGTAATGGCGAAGTCATTCATAAGATCACACAACTTGATTACCATTGTGATTTTGCTTATGACGATATGCAGCCTTTAGAAAAAGTTGTTTTAGATGGGGGTTCTGGAAAATCTCCTTTTGCTTACTATTATCTACGTGTAATTCAAGAAGATGGGGCAATGGCTTGGAGTTCCCCTATCTGGGTTGACCTTGTGAATCAGAACCAAGCGAAGAAAACGACTGTGTGACGTAGAACGATAGGAGTAAGATGTGAAAGTAGGCGCCCTAGCAGCTCTTATTTTCCTTCTCGCTGTGTCAGGTACTCGATGGACTTTGGCAAGGCGAAAGTATTTGCGTAAAAGGAGACTTTCTCCTTTGAAAACTTCTGATTCTGCGACATGCCAATTTTGCGGTGAAAACGATGGATGTTGCAAACGTAAATGCGATTGATGAAATGCCCTCTGCCTCTTTACAAGCGCTTGCAAATAAGTGTCTGAGCGGTGAAAGACTATCTTTTGAAGAGGGACTTTCTCTTTTAAATTGCTCTCAACCCGAAGACATTCAGGCTGTTTGTCACCTAGCAGATATGGTGCGTCGAGAAAAGGTGGGTGATGTTGTACATTTTGCTTCCTCCTTATTTTTGTATCCCACAAATCTTTGTGAACTCAACTGCCAATTTTGTTCTTTTTATGCTAAACCTGGCTGGAAAAAGGCATGGTTTCTTACTCCAGAGCAAGCAGAAGCCAAGATTTTACAACATGGCCCCGAAAATCTCACTGAGATACATATCGTAGGTGGGCTGTGGAGAGATTGCAATCTGGATTATTATCAAGACCTCTTTGGCAGAATTAAACGTATCAGTCCACACCTGCATATTAAAGCTCTTACACCTGTTGAATATGATTTTTTAGCCAAACTACATAACATTTCCATTGAACAAGTTTTTTTGAAAATGATGGAATGGGGTCTCGGTTCTTTGCCAGGAGGAGGAGCAGAAATCCTTGTTGAAGACATCCGACGCAAACTAGCGCCTGGAAAAATTTCTTCGGATGAATTTTTAGCTATTCATGCCTTAGCTCATCGCCTGGGACTGCACTCTAATATTACTATGCTATTTAACCATATCGAGAGTCATGAAGATATTCTGACTCACCTGTGCAAAGTAAGAGACGTGCAAGATCAAACAGGTAAATTTAGAACATTTATTCCTCTTAAATTTGGTCAAAAAGACAATGCTCTTGGAAAACGTATTGAGCGTTTAAAAGCTAAATCCGTTCCTTTAGTTTATGCCGTAAGTCGTTTAATGCTAGACAACATACGTAATTTAAAAGTCCTTTGGAACTATGTGGGCGTGGAAGAAGGCTTAGAGCTTTTAGATTGCGGAGCTAATGATTTTTCTTCAACCAACACAGAAGAAAAAGTCATTGCTATGGCAGGGGGTGTATCGATAAAAATGGATCGTACAGATATGATGCATCTCATACGCAGTAAACAACGTATTCCCTATCTTACACATTCAGGCGCTACCTAAATGAGGCTTGGAGCTGTTAGCTATATCAATGCTTTGCCTTTTGTCGTGCCCTTGCAACAAAAGTTTGAGATGTATTTAGCTCCTCCTAAAGTAGTGAATCAGCAATTGCGTCTTAACGCACTTGACTGTGTTTTAAGCAGCAGTGTGCTAGCTTGCGATCCTCTGCTATACCCCATCTTAGATTTTGGTATAGCTTCTAAAGGCCCTATTCTAAGTGTTCACCTCTATTCCCCTGTTGCGCCCACACTCTTGTCTGGCAAACACATTGCTGTCGATCAGTCCAGTGAAACTTCTATTGCCCTTCTGCGTATTCTATGTCAGGATCACTGGAAAGTTGAAGTTGATTTTGTTGACCCTCAACAACCTCATGATGCATGGTTATTAATTGGCAATGAAGCTTTGGCAAACCAACACTATCCTGGCTATCAAACTATCGACCTTGCCTCAGCTTGGTATGAGATGACTCAACTTCCCTTTGTTTTTGCTCTTTTTACAGCTCATCGCACACCTTCTGAAGACTTACTTCAGCTTTTTGACCAATGTTTGCTGTGGAGCGCTCTACATCAACAAGAAATTTTAAATATTGCTCAGCAACAAACTTCCCTTTCTAGCGAACTTATCTTGACTTACTTTGCCCAAATCACCTACCGTTTGGGAAATCATGAAAAAAGAGGATTTCAGACTTTCCGCCAACTCTGCAACGTATGAAAAGAGCTCTCCTCAAACCATCCGTGCTTTGTTTGCTAGTATTGCCAAAGATTACGATCAGGCCAATGACTTTGCGTCGTTAGGACGCCATCGAGTATGGAATCAAAAACTTATTGACAGTATCAGTCCTGCACAACATTTGTTAGATTTATGCGCTGGAACAGGTGAGATTGCTCTTGGTTTTTTAAAAACTCACCCTCAATCCTGTGCTACCTTGGTGGACTTTTGCCCAGAAATGTTACATGTCGCGCAACACAAAGGTCAAAAATTTGCTCAACGCATGCGCACAATCTGTGCGGATGCCATGGAGCTACCCTTCCCAAAACAGACATTTGATGCTGTTACCCTAGCTTATGGTATCCGTAACGTAGCCCAACCACAAACATGTTTACAAGAAGTGTTCCGTGTTTTGCAACCCCAAGGAACATTCAGCATTCTAGAGCTAACCCGTCCTTCTTTTGCACCCTTAGGCTGGATGCATAAACTATACACTTATACCTGTCTGCCTTTATTTGGGCGCTATATCTCTAATAACGCCTCTGCTTACCGTTATTTAGCAAAAAGTGTACAAAAATTTGTGGCTCCTCAAGAGTTATGTGAAATGCTCAGCCAATGTGGATTTGAGCGTATTCGTACACAATCTTTTTTATTTGGCACCGCAACATTGATAACATGCAAAAAACCTTATTTGTCACAACCCTCTTGCTGACAGCGCCTTTATGCGCTGAATTTCCTCTGGATGTTAGTGGAAATATTCTTTATTTGGTGCATCGAGGTTCTGCAAAGACAGCTCTGGAACGCTATGTTGAACAAGTCCATGCTACAAGCCAGCATGACTATCTTCTTTTACAGCAAATCGGCCTTGCTATTTTAGAAGAAGGCGCCTCAAGCGGAGACCCTGAGATTGAGGTCATGACTCTTTTAGGCGCTGGAGTTTCTCTTTCTTCTCGACTGATTCCTATTTTGGAACAAGGACTTAAAAGTGAAGATCCTCGTTTGCAACTTATAGCTTTAAATTTTTTATCCAAAATCAATGATGATGAAGTTGATCATCTACTTTTGTCGGCCTTAAGTTCCCCTTTTCTTCTAACACGACTTGAAGCTCTCTATCAACTTTCCTTAAAAAGACATCCTTCTGTCTTAGAACATCTACAATCTCTTTTTGTCAAAATCCCAGACCCTATACGTCCATTATTTGCCCAAATTGTTGTTAATTTAGACTCTCTAAGTGCAAACCAAATGATGCGTCAATTGCTCTCTGATCATGATCTTACCACACGTTGTGAAGCAATTTTAGCCATCGCAGAAAAGCAGCGTGATGACTTCTTACCTCAAATTCGCACTCTGGCTACCCAAACACAGGTAACACAACAAGAATGCGTCGCATCTACACTAGGTCAGCTTAAAGATCGCTCGTCTATTCCTTTATTACAAACCATGGCTCATGCACGCCAACGCAATGTTGCTTTAGCTGCCTCTTTTTCTCTCTATCAAATTGGGGACAAAACTTACTTACCACTTATTTTTGAAGCGGCTCAACAACATGACTTGGTCGCACTAACCATGTTAGCTCAGATTCCTCTCCCTCAAAGTGCTGATCTCTTAGCTCAACTGTGTCATTGTTCGGATAAAGATGTTGAGTTAGGTGCAGCATTAGCTCTATTAGATATGCGTGACTCACGCTGTTTTGACACAATCAAAGAAGTTCTACTCTCTGAAAAAGACTCTATAGGTTATGTCCTGTCGCGTCCCCCAGGTCGAGCTGCTGCTGTCTGGCGTACCGTATTATCTGCTCCTTACAAAGAACAAAGTTACCCCGGCATCTTGCAACAGAGTGCTGCCTTGCGCCACCAAATTCTTGTTTCTTGTGTAGAACTTCCCGAACATCAATTTTTAAACCTTGCAGAAGCTCTTTTTGATGCTCAGATTAAATCTCTTGTTCCTGTCCTTGTAGAATTACTTGCTAACCATCACTCTGAAGACACTCTTGCTTTACTCAAAAAGCAAAGCAAAACAAACCCTTCTGATTTCATTAAAACCTCTTGTCTTTTGGCTCTTTATCGCTCTTCAGAAGAAGGAGACTACGAACATCAACTCATTGATTGGGTAAAAAAACGCAATCAAACCATGATGATACGCTTTGAAGCTCCCTCTAGCGCCGAGCGCGCCTGTCATCAATCTCTGTCCGCTGAAGAAGAATCCGCTCTTCTTATCGAAACCTATGAATCTCTAGCTTCCACACAAAGTCAAGCTGGGATCGAGGCTCTCTTAAACGCAATTGCTTACGGAAATGTTAAAAACCGTTATGCTCTTGCCGGACTTTTAATCCGAACGGCAGAATAGAGCTCTCAAATAAGCTCGACCACACCGATACTTCAACTTTGGTTATTGATCTATGTTAACTCTTATTCTTTTTTTACTTTCACAAACCCTTTTTGCAGACCTACTTAACACCCAACTTCCAAACTTATGGGACCCAGAGTGCATGAGTTGTATCCCAAGAGCCATGTGCCCAAGTCCTCTTATGGAAGATCTTATTTATGTCGATCTAAGTAATCCTATCTATTCAGACGGGGTGTTGCAAACCCAACAAGGTGGTGTGATTCACACTAAAGATTTGCGTGTACAAGCTCAGGACATTCTCTACATCAATAAAGACGAACAATGCACAATGTTTTGTCAAGGCAATCTGCTGATTGATTACAAAGAATGGATTTTAACAGGAGAATCCTTCTTTTATGATTTTGCCAGCAAAACGGGTTATCTCATTGCAGGGCGTACCGCAGCTCCGCCTTGGTATATTGGCAGTAAACGCATGGAGTTAAGAGAAAATGGCGATGTGATTGTATTTGGTGGTTATCTCACAACCTCTGAAGGACCTCGTCAAGATGTAAGGCTACTTTCTCCACGGATTCGTTTAACTAAAAATAGAGTTGTGTCAGCTAAAGATATTACCTTATTTTTAGGAAAACTCCCTCTCGCTTGGGTCCCAGCATTAAAAGTTGATCTCAATAACTTAGAAAAAACACCTTTTGCTTTACAGGTAGGATGGGGAGGATTCATGGCAGAATACCTCACTGTTCTGTGCCATTTTTTGGATTGGAAAGACTTTAAAGCCATTGGACGCTTTGACAGTTTCTTTCAGCACGGGGTAGGTTTTGGTGTCGACACACGCTATACACCCCAAAATACCTGCCGTGAATTTTACACACGCAATTATTATGTGTTTGATCTTCCTTTATCCACCCCACAAACAAGCAATCGTTGGCGTTACCAGGGAACTTACTCGGACAAAATTGATCATAACAAAGTTAGCATCAAGGCTTGTTATGATGTTGTAAGCGATGGGCAAATGGCTGCACAATACGTCATTAAAGATTTTGATCTGAAGACAGCTGGACGCACGCAATTAGAAATTCGGCGCCAAGAAAGAGACTGGATTGCCAACCTTTTTACACGTGTACGTGTGAACGATTTCCAATCTGTTAACCAAGAACTGCCCTCCTTTAAATTTAATTGGCACCCTACAGAAATTGGCCATACAGGCATCATTGCAACAGCTGATCTTCAAGCTGCTTATCTGCATTACATGTTTAGTAAATTTGTCTCGCCTTCAACAAATATCGAAGCAGGACGTTTAGATCTACGTCCTTCCTTATACCGTCCTTTCCACTACGATTGGTGGACAATAACACCGGAATTAGGAGGTATTGCAACCTACTATACTAATAGCCCTATTCACCAAGAAGCAGGACAATTGCAATTACTAACAGGCGTGAAATGTGAAGGCTCAACGTATCGCTGTGGAGAATGTTATAAGCACATCCTCACTCCTTATCTTCACTATCAGTTTTTTGCTACACCCAATCTTTCTAACGATCTGCACTATATCTTTACCATTCAAGATGGTCTAGGCAGCATGAATCGCTTTCGTTTTGGAGCCCGCAACAGTTTGTTTTTTCGTAAAAAAGCTTGTGTACAACGCCCTCTTTGGTGGGATATTTGGGGCAACCTGTTTATTAAACAAGATCAAGCCTTCCCAGATCAAAAGATGTATCTAAATGCCGAATACTATCCCTTCCAAAATATATCATTGACTGCTTTCTCTGCCTGGGATTTCCAAGAAAACCTCTTAGATCAAATTAACACCAGAGTGAACTATACAATGAATGAAAACTTTGCCATTAGCGCAGAGTATCGTCATCGCAGCCGCTATGCTTGGCGTAAAGCAGACTTCTATAACTTTATCTTAGAAAATGTACGCACAAAAAGTCAGTTATTAGCTTCTCCTCTTTCTGATCAACGAGATACGTTTTTGTTACGCACGTTTTTAAGATTTACACCTGAAATCTCTTTAAACTTTGATTTGCGACATGGCTGGCGTTTAACACAACCTAACTACACAGAATATCTAATCGAGTTAGAAGGCATTGTATTTGAACACTGGCGTTGCAATGCTATCTATGAACACCGAGAATCTGATACGCGATACAGTATTGCTCTGCGTCTAGATCCAGGCCCCCCTAAAATGGAAAGAGTCTGTCCTCGCTTTTAAGTGAGGACAGCTATCTGTACTTAGATAGCACAGATTAGCTCATGTCAATTTGCTCTGGAGAAAGAAAGCGTTTGGCATAGGTCAAATAGACTTTCTGATCGACAAAAGTTTTAAATAATGCTGCATCCAAGTGTCCTTCTTCGCACATTTTCTGCATGATAGAAAGGACCTTAGAAAGAGGAAATTTCTCCTTATAAGGACGATCAGGAGCAGATAAGGCTTCAAACACGTCTGCTATAGCTAGAATACGACAGCGCAATGGCAACTGCTCTGCAACAAGTCCATAAGGATATCCATGACCATTGAGATGCTCATGATGAGCCCCTGCAATCATGGGGACTTGACTGAGCTCTTTAGGATAGGTCAATTTGGAAAGAATCTTAATTGTCATCACGACATGGTCTTGCATAATTTTACGCTCAGCTTCGGTAAGATTGCCTTTTGCAATTCTTAAGCGTTCTAATTGAGATTCTGTAATCCATCCCAAATCCTGCAACTTCTTCAACTTTTCTTGCTGTTCCTCCGTTACTGAACTATGATTACATGTATGAAGAAATTCTCTTGTTAACTCGACTTCATTTGTCTTACCTAAAAAAGTTTGTTGATCAATTTCTCCTTTAAGAAGAGCTATTTCTAAATCCTTAATCTGCAAATCCAATTGTCGATCTACTAACAAAATGCCATCTATTGTTTCTTCCAGCTTATTGCGTTTTTCTAAAATATAGGTCGGCGTAATAATTTTGCCGCAATCATGCAACCAAGCTGCGGTTTGCAATTCATAAACCTCTGCATCACTTAGTTTAGCGTATCCACTAGCATTGACAGCAGCAGCTATTAAATTTGTAATTTCTGGTACACGGGCTGCATGATGACCTGTAATAGGAGATTTTTCGTCAATGACATGTGCTAAAATACGTGTAAAAGAATCAAAAAGTGCACGTAAGTTATGAATCAGTTGTTGATTACTTAAAGCTATGCCTGCCTGAGAAGCAAGAGATTCCGCTAACTGTTGATCATCAGTACTAAAACAGCCTCCTTCTATAGGATTTATCAGCTGTAATAAGGCAATGGCATCACCTTCATGATTAAAAATAGGAATGGCAAGCACAGAACGTGTACGATAGCCTGTTTTTTGATCAAAAATTTTGGTAGAAGAAAAATCAAACCCCTCTTCCTGATACGCATCTTTTATATTTACTGAAATCCTGTGATTAACAGCATACGTTACGGTAAATCTGTCATCTAAAGAACCATCTTCATGATATAAAGGAATGTCTGCAAAAGGAATAGGCTCTCCTTCCTTACCTCCCAACTTAAAATGCAAAGAACGGGTGCGAAATATCTGAAACTTCAGAGCTTTTTTTTCAATAACTGTATAAATGGTAGCCCCATCTGCCTGGGTTAGTTCCGCGGCACTTTCTAAAATAAGCTCTAATAGATGCATGATATGAGGCTCTTTGGAAAGAGCAATCCCAATTTCATTTAATCGACGTTCTCGATCTAAAAGAGATACCACCATATACTTATTATATGTTTTTACCACAAAAGTTAACAGATAGTTTAAAAAAAATTTTATCTAATTATGATTTGCAACATCTTAGAAACATCAGTTCTCATTTAACAGATGCCTATCGAACTGGAAGATGGAAACTGACTCAACAAGAAAAATTGTGCTATGCCATCTGTAGAATGCCCGCAACCTATGCTGTAATCCAACACCTTACATCTTCTTTAGAATTTAAAAGTTTGTTGGATGTTGGAGCAGGTCCTGGTACAGCCAGTTGGGTTGTAGATGATCAAGTTGAAATAGTCTCGTTAGAACACGACAAAAATTTTATTTCTTTAGCTCAACAGCTTGGTAGCAAGGGACAATGGGAACATGTAGACGTAAGAAATTGGAAGACCTCGCAAAAATTTGATTTAGTGTTATTTTCATATTCTTTTGGAGAAATGCCTGATCTATGTTTACAACCTTTTTGGCAATGTTGTGCCCAACAACTTGTGATCATTGAACCAGGCACACCTCAGGGATGGCAAAACATCTTACATGCTCGCCAGCAACTTATTGAATTAGGAGCCTATATTTGGGAACCCTGCGCCCATCAAAAAGCTTGCCCGCTACAACAACCAGATTGGTGTCATTTTGGCATGCGCCTTGAACGCTCTTTTTGGCACCGTTATCTCAAACAAGGATCTCTTGATTTTGAAGAAGAAAAATTCATCTATCTCATTGCAGGAAAGACACCCAAAACACTTGCTTCTAGAATACTACGAGCCCCTCAAAAACGTACTGGACATCTTCATTTAAAACTTTGCACAGAAGAAGGATTACAACTCCTTACTATCAGCAAGAAAGATAAGGAGTTGTATCAAAAAGCCCGACAAGCCTCTTGGGGAGAAACTTTATAGCACTTCTTCCCAAAACTTTTATACATCATGCTCGCCAGCAGCTTCAGGACTCATCATATCACCAAAATATGTAACGTTATCGTCTACATCAGAGACTGTATCATGAGAACTTAAGTCAGATTCAGGTGTACTTGCGCCTGATACTCCTCCTCGATGATATGGAGAAGCTTCAACTTCTGGGCTCTTTTCGTCGGCAAGCACGTTACAGCCTTTCATTCTATCTTCAAATGAGGAACTGAGGGTTATAGAATGCTGTTTAGCTAATACCACCAGTGTACTTTTCTCTTCTTCATATGAAGAACTGAGGCTTGCAGGATGCTGTGTACGAAATATCTCCTGTACCTTTTGATTTTCTTCAACCCTTTTTCCGCCATCATCGACTCTTCTTAACATAATCTTCTTGTCAGCGATGGATGAAGAAGCTTTATCAGTTTCACGAAAAAGGCTGTCTATCTCATCCGCTGTGAGAGCTACGGCTTGAACTTTAGGTGAATGAGGAGAACCTTCCATTGCTATCGGCTTACTATCGCTTCTAGACAGAGCATGAGATTCCGAAGGTTCATCACTTGTTTCAAAAAAAGACTGCTTACTGCTAACTCTACCTACTGTCATATTGAATACCTCTTGTTATGT
>JAFEGP010000014.1 GCA_018239815.1 Verrucomicrobiota bacterium | reverse complement strand
ATTGGGTAAATGACGGACTAATGGCAATTTTCTTTTTACTCATTGGCTTAGAGTTGGAACGAGAAATTTACATTGGTGAACTTTCAAAACTTAAAGACGCTTTACTGCCAATTTTTGGAGCAATTGGTGGAATGTTTGTGCCAGCAGGACTTTTCTTGCTTTTCAACTATGGAACTGCTACACAATCAGGTGCAGGTATTCCAATGGCGACAGATATTGCTTTTGCTTTGGGCATATTATCGTTATTGGGTAACAGAGTTCCAACTTCTCTAAAAGTATTTTTGACAGCACTTGCCGTTATTGACGATTTAGGAGCAATTATCATCATTGCAATTTTTTACACTACAACTTTGCTATGGACAAATTTATTCATAGCGTTAGGAATTTTTGCCTTGCTATTGGTTTTCAACAGACTGAAAATTAGAAATCTAATTCCTTACTTAATTGGTGGCGTTGCAATGTGGTATTTTATGCTACATTCAGGCGTTCACGCCACTATAACAGGCGTGCTTTTGGCTTTTGCAATACCATTTGGCAATGGAGACGAAAAATCGACTTCATACATCTTGCAACACTTTTTACACAAGCCAGTTGCATTTTTCATTCTTCCCGTTTTTGCATTAGCCAATACAGGCATAATATTTAGTGGAGACATTACCCAAACTTTGACAGAGAATAACAGTATAGGTATTGCACTTGGATTAATTGTAGGTAAACCATTGGGAATTTTCCTTTTGACGTTTTTAGCCGTTTCATTTGGACTTTGCAAACTTCCGACAGACCTAAATTGGAAATCAATTTTTGGTGTAGGACTTTTGGGAGGAATTGGATTTACAATGTCTATTTTCATTACGCTACTTGCTTTTGACAACGAAACAATTATCAATAACTCAAAATTAGTAATCCTACTTTCCTCATTGACAGCAGGAGTGTTAGGTCTTATAAGTTTAAAGCTAATTCTAAAACCAACAATAAATTAAGTGAAACGAAACAGGGCAACAGGTAACACGGTATTGGCAAAAAAGGGGCTGATGGAAGTAATTGATCAGTTGTGCTACTATCAACTTTTGTGCATATATTCGACTGAAGGTTTTCAAATTCCCCTTCTTCGCCAATACCCAAACCGTTATAAGCAATGGTAAGAGGACACCTCACATATCAACAGGCAGACGGCAAAGACCAAGACGGAGCGAATTGGGCAACACACGACCCAACACGTAAAGATTTAATTTTTGCCCTACGCTCATTTTTTTGTTTTTTCAGCCACCACACAAGTGGCACATTTGGTTTTGCCCGACACACAAGCCAACGCTTCGCAAAACCAAAAGAGCCACTTTATTGCCAACGCACCATTAACAATATAAACAATTAAGACAATGGCGAGAATAATTTTACAAAACGAAAATCTGAATTTGGACACCAATAATAAACAATCGGTTTCCACGGGTTTTATCAGCGATAGGGACATTCTTAAAAAACGCTCAAAACGTTATCTTGACACAATATCAAAACTTGACGCAAAAACCTTGACGGACACAAAAGGAATGAAAGAATTGATGAATGCTATACAAGAAGAATTTGGAACAGCCGACACTGCAAGTTTACCATTGGGAATTGTTGCAAAATGTTTTTTGGGACACCCACACGAAGTGCATACACTTGATTTGAGCGGAAGCCAAATAATCAAACACTATAAAATTGGCGAGGCGTTGCCTGACGATTTTGAAAAAGCAAGAACACTTGCTAAACACAATGCTTACGCATTTGTAGAAGTGTATCGGGACAAAATAATTCTCATCAGAGAAGACGGAACACCAAGCAAACTTTAATAACAAATAAACTCAAACAATATGTCGCAACAAGTCATTTCTTACGCAGACCTAAGCATTATCAATAGTGCTTTGCGTTCAATCAGTTCGGATATGTCAGGAGTTCATTCTGATTTAGGAACACTGAATTACAAACAAGACCAGCTTGAAGGCGAATTGGTAAAACTTGCCGATGCTTTCGCTGATTTTGTTGAAGCAGATTTAAAACACAAATCTTTACAGCTTGCCGAAACACGACAAGGTAATTTAAAACAGGATTTGCAAATCAAATTTGGTTACTATGCCGAAGTTCGGAGAATGGCAACAGGGATTGTGCAAGGTGTGGACACAGGCGTTGTAAGCGATGACACTTTACGTTTCACAACGGAAGAAGTGATGATTAAAGCACCGGGCTATTGGTTAGCCCCTGCATTGATTGCTCTTGCAGCGTGGATACGCAACGACAAAAACAACAACGAAAAGGCATTGAACGAAAGTTTGAAAAGAGATGACTACAAAACAACGCTTTTCTTTATGTTGGTAATGCGTAGGCTTGCAAGAAATGAAGCAAGTTTAAAATGGTTGGAACGCTATTTTATGCACCAAAATCCGCATAACCTTGACAGAGAATTTATCATTATTCTTGAAGCCGTAACAACAGGCGTATTTCCACCTGCATCAAGGCAACTGATGATGACAAACGTAAAAAATTGGTTAGACCAACTTACACAAGGCGACAATTACATTAACGAACAAAAAACGCAATGGGTAAATTTCTTTGAAGCAAAAGGACCTTTGCCTGACGGCAAATATCCTTTGCTTGAAAAGTTTTCAACTAATTGGAACGCTCTTGAAACATCAATCAAAGAATCCAAAACACACGGTGTTTTGCAAACGCATTTCAAAAACATTTTTGCTTCATCTTCCGACTTCTCAAAAGCAATAAAAGTTCAGTTAGATGAAATTCTTAGTTTGCTTGTTACAAATTTTGACGATGAAGAATTGCCTTTGCAACAGCAAATAAGATTGAATGAACTCATCATTCAAATGGACGGAGATAAAAATGCTGCACAAGCGTTAATGAACGCAGAAAAACACATCTTTGATGAAAAGGTTGATTTCTTGCAAATGCTTACCAATGCAGCATTTAATCCTGAATTGTCGGGTGCTACAAAAGTTACACAGGCACTTGCAGTTTCAATCAGCCAACCTTGGATTGTGGAAGCACACGACACATTCACCGCAAACAGCAGAAACAAAGTTCCTGCAAATGTTGAATTGAGCATTGACGGTTTCAAAACTTCTACTCAAAACGGAAGTGATGAAAAAGAGCAACTGCAAAAACACGACAACTATTGGGTAAATGTGTTGCAAACGGAATTAGGCAAACTTTCATTCCCTATTGGAAATGTAATTATCGGTGCATTAGTTTGTTTGCTTGGTTTTTGGGGTTTCAGTATGCACGTTATTGTTGGACTTGTCGGGCTTGGCATTGGTGGTGTTTTGATTTGGAACGCAATCAACAAACACAACAAAGCCAAGCAAAACATCAAGGACAATGTTGAAGAACGCAGCAAAAAAGCAAAAGAAGTTTTAAGAGGTTGCATTGCTGAAACAGTTGATTACCGACAAGAATCAACAACGGAAGATGCCAAAGCGGAAGAATTACGCCAAATGCTTAATTCCATTACACCGGAAGATTTTGCAAGCGTTTCAAAAGACACCAAAAATATTCTACAAACAAACTAATTTCAAAATACAATGGAAAATAAGATACTTTTCGGTAATGGTTCAGAGCAGTCTGAAAATACCGACAATAACAGCAAAAAAGAAAATCAGGTAAAACCAAATTTGTTTCAAGGCAGAACCGAAGCAGAAACAAAAAATTCAAAATTTCCTGATTGGGATATTGTTCCGCCAAATCAATTTATCAATCCAAGAGTTAAACAGCAGTAATGACAGTACCAACAACATATTCGGATTGGGTTGCAGTTCTTGAACGCTTTGGAAATGGCGATGAAAATGTGTTTGAAGAAATGAACGCAGGAAGTTTTGTTTTAGATGCAGGAACTGCACAACGCTTTTATTCAAGAGTAGAAGAAGTTTACAAAAAGCGAAAGCAAAATTGGTTAGATAAATTTCAGCGTTCGTTTCAAATGCAAAACATCAGAACTGACGATGATTTTGGTATTGCTTTGCAAAACGGAAAACAAAATCTTTTACCGCTTTCAAAATTTGTTTCAGTAAAAAGCTTGCCCGATGATTTGAAAAAAACTTTGAAAAAAGACCTTGACGATTTTGTTGCTGAAATCAAAAAATCGTTAAAAGAAAATGTTTCCAAAACAAGCAACGGCAAAGAAAAAATGTTGGTAATGCTCAATACTTTTGGATTGCCTGAAATTACACAAGTAGAACAAGTTCAGAAAAAATCAAACAACAAAAACGAGAACAACACCATTCCTCCAACAGGAAGAAAAATAATATTTTAGTATGGCAAACAGAACAGAATTTAAAACATCATTGCTACGAATGTTTCGTGCAAGAATACCTTTTATATCAATCCGAAGCATTGAACGGACAAGGGTTTTAGAAGTAGTGCAACAATTAGCAGAAGAAATAAACATTCCGATTTATGTTCACAGTTTATCACACGGAATGATAGACATTAAAACAAAGAAAGGTGTAAATGACGACCGTTCTGTTGCAGGTGGAATTGACTTTGCCGTTCAAAACATTTCACAACGCCAAAACCTGACTTTCATTTTTACGGAAGTGAGCGACATTGAAGATGATAATGTTGTTTCACGACACATTTACGATTGCGTTGTTCAAGCAATAGAAAGAGGCGGAAGCATTTGCGTTATTTCAACAAAAAGTGTTTGGTCGCAGTTGCAACGTTTGGGAATGACATTAACACTTGACCCACCAAACGAAGAAGAAATGTTGGAAGTGGTAAAAGAATGTGTAACACCATACAAAGGCTCTATTCCGATTGAGTGGGAAGAAAGCGATTACAAAATGGCAGCAACCATTTTGGCAAATATGACCAAGATTGAAGCGGAGAATGTTTTGGCTACACAAATGGCAAAAGGTTCTTTGACCAAAGATGACATCAAAGAATTGAGCCAAGCCAAAGACAAATTGTTCAGCGATATTTCGGGACTTGAAAAAGTGAAAATTGATAACAATACGCTTTCTGTTGCAGGATTGAGCGGATTGCAACAATGGTTAGACAATCAAAGACAACTTTTAACTGCCGATTTGAAAGCAAGAAAATTGCGACCACCGAGAGGCGTTCTATTGGTTGGAGTTCCGGGCTGCGGAAAATCTTTATCAGCAAAATTCATTGCGGCTTCGTGGAATTTACCTTTGTATCGTTTTGACTTTGCTTCTATTCAGGGAATGTATGTCGGGCAATCTGAAAACCGATTGAAAGAAGCGTTTGCTTCTGCTGACAATGCAGCACCTTGCGTTTTGTGGATTGATGAAATTGAAAAAGGGCTTGCAGCAAATGCAAATGACTCATCAGGCGTTACAACGAGAATGATTGGACAATTTCTTTTTTGGTTGCAAGAAAGTTTGGCAAAAGTTTTTGTCGTAGCAACGGCAAATGATGTTACCAAGTTACCGCCTGAATTACTTCGTAAAGGTCGTTTTGATGAATTGTTTTTCGTGGACTTGCCAGCCGAACAGGAACGAAAAGATATTATCAATCTTTACATCAAGAAAAATCTTTTGCCCGAACCGTCAGCAGAAACTTTTGAAAAATTGGTTTCCTTGTCAGACGGCTTTGCAGGTTCAGACCTTGAAGGTGCGGTAAGAGACGTAGCAATTCAGGCAGTCATTCACGGCAACGAAGCAGTAAATAATGAACTGTTTGAGAAGTGTTTTAAAAACATTGTGCCGTTAAGCAAAACAAGTCCTGAACGAATTGAAGCAATCAGAATTTGGGGACGAGAACGAGCAGTTCCTGCATCGGGTTCGGCTTGGGATAGTTCGCCTAATGACAAGGTTGTTGGTAAGCGTTCAATTCTTATTTAATTTTTTTGTTGTCTGATAAATTTACTTCTCATATCTTTGCGGTGAGTTTTAAACTCACTTTATGGCTATAAGAGATAAAAACATATCATTTCAAGCAACTAACCTGCTTGACAAGCTGATTGAAACCAAGCAGTTGTGTTTCAGTATTGACAAGGCGTATCAACTTTTGCCGAACTCAAATACTGATGCCGTAAAGCGTTTGTTGAGCGATATGGCAAAGCGTGGCTTGCTTATGCGTATAAAGGACGGACTTTACTATATCATTCCCTTTGAGCAAGACCCCGAAACTTTTATGCCCGATTGGCATTTGCTTTCGCAGTATTTGGTTGGCGAAGCAGAATATTACATCGGTTATTTTTCAGCGTTGCAAATTCACAGTTTGACAACTCAACCGAACTTGAAAGAGCAAATTGTTGTAAACAAACAAATCAAACCCTCAACGCTTTTGGTAAAGAACATTCCGTTTCAGTTTATCTATCACAACGAAGAACACTTTTTCGGCAACAAAAAAATGTGGATTGATAGTTTCAACAAAGTGCAATGTTCCGATTTAGAAAAAACGTTTATTGATTGTTTATTCAAACCGCAATATGCGGGTGGCATTACCGAAATTGCAAAAGCAATTCATAAATCAAAAGACAAAATTGATTACAATAAATTGTTGGATTACGCCAAGCGTTTTAATTCGCAAGCAGTGATAAAGCGTTTGGGGTTTTTGTTGGAGTTGTTGGAAATTGAAAGTCCTGTTATTGACAAACTACAAAAGTTGCGAACCAATTCTTTTGTAGCATTAGAACCGTCTTATCCCAAAGAGGGCAAAACAATTTTTCGTTGGGCAATTCAACAGAACATTGACAACGATTCAATTTTATCACCGATTTATACTTAGACAATGATAGAACCAAAAGAAATAAACAAAGTTGCAGCAGCAAACCGAGTAAACGACAGACAAATTGAAAAAGATTACGTTTTGTCGTGGGTGTTGTTTGCTATTTCAAAAAACAAAACATTGAACAATGCTTTGGTGTTCAAAGGTGGAACAGTTTTAAAGAAAGCCTATTTTGAAGATTACCGATTTTCAGAAGATTTAGATTTTACGTTGGTTAATGAAAATGTAACGAACGAACAAATAAAAATGGAGTTCAATAATCTTTTTGATTTCATTAAAGAAGAAGCAAACATAGATTTACGAATTGACGACAAGAAATGGACAATCCACGAAACAGGAAGTCCACAGTTTTATATTGATTACGTTGCTTCGTTGCAAGGAAATATGGGAAGTCGTGATTTGAAGATTGACATTACAAGAGGAGAAATTTTAGAAATGGAAGTTGAACACAGAAACATTTATCGCAATTATTCAGACCTTGAAGAAAAGTTTAAATTGAAATGTTATTCCCTTGCCGAAGTGCTGATTGAAAAAATGACCGCACTTATGGGAAGAACCGAGCCAAGAGATTTATACGACTTTTGGTATTTGACAGAAATAGAAAGGTTGAATGTTGCCGAACATTTATTTTCGTTTAACAATAAAGCCAAGAACAAAAAACAAGACCCAAAAAAGTTTATGGAAAAAGTGTTGAGTAAAGAAACGGCTTTCAAACGTGATTGGGAAAGAAAATTATCTTCTCAAATTCACGACTTGCCAGAATACGACACAATTTTCAGAGGAGCAAAACGACATTTGAAATTTTAAAATGCCAACGCTAAAAGCAAACACATTGCCAAAGCCGCACAAGCCTACGCTACAACCAAAGCTTTGTCAAAGAGCTTGCTTTGTCAACGCAGACAGAAAAACAAAAAAATCTTGCCACGCTTCGCAAAAAATTAAATCTGCCGACACACCAATCCCGACAGACAAAAAACGAACGGAAGAAGAACCACTGCTTATAACAAGGGTTTGGCGTAATGGGGGCAAACGTTCTTCGTATGAAAATTTGTGCTAAATTTGAACTGTGTGCTTCGTATCAAGTGCAGTGCTAAAATGCCCCCACTACGCCAAGCCCCAAAACGTTAGCTGCAACCCTAAAAAACAGACGACAGTGCAAAAATTAACGAACAGACAGACGGCAAAAAAGCCCACCCGCAAAATGGCACATTTGGTTTTTGCCGACACACGAGCCAACGCTCAAAAAACCAAAAGAGCCATTTTTTTGCCAACGCTCTGACACCGTTTCGACCGAAAAACTTATCTTAACCGACTGAAATAGAAAATATAATTTGTAGATGATTTTAAAAGAATTGAAACCAAGAAAGGCACTGAACAAAGCCTTTTTAAAAGTAAAACCGAACAGGACTGAAATTGAAGGTTTCAAGACCAATCTTATTACTTTACTCGACAGGACAAATGACACGGAAAGCGAAGAGTTTCATAAAAACTTGGTTTCCGACTTTCTAAAGAAAACCTATTACGACCCAAACCATTTTATAAATACCAAAGGTCGCAACGACCTTGTTATTCATAACGGACAAAATGCAAACTCGACAGTTGGAGTAATTCTCGAAGCTAAAAAGCCGACCAACAAAGCCGAGATGATTACAACCAAAAAATTGAATGCAAAAGCATTTCAGGAATTGGTTCTGTATTATTTACGTGAGAGAATTACTCATAAAAACCTTGAAGTAAAACATTTGGTGGCAACAAACATAAACGAATGGTTCATTTTTGACGCTACCCTATTCGACAGACTTTTTGCCCAAAACAAAAATCTTGTAAAGCAATTCAACGACTTTGAAGGTGGACGATTGGCAGACACGAAAACCGATTTTTTCTACAAACAAATTGCCGAGCCGTTTATTGACAGTATTACTTCTGAAATTGAATTTACCTATTTCAACATTCAGGACTTTCAAAAACCGTTACGCAATAGCGACAAAGCAGACGATAATTCGCTGATTGCTTTATTTAAAATTTTATCACCTGAGCATCTTTTAAAACTTCCTTTCACCAACGACAGCAACAGCCTTGACAAACGCTTTTACAGCGAATTGTTGCACATTATCGGCTTGACCGAAACCAAAGAAGGAAGCAAAAAACTGATTGAGCGAAACAAAGCGGGTGAGCGACACACAGGAACAATTCTTGAAGATGCCATCATTCAGCTTGACAGCTTAGATAAACTCAACAGACTTGAAAAACCAAACCAATTCGGCAACACACAGCAGGAAAGACTTTTTAATGTTGCTCTTGAACTTTCGATTACCTGGATAAACCGCATTTTGTTTTTGAAGTTGTTGGAAGCACAACTTATCACCTATCACAAAGGCGACAAATCTTTTTCGTTTCTCAATCTTGACAAAATCAAGAACTATGACGACCTGAACAGCTTGTTTTTTCAAGTGTTGGCACGCAAATATGACGAGCGAAACGAAGATGTAAAAAAGGCGTTTGAAAAAACGCCTTATCTCAATTCATCGCTTTTTGAGCCGACCGACATTGAGCAGGTTACTTTGTTTATCAGTAATCTGAAAGACGATAAAACCATTCCGATTTTTTCGCAAACCGTTCTTAAAGACCAGCAAGGCAAAAAACGCACAGGCAATATTTCAACGCTTCAATACTTATTCGAGTTTTTAGATGCTTACGACTTTGGAGCAGAAGGTGGAGAAGAAATTCAAGAAGACAACAAAACGCTGATTAACGCTTCGGTTCTCGGTTTGATTTTCGAGAAAATAAACGGTTACAAAGACGGTTCGTTTTTCACTCCGGGTTTCATCACAATGTATATGTGCCGTGAAACCATTCGCAAAGCCGTTGTGCAAAAATTCAACGAAACAAAAAACTGGAATTGCACAACACTTGAAGAACTTTACGACAAAATTGAAGACCGAAAAGAAGCCAACAAAATTGTAAACAGCATCAAAATTTGCGACCCTGCCGTTGGTTCAGGACACTTTTTGGTTTCGGCACTCAATGAAATGATTGCCGTTAAAAACGACTTGAAAATTCTGCAAGACCGTGACGGAAAACGCTTGAAAGAATATCAGGTGGAAGTGGTAAATGATGAATTGATTGTAACAGATGAAGAAGGAGAACTTTTTGAATACAACCCAAGCAACAAAGAAAATCAGCGAATACAGGAAACGCTTTTCCACGAAAAACAAACCATTATTGAAAACTGCCTTTTCGGTGTGGACATCAATTCCAACTCGGTAAAAATTTGCCGTTTGCGTTTGTGGATTGAGCTTTTGAAAAACGCCTATTACAAGAACGCAACCGAATTAGAAACACTTCCGAACATTGACATCAACATAAAATGCGGAAACTCTTTGGTGAGCCGTTTTGCCATTGATGCCGACCTGAAACAAGCATTGAAAAAAAGCAAGTGGTCGATTGACAGCTACCGAATAGCCGTTGACACTTACCGCAATGCTGAAAGCAAGGAACAGAAAAGAGAAATGGAACGACTGATTGCCGACATTAAATCGGATTTTAGAAGTGAAATTTCGTTGAACGACCCGAAAGTAAAGAAGCTACGAAAACTTTCAGGCGACTTGTATCAAATGACCAATCAGGGGCAACTTTTTGAAATGAGCAAAAAGGAAAAAGCCGATTGGAACAAGAAAGTGCAACAACTGACCGAAGAAACCAAAAAACTTGAAACCGAAATTGAAGAAATAAAAGCTAACAAGATTTTTGAAAACGCTTTTGAATGGCGTTTTGAATTTCCCGAAGTGCTGAATGATGATGGCGATTTTGTAGGCTTTGATGTGGTTATTGGTAATCCGCCTTATGTTGATTTAAAGGAATTAGATAATAACCTTGTTAAGTTCATTTTTGCACATTATCCAACATCCTCAAACCGTGTAAACTTATACTCAACATTTGTCGAAAAGGCATTTTCGCTCCTAAAATCAGAAGGTTATTTCTCATTCATTATTCCAAATTCTATTTTGATGGGTTCATCATATCAAAATCTAAGAAACCTAATAAAGAATGAGATTTACGGAATAGTAAAACTTCCAGAGAAAGTATTTGAAGATGCAGCAGTTGAAACAGTAATTATTGAATTTAAGAAAAAAGGAGAATTTGAAATTTGCCAAACTTTGGCTTACAAGAAAGACGATAAAGTAACCGAACTTGATGAAACATTAAAATACTTAGTTCCTAAAAAATCTTGGGAAATCTATGATGAGCCAAAATTCAATATTTACATTTCTGATGAAATACTAAAACCATTAACGAAAATTCACGGCAAGGGGAAGCGATTAGAAGAAATAGCTGATTTTACACTTGGAATTACACCATACGACAAATACAAAGGACATTCAAAAGAACTAATTGAAAACAAAGAGTTTCACTCTGATGTGAAACTATCTGATGAATACAAACCGCTTATCAAGGGTGAAAATATTGTTCCCTATTACGTTGACGAAAAGGAAAACGGTTACATCAAATACGGCTCTTGGCTTGGTGCACCAAGAGAAGAAAGATTTTTTACCGAACCAAGAGTAATTGTTCGCCAAATAGTTTCAGGTAAGCCACCGAAAATTTATGCGGGTTATACAGATAAGCCACTTTATTTTACTCAAATTGGTTTTTCTATAATTCCCAAATCTGATATTACTGTTTTTGAACTAACAGCTTTGCTAAATAGCAAGTTGATGAATTTCTATCACAAGTATTTGTTCTTGGATATTGAAAAAGAACTGTTTCAAAAAATCCTAATTGAAAACTGTAAACTTTTTCCTTGCAGAGTATTTAAGGACAGTAATTCAGTAAAAGCAATAATCGAGAAAATCATAAAAACAAAATCAAGTGATGCCGAAGCAGACACAACTGAATTTGAAACCAATTTGGACAAAATGATTTATGAGCTTTACGAATTGACGGAAGAAGAAATTAAAATTATTGAGAACGCATAAAAGTATGGAGTTAAACTACTTTTTGATAAAGGAAAGAATCAAACAATTGGAGACCACTTTCATAAAAGATGGTTGGTTAACTATCTACGAATCATCGGAAGATGACTTAATTTATTGTTGTTTAGTCCATAACTCAAAACTTGAAGAATACAAATCAAATACTGATTGGGTGATAAGACCATATTATGAAGGCAAACCAGCAGTTTTTGGTGATGGAACCTATAAAACTTATTCAGAAGATGGCTATGAGCCATTTATTTTCATTAAGCATTTTAACTTCAATAATGGCGGTGAAAAATACATCGACATTTCAGAAGAATTTGTTTTATACTTCAAACTCTACGAAAAAGCCGAAAATAAACAGAACAGAAAATACTATTTCATTGATGAACTTGGCGACTTAGACGAAGTAATTAGTGTTGAGCCAAAAAGAATTAGAATAAAACTGAAATATCTTAAAGAATACATCGCAGTTCGGCAACTACATTTTGCCGTATGTTTTGATTTTATGAGAGTTGGCAATATTGATATTGCAGAAAACAAAATTGAATTTATTGATAAAGATTTTAAAGGGGAAAATTATATCTACAATCATCTGATAAGACCTTTAGACGGAAAATTTCAGAGTTGGATACTCGGTAAAAAGATTATCAGTTTTGACCCATCTAAATCAAAAAGCTATCATTTTGATTATGAGAATCAAGTTTATGAAAGTTTTATTACGGGCTATGATGAAGAAGGAAATGAAGTTTATCAGGATTGCAGCAAAACAAATGACAAATACTTTGTAGTAACGTATTTTAAAAAAGATGTTCTAAATAAATACTACAACGAACCACAGAAATATGAAGTTGACGGTTGGCACGTAAAATCAAATTTCTTTTCCCTAAAAATTGATAATAATAACGAAGATTATGTCGCAGTTTTTCTAATTGAATTAGGCTATTTGCCTTACAAAGAGCAACTACATTGGAAGCATTATAATATTCAACCTCAAAAGGGAATTAGTCACGCATATTATCAAACAATGATTGAAGGTAATTGGGTTGACCACCCCGAAACTCCTGATTTATTCTTTAAGCACAAGTTTGAGCAATTCAATAAAAAATGGGAAACGAAATTTGGTTGGCGATTATACAAACCTTTGGCAAAAGAAGATGAGCATCTATTTAAAGCTTTACACATTCCTACATCTAACAATGTGAAATCCTTTTGCGAACAAATATTATCAATTATCAAAATCACCATTGACCGACTTAACGAAGCAGAATTAGCAAAGCAAATAACACTTGATGATAATGATAAAGGAATTACAAAACTTGAAAAGTTTCTTGCAGTTCATCAAATGCAAATCCCTGATATGATTACATTTTTACGGCACTTATGGAATTTGCGTTCGGGGCTTTTAGCACATAGTTTCAGTAACTCAAACGACAAGTGTAAAAAAGCAATAAAGTATTTCGGCATACGAGAAGACAATTATATAGAAGTTGCCAAGGACATATTTACGAAATCAATTTTCACACTTAACACATTAGAAAATAAACTGCTTAGTGACAAAAAAATAGAAACAAAATGACACCAAAGCCAACGCTTCACAGCCACACACATTGCCAAGTCGCACAAGCCGACACGCAAGCCAAAACTTGGCAAAGAGTGTGTCTGTCCCAACGCACAACCGACAGACAATCAACACGAAAGACAGAAGGGCAGCAGCTAACAGCGGTTTGGCGTAATGG
>JAFEGP010000013.1 GCA_018239815.1 Verrucomicrobiota bacterium | reverse complement strand
TCCTCCTTTGTCAGAGGATGTTTTCTACTTTTCTTCTTAGGTAACAACGTTTGAGTATGTATCTTTTGTAAGCCTTGGTAGCCAGTGTCCACTGCTACTTTTATTTTTGGATGAATTCCTACCTTGTCACTTTTTACTAACGCCTTGCGTCCAGGCAAATTGAAACGACCGCTTTTAATTAACGTGTCTTCAACAAAACGAATATTGTAATAACAATTGGTTTTTGCGCTAAATAGGTTTTTTTGAATGCAAAGATGCCATGTCAATGACAAAACGGTATTTAACATCATTTTTTAACATGCGTTCAAAAGCTTCATTAATTTTCTGAATAGCAATGATTTCAATTTCCGGTAAAATATGATGTTGAGCACAGAATTCTAGCATTTCTTGAGTTTCGCGAATGCCCCCGATCAAAGAGCCGGCTAGACTTTTACGTCGGAAAATAAGCTGAGCCGTATCAAAGCTAGGATAACAGGATTCGGGCAGTCCTACCATACACATCGTCCCATTTCTTTTAAGAAGCTGGATAAAATGATCTAAAGAATGGGTGGCAGAGACTGTATTGATGATGAAATCCAGGCTGTCTATAAAAAGTTCCATCTCTTTTTTTTCAGAAGATAACACAACATGGTGGGCACCTAATTTTTTAGCATCCTGAACTTTGTTTTTAGAACTTGTAAAAACAGCGACCTCAGCTCCCATGGCACAAGCAAGTTGAACGGCCATATGGCCTAGCCCACCTAATCCCACAACGCCCACCCTGCTGTTTTTGCCAACATGCCAGTGGCGAAGAGGAGAGTAGGTTGTGATACCTGCACAGAGCAAAGGAGCAACAGCTGGCAAATCTTTTTCTTTAAAAGCTGTGGGGATTTTTAAGGTAAATTTTTCATCAACTATAATTTGTGAAGAGTACCCACCTCGAGTGGCACTTCTGTCGACGGGATCGATGCTATCATAGGTGAAAATACTCTGTTTTTCACAGTATTGTTCAAGGCCTTCCAGGCAGCTTGTGCACAGGCGACAGGCATCAACTAAGCAGCCCACAGCCACTAACTCTCCAATTTTAAATAAGGAGGTTTGAGGGCCGAGATCAACAATGCGCCCTACAATTTCGTGACCTGGTACAACAGGATACATGGTGTTTTTCCATTCATTGCGTACTTTGTGTAAATCTGAATGGCATACGCCACAATAGAGAATATCAATTTTAACATCATGGGGACGTAGAGCTCGTCTTTCAAACTCAAAGAATGTTAAGGGGGATTTTGCGTTAAGTGCAGCATATCCTTGGACTTTTGACATTGTTTACCTATCTGCTTAAAAGATAGGTTTTGTAAACCATGTGCAGTTTTTGAGCAAAAAATAATATTTTCAAAACCTGTTATTTTTTTCTGGAACAGCTTAAAAAGCTGAGATGTCTTATGCCTTGAAGAAAAGCAAGCCGGCAGGTATGATGCATGCCCCTGAGGAAAGATGGCTGAGAGGCCGAAAGCACGTCCCTGCTAAGGACGCATACCCCAAAAGGGTATCGAGGGTTCGAATCCCTCTCTTTCCGTCATTTTTTTCATAAAAACCAGCAAGGCTTGTCTATCTATTATCTGTAGAATTGCAGTGTTTTTTTATTCCAAAGAAATTCTTGGGTCCAAGGCTACATAGGCCAGATCAGCTAATAGATAACCCACAAGGGTTAAAGCGGAACCTGCAAAGGCTGAAAATAAGACAACGTTATAATCTCGATTGAGAATGGCCTCGTAAAAAAAACGTCCAAAACCATTAATCTCAAAGACGGTTTCTACAATTAAAGAGCCTCCTAATACAACGCCTAAAGAAGCTGCTAAAGAAGTAATAATGGTAATAGCTCCATTACGTCCTACGTAGTTAATAAGAATAGTTTTGGTGGCAAGCCCTTTGGCATGGGCTGTACGTACATAATCTTGTTTTAAAACCTCTAAAAAAGCTGTACGTGATAAGCGAGCTTGTACAGCTAATGTCCCATACATAATTGCAATCAAAGGTAAAAAGATATGCAAGAGAATATCGGAGAGTTTTTGAGAAGAAGTGAGCGTGTTATAAACATGGTCAGGGCTATGGAAACCTCTTAAGGGAATCGGCGTTTGCGTAAAAGGAACATGATGATGCAAGGCGATTTTTTCTATTAAAAAAGGAGCTACAACAAACACAGGAATAGCAAATAAGATAAGAAAAATAATGTTCAAGGAAAGATCTGGCCAGCGGTTATGTTGGACGGCCATCATCATGCCAAATACTTGACAAAGTGCAAAAGTCACTAACATAGGAATGACCGCTAAGGTCAGGGAATATTTGAGACGCTTGGTGACTTCGCTGATCACCGTTTTATTATTGTCATTGCGTAAGGTGCCAAAATCTAGGAATAAAACACGACTTAGATAACGAGCAAAGCGTGTTTCTAAAAATAAAGTCCGAGTTTTCCCCCAGCTTGATAGCTCAAAACGATCTTTGTTTTGAGCATACCATTGAGAGAGAAGTTGAATTTTATGTTCCATCTGTTCGTCAGTATCTGTAAGTGTGATACGCCATGAGATTAGCTTGGCATTATTTTCAGAAATTTCTTTATTGCGTGTTTTCTGCATAGCAGAGAGAGTGGGGCCTACATATCCCTGTTGGGTCCCTCCTCGGATTAGAAAATGTGTGGCCAGAACACGTAAATTAAGAGGTTGAAGGGGATTTTGTGCAAAATCTAAAAGAATAGGCATGACAAAACGAGCCTTATCCCCCATTAGAGTGCGTAATGCATAATAATCTTGTACGGGTATTTCCTCTCCTGACTGTGTTTTTCGAGTTAAAAGTTGAGAAAGGGTGCGGTGCACGTACTCAGAAGAGGTTTTCCACCAAACATTCATGAGGATAGGCAGCGTTAACCCATAATGTTCACGAAAGAGCAGATGCTGATTTTCTTCCCCTCCTCCTTCTAACTGTGCGGAGCGTGTGGCATCGCCTGTTTGACTGCGGTCTGTGACTGTAACAGGGTCGCCAGGGACAAGATTGAGGATAACAAAATTCACTAAGATGATCGCAAATAAGGTAAGAGGGAGCAGACAGAGTCGTCGAAAGAGATAATTTGTCATAGGTCTACCGTGTCAAACCAAATAAATTGCAAGTTGGGTTCTGGGATATCAGCTTGGGGGATAAGATCTTGGTGATCACGTGGGATAAAGATATTCTTGATGCGCTCACGATAAAGGATTCTTACTTTAGGCGTATAGAGGAAAGTGTAAGGATTTTGCTCATGAATGATTTTATGAAATTGATGGTAATAGGTATCTCTTTTTATGTGATCATTTTCATAATTGAGTTTGTCGATAAGCTGATCAATAATAGGATTAGCAAAGCCAATTGCATTGGAAGAACCTTTTTCTTTAGCTCCGCAGGAATGCCAAATTTGGCGAGGATCCTCAGGAGGAGAACCCAGTTTCCATCCCATAAAAATGGCATCAAAAATTTTATCATCAAATTGGCGCGATAGGTCAGTCAGGTCAAGACCATAAGGCTGACAATCAATGCCTATGGTGCGCAGAGCTGTAGCAATGTAATCAATAATGACTTTAGTGGAGAGGCTTTTGACATAATAATAAAGACGGAAACGAAAAGGAACACGAAGACCGTTAAATTCTTTTTCTCGAATCCCATCTCCATCCAAATCTATCCATCCTTCTTCATCTAATAAACGGCGTGCATAATCAGGATTAAAGGGCCAGTTGATAATAGAGCTGTCATAGGCAGAAGAGAAGGGGAAAAAAGGCCCCGTAATACTAATGGCCATTTGGTTGAGATTTTGTTCGATAATGCGTTTACGATCTATAGCTTGTGTTAGGGCCTGTCTCACTTTTGGGGTGCGAAAAAACTCTTTTTGTAGATTCCATCCCAGGTAATAAAAACAGCGATCAATGTAATCAAGGCTATGAATGGCCATTTTTTGAGAAATTTGAGTTCGATATTCAGCGCTTTTTAAAAATGCTTCGCACTCAGTCAATTGGTTGGGAGAAATGTGGCAAATATCAAGATGGCCCGCCTTAAATTCTTGCCAAATAGCGTCGAAACTTTCCTTAAAACTAATGTGATATCGTTCAACAAGGACGGCATAAGGATTATAGTAATTAGGGTTACGACGAAAAAAAATCCCCTCATCGCTCATTCCATCAAATAAATAAGAACCACAACTGACTAAAATATTTTTAGCCCAATGCTGAGCAAAATTTTGTGCCCATACAGAATTTGTTCTGTAAGTCATGGGATCTTGATCTTGCTCTAAGATTTTTTCTCCATCCGCAAAATGTTGAAAGACAAAGCGAGGTAAGGGTTGAAGCGATCCTGTTAAGCCTAAAGAAGAATATTTGATTTGATAACTTCCATCTTCTTGTAAGTAAGCTTTCCAACGTACAACGAAAGTAAGATCATCAATGACCTTGAATTCTTCAATGTCATTAAAATATGTGCGTAATGAAACGGCTTTTGCTTCAGATACATAGGGGTTCATGACAGCATCAAAAAAAAACTTAAAGTCATGAGCTGTGACAGGATGTGTATGTAGGAAATGAGCATGGAGCTTAAGATTTGCTGGTAGGTGACGAGCTTCAAGAGGATGCCACATCACGCCTTTACGTAGGTGTATCCAATACTCATGGGCTCCTGGTAAATCTTCCCTTTCTCTTTCTTCTATTTTAATCGCCAAATCAGGAGCTAGTGTTTCAAATTTACCGCAGTGAAGTTGTGCTACAGAAGGCGTACACATGCTATGAAACGTTGAAACGTCTTTGAATCCATTAAAGGGATGAAGATTGTCAGGATGTCCCAACATAGCTTCTCGTCGAATGCCGTGAGGTTTAAAATGGACACCTAATTTTTGAGGTAAGATTGTAGTGATATAAGAATCTTCGCTCAAAAGGTTAGGATAAAACTCTTGCATATGAACACGCTGCACAGAGGGAGCATCGGCAGAAGTTTGAGAATAAGGTAAAAGAGATTCGGTAGTTTTAAGCTGTTTGTTTAAATCTTCGGTGTCTTGTTGTAATTGCTGAACTTGTGCATGTAAACGCTTAAGATCTGATTCAATGGAGTTAGATGACCACCAAATCATCAGCAGAACAAATGTAAGAAGAAAACCCAAGCACCCCTTAAAAATAGTTTTCATCTTTTCTTTAACGCTTCTTTTACTCTTGCTCAGAGAAAGACAACGCAACTCCTCTGTAATAAATTTTAAACCACTTTCATTTCAGTGGGTTTATCTCATTTTTTGTATTTTCTAAACTTACTAGATAAGTTTCAGAAAATTTCTTAGCTAACAGCTGCTGCATCTTTTACTTTATGGCCAGCAACATTGCCCAGCCCATCGTAGGCAGCATATTTATATAAATCATGAAGTGTTGGGTAATTGTAAACATTACCGATCACATCTAATAAAGTTGCTTTGCTTTCTAGTAGGCTCATCCCATGGTGAATCAGTTCTGTTGCGAGGTGACCGATAATGTGAACCCCATAAACCACAAGAGTTTGTCTGTCGAAAATAAGTTTTAGCATGCCGTGTTGAGCGCCCATAATTTTACCACGAGGCATGTCACAATGTTTGGCCATGCCAATGCAATAGTCGAGTTTTTTCTCTTTGGCCTCTTCTTCTGATATGCCTGCACAAGAAATTTCGGGTACTGTGTAAATGCCAAAAGGAAGAACTTTAGAGAGTTGTTCAATATCTTTTGTCTGGAAAATATGAGCCACGGCGACTCTTCCTTGCTCCATACCGGTGCTGGCTAAGGCAGGGAAGCCAATCACATCTCCGACAGCATAGATGTTAGGAACGGAAGTTTGATATTTTTCATTGACGCTGATTGCTTCACGTTTATTTGTTGTAATGCCTACATTTTCAAGCTTGAGATCTTTTGTGCATCCATTACGTCCCGCTGCAAACAGTAGCATGTCCACATGTAAAATTTCACCAGAGGTAAGAGTAATGCGCAAGGTATCATCAGCTGTAGCTTCGGTCGTGGCAATATCTTTGTTAAATAATAGGTCAATGCCGTCCTGACGCATTTGATCGATAAAGTGGCCGATGATTTCTTGATCAATAAAAGTTAAAATAGAGCTGCTGTGATTGATAAGGAAAACTTTGCATCCCATTGTCGAAAAAATTGTAGCGTATTCACAACCGATAACCCCTGCTCCGACAATGGCAATAGACTTAGGGAAATGATCGATATTCAAAATAGAGTCAGAGTCCAAAACCTTTCGGTTATCAAAAGGGAGATTATCGGGGTGGAAAGGATAAGATCCTGTTGCAATGATAATATAGTCTGCCGTTAAAGCGATTTCCTTGTCTCCTGCAATATGAACTGTGTTTTTATCGAGAAAAGAAGCCACTCCGTGATAGATATCTACTTTATGACGCAGTAAATTGCGGTGTACGACTTCTGATTCTGTACGAATGATGTAATTCTTTCGATACATGAAAGGTTCAAGGCTAGAAGTCTGAACAACACTGCGATCAATCCCGTAGAGTCCGCGATCATATTTGCCTGATAAGTAAAGAGCTGTTTCTTTTAATGTTTTAGAAGGAAGAGTGCCTGTGTTAACTCCAGCTCCACCAAAGGAACGTTCGCGTTCAATTAAAGCAACGCGGTGTCCAAAGTAAGCTGCTTTGACAGCAGCTTTTTCTCCGGCTGGTCCGCTTCCGATTACAATTAACTCATAATGTTCCACGCTGGTAGACTCCTAACATTGTATGTTTCTTGTTAGTGTTCTGTACCGGTCCTCTGTTTAAGGGGATGTATTCTCGCAAGGATTTGAGCAGAAAAAACAATGACGATCCGAGAATCAGTACACACCAAAATTTGTCCTTAATTCATTGTATAAACCACTCTTCTGTGTTTGTTCAAGGCCTTTATTAAATTGGTTTAATAATTTGGGCTGAGCATCTTTTAAGGTTAATAGACGCAAGCCTTTGTCATTAAGAGGGCCTGTAACAATTTTAAGAATGCTGGGATACAAATGAGGGACTAAAGCGTGAGCTTCCAGTGTTGCAATCAGTAATCCATCGATATTACCTGAAGCAAGGATCTCTAATGCTTGAGGGATATTTTGATAATACTGAATGATAATAGAGGGATCTTTTTGTACGATGAGATCATCTTCATTGAATTGACTCACTCCTATAATTTTCCCCTTAAGATCTATCAGGGACGTGGCATTAGAATCGGCAGGAACAACAAGTACAGGACCCAATAGAAGAAAGGGATTAGAAAAATCGTAGCGTTCCTCATAAATAGGCAGAGGGGGGACAGCTGTTAAAATACCAGCTAATATGCGTTGTTCTAAATGTACGGTAAGGTCTTCCCAGTCTTCTTCAACAACGTGAAGATGAAGATGTTCAGCTTTATTAATCGCTTGTATCAGCGCATTAGTAAAGGCATTAATATTGATGGTCGCAGGGCCTAAGTCAAAGGGATACCATGTAGGATCTCTTCCAATCGATACAAAATTAGATTCTTGCCTTGTGCATCCTAAGCATAAGAAGAAAACAGTACTCAATACAAGCCATCGAAAAGCAAACATTTCTTCATCTTAAGTTACAAAGAGTTTTTTGCAAAGGGTCTAACAGGGGCGACCTTAGTGAATTCAATCTATAACTGCCTAAGGAATCAAACAGCCAGCGTTGAATTTTTTTTTGATGCAGGTATCATACACTGTTCTATCTCTTTATAAGACAGTTCTCTCCATCCTCCAATAGGCAAATTGCCAATTGAAAGAGGACCGATTCGAATACGTCTGAGGTCTAGCAATGACAGGTCAGCAGCACGTACTAATTCACGCACTTCGTGCTTTTTCCCTTCAGCAATGACTATTTTCAAAGTGCCGCGACGAATTTTAGTCACAGAAATAGGACGTACCGCACAGCCTTGAATAATGACACCTTGGCTGATAGTCTTAAGATGAGTGTCGGAAATTTCTTGAGAGACTTTAGCTAAATATTCTTTATGGTGCTCAAAAGACGGGTGAATAAGAGTTTGGGCAAATTCTCCATCGTTAGTCACAATGATTAACCCACTTGTTTCTCGATCCAGTCTTCCTACAGTAAAAAGGCGATAAGGGAGATGTTCAAAAATATCTAAAACTCTTTTGGCAGGCCCTTCTTGGGCTGTACATAGATAGCCAGGCGGCTTGTTAAGTAAAAAATAAACTTTCTTTTCTTCTTGACGGACAGGTTCACCGTCTACACAGAGTGTATCGACGCCAATTTCCACAAAATGTGCTGGGTGTGAGACAAGCTCGCCATTAAGCGTGACACGTCCTTGTTCAATTAATTTTTCAGCCGCGCGTCTAGACGCAATAGGTGCAAGTGCTTTATTTAAACGTAACTTCATGGCAGACAATTTTATATCGGGATAATTGTAAGAGTCAATATAATACTTTTTATGCCAAAAGTTTGAGGTGGTATGGCCAAACTAATTTTATTGAGACATGGACAGTCAACGTGGAATAAAAAAAATATTTTTACAGGATGGGTGGATGTCAGCTTAAGTCAGGAAGGAATTCAAGAGGCCTTACAGGCAGGGATTCTTTTGAATGAGATGACCATCGACCGCATTTTTGTTTCTAAATTGATTCGAGCGAGTATGACAGCAATGCTAGCTTTGTCCAATCATCCCTCTAAAAAAGTTCCTGCTATATGTCATGAAGGGCCTTGGTATGCTTTCCCTAAAGATTCAGACCTTATCCCCGTTATTGAGGCAGAAGAACTCAATGAAAGAATGTATGGTGAGCTTCAAGGCAAAAACAAGCAGCAAATTAAAGAAAAATTTGGTGAGCAACAATTTACTTTATGGCGACGTAGTTATGATGTGCCTCCACCGCATGGAGAAAGTTTAAGTATGACAGCTCAACGTGCGTTGCCTTATTTTCATCGTCATATCGTTCCCTGTGTGCAAAGAGGAGAGACGGCTTTAGTATCAGCACATGGCAATTCTCTTAGGGCTATGATTATGGAGCTAGAAGGATTAGATCATCAACAAGTAGTATCTTTAGAAATCCCTACTGGAAAGCCTATTGTTTATGAATATTCCAAGGGGAAATTTGTGCGATGATTTACCTTGATCATGAGCTTGCAACACCTCCCGATGAACACGTGATTGCTACCATGAAACGCTACATGGAAGGGCAATGGTGTGGGCAAACAGCGCCATATGCTCCCATTCATAGTGAAGAAAAACAAGCGAAGGAAAGTATTTATAAGCTAGCTGGAGCAGATCCAGAGGATTATTTTGTTTTTACTTCTTCAGGAGCTGAAGCTGTCAATCATGTATTATTTTCAACCTATATGAATGTGACACGCAAGACAGGTAAACATCATTTTATGTGTTCTGCCTTAGATGAAGCTCCAGCTATTTTAGGCATGATGCGTTTAGAAGAATTGGGCGGACATTTTCAAATGGTCAAGGCCTCTTCAGAAGGTATTGTGACGGTTAAAGAGGTGGCTCAGACGTTGACTCCTCGCACGGCTTTGTTATCACTTTCTTGGGCTAATGGACTGACAGGTGTGATACAGCCTTTGGAAGATATTGTTGCCTTGTGTGAAGAAAGAGGGATTTTGTTACATGTGGATGCTACACATGTATTAGGTAAGGGACACTTTCCTTTCCATAAGTGTGGCGCTCACTTTATGACATTTGATGGGGAACCTTTAGGAGCGCCTGCTGGAACAGGAGGGATGTTTATTTCAAAACGTATTGAAAGCACACCTCTCATTGTTGGAGGGTATGAGCAACATTCTTTACGTGCGGGCAGTTTGTCTCTTCCCCTTTTCTATGGTTTAGCAGAAGCAGCAAAAGGAGCGCATGAGCGAGCAGATCTGTTTTGTATCCAAAGTGCTTTGTTAAGGCATCAATTTGAACAAGCGCTGGTCGAGCGTTTAGGAGCCAAGGTGTTTTTTGAAAGCCAAATGCGTTTGCCGCATATTACAGCATTAGGTTTTCTTGGGGTGACGAGTGAAGCATTGTGTTATCTTCTGGCTCGCCGTAAAGTGTATGCAAACATGGGAGGTAATCGTTTCCAACAACTTGTGAACCTTCTTAAGGCATGTGCTATTTCTTCTCCTTTATGTCATGGAGGACTAAGCTTTGCGCTGGGTCCTACCACAACAGAAGAACAAATCGCCCTTGCTGTGCAACAAATTGTTGATGTGGTGGGCTGTTTGAAGCGTTATAGTGAGCATCTTATTCATGAATGATTATCCTTGGCACAGCTACACAAAAAAAATGAGAGATAAGATTGAGCATCCTTATGCTTTTGGACATTTTTGCCCAGAAGAAGCAGAAGCCATGCAGATGCGCTATGTAGAAGGGAAACAAGGCTTATTAGAGGATGGAAATGTTTTACATTTTTATTGGCTAGTCGATCCTACCGATGGGGTTATTGTTGATGCTCGCTTTCAGGTATTTGGACAAACTCCTTTAATTGCAGCAGCGGAAGTTGCTTGTTCTTTGCTTATAGGGAAAAACTATGATCAAGCAAAACGTCTTAGCGGGGAACTGATCGATAAGCAACTTAGAGATCACCCTGAGTCGGCTGCTTTTACAGAATCTACTCTAGCCCATCTGAATCTTGTGATTGATGTCATCGATGATGCAGTGCATCAATGTTTAGATTTGCCGTTATCAGCTACCTATGTCTCTCCTTTGCCAGAGTTAGAAGCAGAGGCTTATCCGGGCTGGGAGGAGCTTTCTCATGAAAGAAAAATTGCTGTTTTAGAGCAAGTTATTCAGGCAGAAATCAGACCGTATATTGAATTAGATGCGGGAGGAATTGAAATCGTAGAGCTGAAAGAAGACAATGAGCTTATTATTCGTTATCAAGGTTCTTGCACGTCTTGTTTTTCCGCTGTTGGGTCTACACTAAGCGCGATTCAACACATTATTCAATCTAAAGTGCATCCAAGCTTAAAGGTAAGCCCTGATCTTTCGACTTTACAACTTTGATTTCAGAATCTACAAAGGGTGCAAACCCTCTTTTTTTATAGACTTCCAAATTATCATGAAATAGGTCTGAGATAATCTGTAAGACAGTATTGAGCTCCCACATTTTCCCTGTTTCAAGGAATAAAGAAGTAGCAGCTTGATCAATATGTGTCACATCTTGCATGTTTACATTCAAACCAAGTCCTAGAATGATGGCATCGACATGATTCATGCGCTGTGTTTCGCAAAGAATACCTGCTAATTTTTTTCCTTTAACAAGGATGTCATTAGGCCATTTGATATAGGCTTCAAGACCTAATTGCTTGAGCCAGGTGCAGATGGCAATCCCAAGTAAGTGCGTTAGACGTAAAGGATCTGCTTGTTCATCTACAAAAAATACAAAGGTCAATAAAAGGTTGGTGTGTGGGGGAGCATGCCAAGTTCTTCCATGTGTACCTCTACCTTGAGTTTGATAAGCAGCGGTAATCAGAGTGAGTTGATCGTGTGGAAAGGATTCTAAATTGCGCTTAGCCCAGCAGTTTGTGGAATCAAGGCTTTGGAAGATGTGATATTGACGCTGCATCTTCGTGTTCCCCTATGAATTCTAGGATGTCATCAGCCATTTCTGAGATGAGTGTTTGATTAAAAAAGATGTGTCCCATGCCAGGGATAATCTTTAAGGTGGCCCCTTGCAGAGCTTCATGTAAAGGGATTCCTCCCCGTGAAGGTAAAATAAGAGAGTCCATAGCTCCGTGAATAATAAAAGTTGGAGCTGAAATTTTTTGGAAAATATCTCGACGTTTGTCCAATGTAAGCATGAGTTTCTGTACATTTGTAATATGGATGTCTTGATCGCGAACTTTGTAGTTTGAGCGGTAGTAAATATCCCAAATGTAGCTATAGGCCATAGATTCATCTACAGGATAATTGCCATTAAAATACTGCATGCGCTTTTTATAGGCTGTAAAACCATTCTCAAAATCTGTAGAAACAGGAGTTGTGGCTAGCAAATGAAGGGTTTGAGTCAAAGTGGCTGTTTCAGACAAAGACAAAGGGCGATCTAAAGAGTCTGTAGCACCAACAGGGGCGGAGCAGATAACAGTCATGCTCTTTACATACTCAGGATATTTAGCTGCTACAAACTGTGCAGCCATGCCCCCCATAGAGTGACCAATGACATGAGCTTGAGGTAAACGATAAGCATCTAAAATTGCAATCACATCATCCGCTATATCTTCAATGCCAAATGGATGGGGTGTGGAACTGGATAAACCTGAGTCGCGATTGTCAAAACGGATAACAAAGTAGCCAGCCTCAACAAGTTGCTCGCAAAAAAAGTTGTTCCATGTACGGGCATGCGCGCCAGCTCCAGCAATACAAATAATCGCCTTAGGAGACCATGTTCCAAGAGATTCAGTCCAAAGGATGTGTTCTTTTGTCTTAACATACAAAGTACCATTAACATCCAAAGCAAACAGGGCCCGGAAGCTAAGACACAGAACAAGGAAAAGGGAAGAAAGTCTCATATTTTTACTTCAAAATTTCTAATCTTAGTTTACTTTTTAGAGTTGATTAAGAAAAGAAAAAATTATCAATTTCTAATCTAATTATATTAAAATAAAGTTTCTAAATATAGAAAGTAAATCACAGTGATTTATAATAAACTTGGGAGTTGTCTTGTTTTGTGACTTCCATCTGTACAGGGATCTTTTAACTCGCTAAACTAGCGCTCATGTGGCAAAGCCGCTATTTAAGAGATATTGATTGGAAGGTGATCCCTGTCATTGGGTTATTGATGGGGATCAGTCTGCTTGTGATTTCTGCTACAGATCCAGCTTATATCTTTGGTACAGCTCAAATTGGGGTTGTAACGCCCAAAGTGCATCATCAATTTCAAAGATTTGTTTTAGGCTGGATCGTCTATTTCTTTTTTGCTGGATTTGACTATAACAAGTTAAGAGAGTGGTCTTGGATTTTATACGGTTGTATGATTCTTGCCTTAATAGGTTTATTTATTGCTCCTGCTATTCAGAATGTGCATCGTTGGTACCGCGTCCCTATTCTTGGCGCAAGTATCCAGCCCTCAGAGTATAGCAAATTAATTGTTGTCATTGCATTAAGTTGGTTTTTAGAGAAACATCATGGCGCCACATTAAGCTGGAGTAAGACGTTCCAAGCATGCCTTATTGTTTTGATCCCCTTTATGTTGATCCTGAAACAACCAGATCTAGGAACAGCCTTAGTTCTTTGGCCTATCAGCTCTGTTATGCTGTATTTAGGAGGGGCTCATCCTACATTTTTAAAATGGTTGTTATGGTTTGGATTTGGAGCATTGCTCATGATGATGCTGATCTTTGGGGGGGTATTCCCTCATGAAAAAATGCGTCCTTACGCGACAAAAGTGTTAAAAGAGTATCAGTATGAACGCCTTAATCCTGACAATCATCATCAATGGGCCGCTACAACGGCTATAGGGGTAGGGGGTTTTTGGGGCAGTGGATGGCGCCAATCTGAATTTACAGGTCATGGGTGGCTTCCGTATGGGTACACAGATTCAGTGTTTCCCGCTTTTGGCGAAGAGTTTGGTTTTGCGGGGTTAGTCTTTATCTTGGCTCTGTTTTATGCTTTGATTTACTTTGGTTTTCAGGTCACAACTAAAGCAAAAGATCCATTTGGCCGTTTATTATCCGCAGGAGTGAGTATTTACATTGCTATGCACGTTCTGGTCAATGTGGGCATGATGTGTCATCTTTTACCTGTGACAGGGGTCCCTTTAATTTTGATTTCTTACGGAGGATCTTCAATTTTTGTGACGATGGCAGCTTTGGGTATTTTGCAAAGTATTTATAGTAGAAGGTTTATGTTTTAATGACACAGCATTTTATGTTTTGTTCAAGTCGTTGGGAGGGAGAAGGGAATATCACATTGAGTGTTTCGGATCAGGTGATCTCTTATAAGGTTGTTTGGATTGTCTCTCCGCCTAAAGAGGATAGGATTTTTCTACATCAAATCGTCACAATTCAGGATTTTGACCAAATGATGACAAACCAATTTTGCATTAGTCAAGCGTCTAAGACAAATTTTGATATCGAGCTATCTAATCAACTTGTATGTGGAATCAAAGGAAAAGGCGTGATTGATCCTCAAGTTGTAGCATGGGAGTTTCGTGAAACTGGACAAGAATTTGAAGGATTTGAAGTGTACCGTTTACAACCGGATGAGAGCTATGAAATGCATGCGGAGTATTCTGCCTCAGAAGGAATGAGAACGCTTATTCAAGGTTATATTCGTCTTTCAGAATTCGAATAGTTTAGAATCTTCTAAGACAACAGGCAAGATGTCTACGAGTGTAGGGAACCAACTCAATCCTCTTGTATAGACAAGACGAGAGGCTAAATGGGAAGCAATGATAGCTTTTTTGTGGTGGTCAGGCACCTCATGGAGCAAACGCTCCTGAAACTTTGTACATAACAAAGTCGGACAGAATGCTAAATAACATCGAATAAGAGGGTCTTGGGGATTGTGGGAAAGTTGTAGGGGGTCAAGGTAATGAATGAGTTGGTCTGTAAAAAGATTAATACGTTCAGAAATCAACTCTGAAAGATCGCTAAGACGCTTCCCAGTGGCTTGATGAGTGGCTAACAAAAGATGAGCTTCTAAATAAGCTAATTTTTGCAAACGTTGCATGACATCTTGGATAAGCAGCTGTTTGTGTTCCATAAATTCTTGATCATGGAGAGCCAAACTGCAGAGGATTTCAAAAGACGAGCAAATTACGCCCCCTTTATTTGCAGAGCTATCTTTGATGATCAGCACGCCTTTCTCTTCTAGAATATGGCGAGCTTCTTCGCTTAAATAGAGATTGGCTCCTTCGATGATGGCTTTAGAAGTGGGTTGCCCTTGAGCAGTAAGAAAATCTTGATAAGTGGTTTGAGATAGTGTACGAGGCCGCCCTCCACAGGGAATAAAAATATCTGCAATCGTCTGATGGACGTTATGTCGAAATAAGGCATTCATCTCATTGCCTGAGAGCCATGTCTTCTCCAAATCTCCGTTCTGTTGTTTTATCCAACATAACGTTTGTTGTACATAGGCAGAAGAATCTTGCTTTGTCTGCAGGTCTAAGAGAAAACCACCCTTGGAAAGCTTTTCAGGGGGATAATGACGAATAGAAAGAGAACGGTGGCATAAATCTGCTAAGACTTTTAAGTCTAATCCCTGTGGATCATGAATGGTGCCTGAGACATCTGTCAGGGCTAAGAGCTTGGCTGTATCAGGAAAGGATTTATAGAGGTTTAAGATTTGATTGCCTGCTACATCTCCGTCAGGGCCTCCAGACATTTTGATTGTGAAAGGAGTTTGTTTGGGATCAATGTTTAGAAAACTCAGAATTTCTTTGAGGTACACATGTACGCCCAAGGATGTCACTCCAAATTCTTTGTGGTTAAAGCCAACACTGGGCTTGCCTGAAATAAAAGCTCCGGCAGGTTTGTAATGTACGCGACGGCTTTCTTGAGCAATCCATTCAATCATGATGTCATGCATGTTTTCATCGGGGCCAAGATAGAGATATTCAGGTTTACCCCAATAATCTAGGATATGTTGAGCACGTAGAGTCCCATCCTGTTGGCAATTAACAAGAGTCAGTAAATTTGTAATGAACGCACGTTGTGTTTGATAGAGGTATTCTCTTTGTTGTTGAGATTTAAATTCTTGAAGACGTTGTTCAATTTGCTGGGAAGATAGACCTAACGTTTGCAGTTCTTTTTGGTAAATTTGAGCATCGAGATTGAGCTCTTCAAACGGTTTAAGGAAGATAATGGCTTTGGCGCCTCCTTCTGGGATGTCTTTGTTTTTTTTATTTTGTGTGTAGGCAAGTTGATAGCATTCGTTAAAGACAGTATCGCGTTCAGCGAGCATTTTTTCTTTTTTATCCGGACATACTGTGCGTAATCCACCTCTGGCAAGATCCTTAAAACGAATATGAAAACCAAAAAAATGCATGCCTTTAATAAAAAAGATCCCATAGGGGAGTTGCGGAAAAAGAACTTTACGTTCAAAAGGAGCGTGTTCCAAATAATTAGGATCCAAGCGAAAAGCTAGAGCTGTTTTATTAGGTCGATAAAAGTTTGTTTTCAGTGTAAAATGTATAAAGTTAATGGCTTGTGTCAGTATGTTTTTTCTGCGAATATCTTGTTCTGCTTGACCTGTATCAAGTTGTTGAATCAGGTCTAAAAGTTCTTGGTGGAGGTTATGATAACACAGAGGATCTTGCAAGGTCGGATGAAAACGGTGAGTAAAAAGTTGAAGGATGCGGCAGGTGAGTTCTGGGTGGCGGCAAAATCCTTCAATTAAGTTATCAAAGTTGTAAAGGTTAGCATCTACCTGAACAAGAATTTGGTGTACAAACACAACAATTGTTCTTAATAAGTTGGCTAAATTGCCTGTCAACATATTGGATTGGACAAAAATATGGTAAATAAGATCTTCGGATCCAAAATATTTGAGAGTCACAAGTTCTTGGAGCAGATCCTCGACATCTCCTTCTTCCCACGCTGCTTTTTTATGAGCTCCATGCAGTCCAAAGCAAAGTAATAAGATGGAATCAGTTTGATAAGGACGAATATAGGTGGCATGTACATGATGCATCTCTAGGCCATGTTGGTGAATCATACAGGCGAGTCGATAGAGAAAATTGTGTTTAGGTACATTTTTCCATGCCATGACAACCTGCATGGAAGGTTGTTTAAGCTGTTGCCAGTTTTCTTCTTTATGCACAACAAACTGGCAGGCATCTCGTGTTTCAGCGCGTTCAAACATTTCTAAAGAGCAAATGCGCTGCTTTAAAGGAAGTTGACTAAGAAATGTCGCATCGCAGCGCTGAAGGATATCCTGCCAAGATTGCACAGAACTGTGAGGGTGATGCTCTTGTAAATGTTGAATAAGTTCTTCTTGTTGTTCTAAAGGCAGCTGTAATTCATTGCCATCTTGAATTGTTGTAAACTTGATCAATGCAATCCGTAAATGCCAACTTTCTTCAGGGAAAGGAAGATGGGAGACGTAAGTGGTATAAGTTTGAATCCCATAGAATGCGTAATGTTTTAAGATATGCTCATCAGCTTTAGGTGAGTCTACGCATAGCGAGATGGCAGCATGTTGAAAAAGAATTTGAGAGTGATGTTCTTGAAGCTTAAGACTCATCAAAGAATGAACAAGAACTGTTATCCAATCCTGGGGAATTTGCTGAAAAAAAAGAGGAGGGACAGCTTGCTGTAGCCAAATATAAAATTTTCTAAATCGATCCTGTTCTGTTTGAATAGCATGTAGCAATTCAGACGGCTCTTCCCCCTCGAGCATAGTCTTCCTCCCCAATAGGCTTGATAATCAAGATCGATCATCAAGTAAAAGTCTTAAGGCATTTAATCCTACAATAACAGTTCCTCCTTCATGAAGCAAGACAGCTAGCCATAAAGGTAACCATCCTAATAAGGCAGGTACAACCGCAACAAGTATAGCTGCAGCAGCTAAGCAAATATTTTGCGAAACAATACGAATCGCTTGATGGGCTTTTTTGAATAACCAACCTAAATGGTCAATATGATCTTGTAGTAAAATCACATCAGCGGCTGCAACAGCGGTATGAGAACCGATGCCTCCCATGGCAATCCCCACACTAGCTCGAGCAAGAGCTGGTGCGTCATTAATGCCATCACCCACCATCGCAAGATTTTGATGAAGGCTTATTTGTTCAATGTGACGTAGTTTATCTTCAGGTTTAAGATCAGCAAAATATTCCGTAATGCCTGTCTCTTTGGCAATAGCACGAGCGCTATAGATATGATCCCCTGTTAACATCATCACTTTCATATGGAGTTTATCTTTAAGTATTTGCAAGGTTTCTAGAACTCTAGGTCGTATACAATCGCTAAACCGGAAAATGCTGACATGGTCTTGCACAAGCAGGATAGCTAAACTCTCTCCCTGTTCTTGAATCATGCGACATCTTTGTTCAATTTGAGAGCGTTGATTTGGAGGTACTTTTGGCAACATCCAGTCCATGCTACCCAAGAAAACAGTGTGTCCTCGCACGGTTGCTTCGACACCGTGACCTGCAAAGGCTTTAAAATTTTCGACAGCAAGAGGTAAAATGGACTGCTGTGAAGCGTAGTGGCAAATTGCCTGAGCCATGGGGTGTTCGATATTTTGTTCTAAAGCGTAAGCGATGGGTAAGGTTTCTTTCTCCCATTCTCCTTCAACGCCTACATAGGTTAATTTACCATAGGTGAGCGTGCCTGTTTTGTCTAAAGCTAAGGTTGTGCAACGAGCTAAAGCATCTAAAACAATGCCTCCCTTTAGCAAGATACCCCGTCGTGCGCAAGCGCTAATAGCACTTAAATAAGCGATAGGAATAGCCAAAATTAGAGCACAGGGAGAGGCTGCTATGAGAAAGGCCAAAGCTCGATAAATTGAGCCTTCTGGGCCTAAATAAGGGATGACTGTAAAAACAGGTAGTAGTAGAGCAAAAAGAAAAGAACAGAGGATCACAGCCAAGGCGTAACGATTTGTGAGAGCATCAAACCATCGTTGAAGAGTAGGTTTAGCGTCTTGAGCATGGTGGATCATGTCAATAATACGAGCAATGGTAGAATCCGAGCTAGTATGTGTGACTTCAATGGTTAGGGCTCCATCTAAGTTGGAAGCCCCTGCTTGTACGGTATCATTGACTCCACGTGTGACAGGTAGGTTTTCTCCCGTTAGATGGACAAGATTAATGAAAGAGCTACCAGCCCGTATTATGCCATCTAAGGGGATGACTTGACCTGCTTTGACGAGGATGTAAGTGCCTGGTGTAATATCTCGAATCGAGCGTTCCAGAAGAGTGCCGTCCGCTTGAATGACAGAGGCTTTGGTGGGAGAAAGAGATTTAAGGGCTTGAATAGCATGTTTAGCTTTGGCACTCACAAGTTTTTCTAAACTGTTAGAGAAAGCAAAAAGAACAAGTAGTAGAGCTCCTTCACGCTCACTGCCAATAAAAATAGCTAAAAAAGCTGCTAGAATCATCAAAACATCAATATTAATTTCTAGCTTAAAGATGTCTTCTACGGCAGAAATCAGGGCTGGCACACCAGCAAAAAAATAGGTTAACAGTAAGCTTAAATGAGATAGGTCTTGAAAATTGGCAAAAAAGGACGACACATAGCCTATTACAAGAAAAAAGGCTGCTAATAGAGAAGCTTTGAGTCTTAAATTTTTCCCCCAGTGTCGTGAAGATGGGGTTAGGAAAGGACTGATGCTTTCTTCCATCCCTGATTCAAAGAACTCTTCTAAAAGCTCGGCTTCATGACGTGTAGAAGCAAAAAATTCTGTCATACGAATAAGCCTAAAAGAAAATAACTACATCCAAATGCACATGCAGCAAATGCCAAATTCCAAATGACAGATGCTAGAACACGATTTTTTTCATAAACTGCCGAAGTAATAGCTCCTAGCATGATAAGAAGTGTGGCCGCTATGAGGACTCCATAGTTAGGAAATAGCAAAAAGAAAAAAATTAAACAGGTGATCGAGATCAATGTCCCTAAAAATGCACCAAGAGCTTGTTTAAGGGGATGCTCATGCACTTGAAGGGTGAGGCCTAATTCTTCTTCAAGCATAATTTTCAATAGTCGGCTGTTATCAGCCATAAGAACATCGAGCACATCTTCTAAAAGCTTGCCTTCAAATCCTTTTGCTTCATATAGAACACGTAGTTCTTCCCGTTCTTGTGCTCGATGATGTTCGATTTCATAACGCTCTTGCACAATCAAACGATGCAAACGTTCTAAACGAGACCATCCTAGCCACGCGCTGCGACCGGTTTTCCATACGAGCAATCCTGCAGCAAAGACAGTAAGTAAGGGTAATAAAATGCCAAAAGAAACATTTAAATAATGAAGAGGCATCCACAGCAATAAAAGCAATAAGGCTGTTTCTCGCATAGCGTCAGCCCCAGAACAAAGATGGCCGGGCATTTCAGTGCCATGGGATTCAGCTAGGGCTACCAGGCCAGCAGCTTGACGCTCTGCAACATGCCCTAAAGGGGTTTTATCTCCAAAATGAGAATCTGTCATGATCGCACCTAAGGTAGAACTCGGCTATTGTTTTATGATAGAAATGCTCTGTTTTCTTTGAGTTAACGTTAAAACTTAGCTATACCATATCTTCTACAAATCACGCTAACTTTGTAGGCTCTAATTTATGAATCCCTAATCTTTCTGCTAAGACCGTAGGCAAGGTAACAGAACCATCTGGATTTTGGAAGTTTTCAATTAGAGCAACAAAAAGCCTGGATGTTGCTAACCCTGAACCATTCAAAGTATGGACAAAGGCAGTTTTCCCTTTTTCTGGACGATAACGAATTTGAGAGCGACGTGCTTGATAGTCTGTGCAGTTTGAAACAGAGGAAACTTCGTAATAGCGTTTTTGTCCAGGTAACCACACTTCTACGTCCACAGTCTTGGCTGCTGTAAAGGACATATCTCCTGTTACAAGTTTACATAGTCTGTAATGCAAACCAAGCCCCTGCAGAATTTCTTCAGCAACAGCTAGCATTTCTTCAAACATCGCTGAGCTCTGCTCAGGTTTTGTAAAGGCAAACATTTCAACTTTATTAAATTGATGAACACGAATTAATCCTCTTTCCCCAGCTCCTGCAGCACCAGCTTCTCGTCTAAAACAGGGTGTGTAAGCTGCGTATTTAATGGGTAATAGGTGTTCTTCTAGGATGTCTTCATAGTGTAACCCGTTCAGGATAACTTCTGCTGTAGGGACTAGATAAAGAGACTCATCTTGTAGAGCATAAAATTGTCCTTGAAATTTCGGTAATTGACCAGATCCGAACATCATGGGAGGTCGCACAACAGTAGGCGGTAACCAAAACTCAAAGCCTCGCAAGATTTGGACGTCAATCATGTAGTTCAGCAAGGCCCATTCTAATTGGGCGCCCCAACCACGATAAGCAGGCCAACCTGCTCCACAGGCTTTAGCTGTTTTTTGAAAATCTAAAAGATGTAAGTGATCGTTCAACTCAAGATGATGTTGAGGAATAAAATCAAAATCTCTTTTTTGGCCAACTTGTTTGATGACGACATTGTCTTCTTTGTTTTGAGAAACAAGTACATCATCCATAGGGAGGTTAGGAATACGAGCAAGTTCATCAACAAAAGAGGCTTCTAACTGCTCGAGCCGGTGGCTTATTTGGGTAATTTGGTCACCCATAAGACGCACCTCGAGCATTTGTTCTTCTGTTTGTTGGCCTTCTTTTTTTAGACTGCCTATAACTTTAGAACGTTCGTTACGCTGAGTTTGTAGCTGTTCTAATTTTGTTTTAAGCTCTCTCACTTCAGAGTCAAGCTGTAACACTTTGTCTAGAGATAAAGAGGGCTCTTTAGTTTGGATTTTTTCAGCAATAGCTTTTGGATTTTGTCTGATGAGTTTGATGTCTAACATAGCTTTTAAATTATATGAAACATAGTACTGTAAAACTAGCAAAATCTTTATTTTTGCTAGTTTTGTTGTTAGTCTTGTATAAGATTGGAGGAATTTTGCTTTTAAGTCTAGGTGAGTGTGCATAATCTGCAGCAAGATATAACATGGATGCGGCAGGCTTTAGCTTTAGCTAAGAAGGGGCGTCTAACAGCTCCTCCTAACCCTTGGGTAGGCTGTGTCATTGTGAAAGAAGGACAAGTAGTGGGTCAGGGGTTTCATTTAGCTCCTGGTTCTGCGCATGCCGAAAGGATTGCTTTGGAACAAGCAGGCCATCATGCTCAAGGTGCAACTGTCTACGTGACCTTAGAACCCTGCTCCCATCATGGAAGAACCCCCCCCTGTTGTGATAGCTTAATCCAAGCAGGGGTTAAGCGTGTTGTCATACCCATGTTAGATCCAGATCCTCGGGTGGCTGGAGAAGGAAAGAAAAAATTAGAGAGAGCAGGGGTTGAGGTTACATGTGGTGTGGCTCAAGAAGAAGTGGAAAAAGAACTTGCTCCGTATCTCTACCATCGACATACGGGATTGCCTTATTGTCTTGTAAAAATAGCAAGTTCTTTAGATGGGAAAGCCGCTCTGGCAAATGGTGAATCAAAATGGATCACTACAGAAGAAGCTCGCCTGGACGCTCATTACTTGCGTGCATCTTCTCAAGCAATTTTAATAGGGTCTCGCACGGCGTGCTTGGATCAGCCTTATCTAACAGTGCGAGGAGTTAAAGAACCACATTGTCAACCTTTAAGGGTTGTGTTGGATCGTAGAGGGACGGTTCCTCTTCTCTCTCCTCTCTTTGTGACCGAGTTTTCTTCTACTTTAGTTTTTACATCTCGGTATGCTCCTATCGAGTATCTGCAAGGACTAGAAAAACTTTCAGTAGAAAGCGTTGTTCTTCCTCAAGAAAACGAATTAGAATTTGTTTTAAAAACACTAGGGCAACGCGGTGTCCTGCAACTCATGGTAGAAGGAGGCCCTTGTTTACAAGCTGCATTTTTTCAACGACATCTTGTGCAAAAGGTTTGTGTCTATCTAGGTGCTTGTCTTCTTGGAAAAGGTTCTATAGATGCTTTTGCCATTCCTTGTGTAGAAACAATGACACAAGTTGTGAATTGGCGGCTTGATAATGTTCAGAGGCTTGGGCAAAATGTACGTTTAGATTATTTTCCTGAAAATTCTAAATAAAGAATTTAATTTAAATCTTATTGTTTCCGCAGTGTTTACTGCGGGCAAGTCTTCGTTTTTTCTGTTAAATAACCACTAAAGTAAATATTTGCTTTAAGAGATATAGGCTCTCATTGAGAAATTTCTTCTTTTAAGTTACGATATCCCCCCATGGAACAAGAGATTAAAAGAGCATTAGATGCTTTAGCTGCTGGGAATTTTGTTGTTGTTATTGACGATCCTGATCGGGAAAACGAAGGGGATCTTGTGATAAGTGCAGCAGCTATGACTGTCGAAAAAATGCGCTTTTTACTGCAGTATACCAGTGGGGTTATCTGTGTTCCTATGACAGCAAAGCGCCTAGATCAGCTTTCTATCCCTCTTATGGTAAGTCATAACACAGAGAGTCACCGCACAGCCTTTACGGTTTCGGTGGATTTGAAGGAAGGAACGACAACAGGTATTTCCGTTGAGGATAGGGCCAAAACAGTTTATGCCCTGTCCCAAGAGAGCTTGCAAGCCAACCAACTTAGACGGCCTGGGCATATTTTCCCTTTACTAGCTCGTGAAGGAGGCGTTCTAAAACGCGCCGGACATACTGAAGCTACTATCGATCTGCTGAGACTTGCAGGCTGTTCAAAAGTTGGAGTTTTATGTGAGCTTGTGAATCCTGATTATTCCATGATGAGAGGACAACAACTCATTGATTTTGCACGTCAGTATGATATCCCAATGATTTCTATTGCCTCACTGATTCGTTATCGCAGACAAAAAGAAAAACTTGTCGAGCAAGTCTCTTGTGCGCGCTTGCCAACAGCGTATGGAGAATTTATTGCATATGCATATGAATCTACTCTAGATGGCGTGCAACACCTTGCTTTAGTAAAAGGTGTTATTACACCGGAAGATCGGGTGTTAGTGCGTGTGCATTCGGAGTGTTTAACAGGCGATATCTTTGGCTCTTTAAGATGTGACTGTGGCTCACAACTCCATATGGCTTTAAACTGTATTGCTCAAGAAGGTCAGGGGATTGTTGTTTATTTAAGAGGACAGGAAGGGCGTGGTATTGGCTTAGGTCATAAATTAAGAGCGTACACTTTGCAAGATCAGGGGCTTGATACTGTCGAGGCCAATGAACATCTGGGATTGCCTATTGACTCTCGAGAGTATGGTATTGGGGCTCAGATTCTCTGTGATCTGGGAGTGGTTAATATTCGTTTATTAACAAACAATCCTGCCAAATATGGCGGATTAGATGGGTATGGGTTAAAAGTTGTTGAACGTGTGATTCTCCCTCCTCATGTTACTGCTGAAAATTATAAATATTTAAAGACAAAGCAAGATAAACTTGGTCATCACTTAAATATGGAGTTACACCATGGATGTTGTTGAAGGTAGTTTAGATGCAGCGGGAGGCCGTTTTGCCTTAGTTGCTTCTCGTTTCAATCAACCTATTACCAAACGTCTGGTAGAGGGGGCTTATGATTGTCTACGTCGACATCATGTTGAGCCATTAGTGCTATATTGGGTGCCAGGAGCTTTTGAACTTCCTTTGATGGCTAAAAAATTAGCGCAGACGGGTCTCTATGACGCTGTCATTTGTTTAGGAGCTGTTATTCGAGGTGAAACTCCTCATTTTGATTATGTGTGTAGTCAAGTGGCGTCAGGCGTCATGCATGCTGGTTTAGAAACAGGTGTGCCAATTATCTTTTCAGTTTTAACCATAGATACGGTAGAACAGGCAGAGGCAAGATCTGGAATTAAAGGTGGAAATATAGGATTCCAAAATGCCTTGGCTGCCATTGAAATGGCAGGGCTGGTACGTCAAGTCACGCGTGTAGATGTCATGGGGTAAGAAGATGCGCCTAAAAAAGTTAAAGATATCTGGTTTTAAATCTTTTGCTGATCGTGTTGTTTTAGATTTTGATACTCCAATTATTGGCATTGTTGGTCCCAATGGTTGTGGTAAATCTAATATTGTAGATGCTTTCAGATGGGTTTTAGGGGAACAATCTGCTAAATCTTTACGCGGACATCAAATGCAAGACGTGCTCTTTGCAGGAAGCGAACGGCGCAAAGCAGCTTCCTATGCTGAAGTAAGTATTACACTTGGTGATATCTCAGAAGGAGAATTAACGCTTCCCTTTTCTGAGCTTACACTCACTCGTCGTTTAAATCGTGATGGGAATTCAGAATATCATCTTAATCATCAGCCAGCATTACTAAGAGATATTCAGCAATTATTTTTAGGCACGGGAATTGGGCGTAGTTCATTTTCTATTTTTGAACAAGGTAAGTTGGACCGTGTGATTCAGCTTCCTCCTACAGCTAGAAGAGAGATTTTTGATGAGGCTGCTGGTATTGGTAGGTTTTTAGAAAGAAAGAAAGAAACTATGCGTAAACTTTCATCGATGATGGAAAATTACCATCGCTTGAAAGATGTGCATGAAGAAGTTGATAAAAATAATCGCTTGTTGAAAAAACAGGCTGCTCAAGCGGAGCAATTTTTAGAAAGAAAACAACGACTAGAAGAGCTTGAAAAGAAGATTTTATTAACAAAGCTCAGACAGTTGTACACCATAAGAGAGCAACAAGGACAGTTGTTGTCTACAACACAGCAGAACTTGAGTGAACAAGAAGCTCTTTTACAAAAGCAAGAACAAGAACTTGTGGCTGTGAAGCAAAACTATTTGCAAACTGAAGCTCAGGTCGCTCAGTTAAGAGACCAAGTGTCTAAAGCGGAACGTACGGCTGCTGTACATGAAAGTGAAGAAAAACAACAACGTAAGCGTCATGAAGAGCTCAATGATCGCCAAAAAGAATTAGTGATTGAGCAAGACAGAGAATTAAGTTTGATTGCTCAATATCAAAAACAAATCGAAGACAAGCAAGGACAACAGCAAGGAGATCTTCAAGAGCAGGAACAGCAAGTACAGCACCAACATGTCCAGCTTAAACAGTTGCAGCAATCTCATTTACAGGCTATGCAGGTGCAGGCTAAGGGGCATCAAGCCTTGCAGGCTATGCAATTTCGTTTAGAAAAAATGAAAGAAACGCGTTCTCGTCTGCAGGCAGATATGGCGCAGTTACAAAAGCGCGAGCAAGAGCTTTCAGATTTAATCCAAGAGCAACGCAAGAAAGTTGAGCAACTGAAAAAAACGATCGATGAGTTGCAAGGCAAGCTCAAAGGGCATCAACAGACATTAGCATCGTTACAAACAGAAAGACAGCATGTAGAGAAAACTATTTCTAGCAGTCTTCAAAAACAAGCGGAATTGCACACCGCTAAAAAGATGCTGGAAAAATTAAAGCAAACTAGAGAGAGCAGTTCTCAAGGATTTAAACATCTTATAGAGGCATCTGAAAATCCCAAGCATGTTCTGTATAAAAAACTCGAACCTTTAGCTCATTATATTCAGCCCAAGAAAGGGAAAGCTCAAATTTTAGACAGCGCTTTATTTACTTATCGGCATACTTTACTTATCCATCAGCAAACCGATGTGAATGTTGTTTTAGATTATGCTAAAAAGCATCAACTTAAGGATTTTTCTCTGCTTTGTGTGGAGCAGTTAAAAATCCCAAAGGCTAAGAAAGCTAGTTTAGCTGAAATTGTACAACCCAGTGAGATTGCAAGCTATTTTCTACATGATTTGAAATTGAGTGAAGAGCTAACTGCAAGCTCTATCACCCCAGAAGGGTATTTTGTAGATCATAGAGGTGTTGTGTTTGTACATGGAGCATTAGAGCATGCGCCTTTTACTCAACAAGAAAAACTAGAGCAAACTGCAACAGAGCTAGAACAGATCACTCAAGAGTTGTCTCAACAGCAGATGCAATTAGAGCAGCTTAAACAGCGAGTGGATACTATTCAGAAAAGCAAGCAGCAAGAAGAGGAACAGCATCGTCGACAAGAGATGACGCTTGTACAAGAAAACTTTGGTTTGCAGCGAGCGCTTACAGACCTCAAAGATCTTACAACAAAAAGAACTGCAATTGAGTCGCAGCAAAAAGAAGTCAACTGTGAGCTTTTGGAGCCAGAGATTGAAAAAAATAAAGAGCAGCTTCATGTACAGCATAAAGAAATAGAAACTCTTTTAAGTCGTGTACATGATTGTGAAAAAACATGGCATGTTCAGCAAGAACAGTTGCAGCAGAGACGGTTAGTGGCTCATGAATTAAGTGTCATGCAAGCTAAATTTCATGAAAGAAAAAATGTCTATACGCGTTTAGTACAAGAGTTAGAGCAAACTAAAAAAGCTAAGGAGCAGTGTGAGCAAAGCTTGGTATCAAGATCCGCTCTTCTTGGACAAGCACAGCAACAATGCCAACAGTTGCATCAACAGCTTGAAGTAGCTGTCAAACAGCAGATCAAGCATAAAGAAGCACAGACCCATGGAGAAAAGGCTGTTTTACAGCAGCGTCAAACTTTGCAAGGTTTGCAAAAACAACTGCATCAATATCAGTTAAAGCAAACACAAGAAGCTACATTAGAAACACAGCTTACTGCAGAGTTAGAGCAGCGTTATCATCTAGCCGCGGCGGTATGTTTACAAGATGAGCAGCTGTTAACCGGTGCGTTGGATGAAGCAGAAAAAGAAGTAAAAAATTTAAGGGCGACATTGGAGCAAACAGCAGCGGTTAATCTAACTGCTATTGAAACATATGCAGAACAGGCTAAGCGTTTTGAAGAGCTTGATGTTCAATTAAAGGATCTTTCTCAAGCTAAGCAAGACTTGGAAGCTTTGATTGCTAAACTAGATCATGATAGTCGTAAACTCTTCAAACAGACTTTCGGACAGATTCGTTTGAATTTTCAGCGTAATTTTCAAACATTATTTGGTGGGGGAGAGGCAGATCTTACTTTTACAGAGAGTCATGATGTTTTAGAGGCTGGTATTGATATTGTAGCCAAACCTCCCGGGAAACAAATGAAAACGATCTCCCTTTTATCGGGAGGAGAAAAATGTTTAACAGCTTTGGCTCTTTTATTTTCTATTTTTGAAGTAAAACCCGCTCCATTTTGTATTTTAGATGAGGTTGATGCTCCTTTGGATGAGTCGAATGTGGGCAGGTTTACGCAAATGCTGGCTCAATATATCAACAGTACGCAATTTATTTTAGTTACACATAATAAAAAGACGATGGCTGTTGCGGATATTTTGATTGGTGTATCCATGGAAGAGAAAGGGGTTTCTAAATTACTTTCTATTACATTTGCACAACATCCCGTAGCGCCACAACCTGTCCATGTATAACATGACTGAAATGGCTTGCGGAATAGATTTAGGAACTACCCATTGTTCCCTTTGTTTTGTCAAAAATGGGAAAATTAGATCTTTCTCGATCTGTCAAAAAAATGCTGAAGGGATAGAGCAAGAGCATTTGTTACTACCATCCTGTCTTTATTTAGCTCAGCAAGAGCAAAATGACACCATAGGATATGGAGCATTAGAAATGGGTCTTAAAACACCCACGCGTCTTATTCAATCTGCTAAAAGTTGGTTAGCACATCCTTCAGCATTATACCGGGAACGTCTTCTACCACTTGATGCTATCGATGAACAAAGACGTTTATCTGCTGTGGAGGTCACCACAAAATTATTAACGCACATGTGTGAAGCCTGGAATCAAAAAATGGCGGCAGGTGTAGTGGAACACATGTTGCAAGAGTTAGATGTGGTCATAACAATCCCAGCTTCTTTTGATGAAGTAGCGCGAGCTTTAACGCTTGAAGCAGCTAGGGCAGCTGGCTTACAGCATGTAACCTTATTGGAAGAACCTCTTGCTGCTATGTATGCATGGTTACATCAACATCCTTATCAAAAGCTTGAAGTAGGGAGTACAATTCTTGTTTGTGATGTGGGAGGAGGGACAACAGATTTTAGTTTATTGCATGTTCAGGATGATGGTTTACATCGCACAGCAGTAGGACGTCACTTATTGTTGGGTGGAGACAACATTGATCTAGCTTTGGCTCATTATGTGCGTGAGAAATTATCATGTGAACTGACGGCGTCACAGTGGTTGTCTCTTCTTTTTCAGGCGCGCCTTGCAAAGGAAAAACTCTTAAATAAGCAACAGCAAGAATACTCTATTTGGATTGCAGCAGAAGGTTCTTCTTTGATAGGTGGTTCTTTACAGGCTACGCTTAGTCTAGAAGAAGTTCATCAGCTTGTTTTAGAAGGCTTTTTTGGGCTTTATGACTTTCAGCAAGCGCAGACATTGACAAAGAATGCAGCTGTTAGGCAGATGGGATTAGCTTATGAGGCTGATCCTTCTATCACTAAACACCTAGCTCATTTTCTAAAGCATAGTGGTGAGTGTGCTAAACCACGTTATATACTTTTTAATGGGGGGACAATGACCCCTGTTATTTTGCAAAATAGGATTGAGGAAAGTTTGCACCGATGGTTTGTAGATCACCACTCTCCTATTGAAATTTTGAAAAATTCGTCCTTAGAGATGGCTGTAAGTTGGGGAGCTGCCGCTGCTAAATTAGGGGAAAGGAAAATATTTAGTGGGTTGCCCAGGACCTTTTATTTAGCAGTTGCAATTCCAGAACAGAAAGAAGAACAGGCATTGACTTTGTTGTCTCGAGGAGCGCAACCTGGAGCCAGTTATTCTCCAGAATATTCTTTTAGTTTACGCACTAATACGCATGTGCAATTTTCACTCTATCATTCTCATACACGCTTAAAGGACTGTTCAGGAGATCTTGTTAAGATTGATCCATCGGAACTTTATCGATTGCCTGCTCTACAAAGTCGTTTAAATTTTGGGAAACAAACAAATGTAGAAGTAAGACTTAAGGCTTATCTCACAGAAATTGGGACCTTAGCTCTGAGTTTAACAACGCTTGATCAATCACATAGCTGGAACCTGGAATTTACACTGCAAACAGATGAAACAGCAATACGGCAGGATGAAACTTTAGAGCAGCAGGTAGTCCAACAAATTTCTGAATGTGTCATAGAGAGTTTTGGGATAGGTAATGTTGAGCAAAATCAGCAATTGATCCCTCGTTTAGAAACATTGTTAAATCAAAAGAAAACGCAGTGGACCTGTAGTATTTTACGCACGACATTTGATGCCTTACTGAAGCTAGAACATAAAAGAAAGGCAACAGCAAATCTAGCCAGTCGTTTTTGGAATTTAGCCGGCTTTTGTTTACGACCTGGCATTGGACATCCTTTGGATGTACATCGCATCAAAGAAATGTGGAAGCTTATCTTAGGTGATTTTGCATCTAATCCTTCCAAAGAGGTTATGTTGCAACAATGGATTTGCTATCGCCGCTTAGCCGCAGGATTAACAAAAGGACAACAAACTCAACTGTTTCATCGCATGATGCAAGCAACAACGCATGATCAATATGCCTATGCTGAAAAAATACGTGGTTTAGCTTCACTAGAGCGTGTTGAGAGTCAACTTAAGATCAAATTAGGGCTTGATTTACTTAAAACGTTAGAGACAGGTAAAGGCAAACCCTGTGATTATTGGGCTTTAGCACGTTTAGGTGCTAGAAAACTATTATATGGGTCTCTTGCCGATGTGTTAAGTAAACAAACATGTGAAAGCTGGATTGAAAGACTGCTTAACATGCCGCAATTAGATTCTCAGCATGGAAATTTTTTACTAGCTGCACTGATTCATCCTATCGAACAACGATCTTTGGATGTTTCAGAAAAAACCGTCAAACGTGTCAAAGAACGTATAGGAGAGGTAGAACTTGTATGGGATCAGGTCCAGCAAGAGAGATTGTTTGCGGATAGTCTACCTGCTGGGCTGGTTTTTCAGCAAAAATTGTCTTAAAAACCCAACCTCGGAGTAACTATCTGATTTAAATTTTTCGTATTAAAAGGCTTCTCCTGCCACAATTTTTGTTCGTATCAAAAAACTAAAACGGGAGGAGAAGCATGAACTTAGAATTGACCGCCATCTACTGTATTTGTGACGACTACTTGAAAGAATCCGGCATTATAGGCTGGCCGAACGAAAAAATGAAGAGTTCTGAAGTGATGACAACTTTAATTACTGCAGCTCAGTTTTTTGCTGGAAATATTGAAAAGGCGAGAAGCTTTCTAAAAGAACATGGTTACATCCCAGATATGCTTAGTCATCATCGATTAATTGAACGCATACACGCTATCCCTGTAAGAATTTGGGAAGGGTTATTGGGCTTTATACAGAAGTATGCCTCTTTGTGGATGCTCACATCCTATTTTGTTGTAGACAGCTTCCCTATATCTGTATGTCAGAATTTAAGGATAATGAGATCTCGTTTGCTTCAAGTCAAAGAATACCATGGATATAACGCCAATAAACAGTGCTATTTTTATGGATTTAAGTGCCTGTTAGTTGTCAGAGAGTCCGGCTTACCTGTACAACTATCTATCGCTCCAGGATCTAAACATGATCTTGCAATCCTTCGACAGACTTCTCTTAAAAGACTGCCTAAAAAATCAACTCTTGTAGGAGATGCTGCATTTCTCAGCGAGCCCACGCAACAAGATTTAAGTCAAAAAGGCATTCATCTGATTGCTGATCATCGAAGAAATTCTAAAAAACCCCTGTCTCTTGATGAGTGGAAAATCTTAACTGGGATACGTAAAATCGTGGAAACGTCCATTAGTGGTATTGTTTCCCTGATGCCTCGCTGGATTCATGCCGTCACTTCACAAGGCTTTATCTTGAAAATGATCGGCTTTGTCTTGGCCTTCTCTTTTACAAAATTAGGTTTGTTATCCCGAGGTTAGGTTTAAAAATCAACACTACATGCGGTGGTGCAACTAGGCAAATCAAGGTATTGACCTCTATTTCTTACCAAGAGCATCTTTCAAAATATGTAGCCCCAATTTAGAAATGT
>JAFEGP010000012.1 GCA_018239815.1 Verrucomicrobiota bacterium | reverse complement strand
CGGACTAGATGGCTTGGGGGTATCCCCTAGAAGCCCACGCCTTTAGGCGTGGGAGTAGTCACCAAGCTACAGGACGTTACGAGGTGGATCTCATTTACCAAAAAGGTCATCAGCTCATTCCTATTGAGATCAAATCTTCTCAGACTTACAACGGCTCATTTTTAGAAGGAATTCAACATTTAAAAAATCTTGCTCCTGACCGTTGTTTAGGTGGGTATGTTATTTACAGCTGTGAGGAAGAAATGAATATTTCTCATGCTCAACTTTTGAACTATCTTCATATTGGAAATATTATTCGTTAAATCAGATCAAAATGTTTACTGCTTGATCTCAATTTGAATAATGCTTAGAAGTCTAGGCATGAGAGCTTATCACATAAAATCTCAAGCAAACAAAGAATTTAGAGGAGAAGAATTTTCAGATCTTTCTTTCTCAGGCTGCTCTTTTCATGAATGCTTGTTTGTTAATTGTCATTTTTCTGCATGTACAATGGCGCAAGCAATATTGATGGAGTGCAGTTTTAAACATTGTGGTTTTTCTTTGGTGTCTCTAGATGGGTGTCGCTTACAAAATGTGAGATTTGAAGATTGTAAGCTAGTGGGTTTAGAATTTCACAAGTGCGATAAAACATTTTTTTGCGTGACTTTTCAGCAAAGCATTTTGATGGCTTGTAATTTTTCTGAATTGAAGATGAAAAAAACTAGTTTTAGCCATAGTAAGCTCAAAGAATGTTATTTCAATTCTACACAACTTCTAGAATCAAATTTTCAACAAACCGATTTAGCAGGAACTCTTTTTCATCATTGTGATCTGAGTAAAACTGACTTTCGAGGAGCCATTAACTATGCAATCGATCCTCAGACCAATAACTTGAAAAAAGCCGTATTTTCTTCTCCTGAAGTGTTGGCTTTGTTAAGCTTTTTTGACATTAAAATTGAATGAATATGCGTGTATTTATATGACGTAGTTTTTCTTTCGAAAAAAATAATGCCTGTAAGACAGCCCTATGCTGCGAAACATGTTTCTCTTTCTGTTTGTAACTGTTACGAAAAGCGTTTAATTTTTCTTTTTTATTTCTTAAAAAAATCTTGAAAATTCTTACTAGGACACGCATAGTCAATTTTTGAAATGGCCTTGCAGGTCGATGCGAACAATTTTTGGGAGTAAAAGATGTTAAAATTAGGATTAAGCTTAATCACTTTGAGTTGTTTGTTAATGTTTTCTGGGACGCAGTGCGTAGCGTCTTATTTGGATAAAATCGACATTAAGCAAGCCATGCAAGAGGGCTTGCCATCATGGATGGAAGAACAAATAGACAGTGATTTGAGTTATTTTCAGGACAAAACACTCTCATGCTTGGAGCTAGATACTTTTTATCGCCAACAGGGAGAGCGTTTACAATTAGCGAAATTTACGATTCATCAGAACACTTTAACAGTGGAGCGAGATTTTTTATTAGATAGCATGAATGGGGAAAGGGTCGAAAGATATAAAAATGCAATCTGTAAACTTTGCAAAACGGTGGGCTTACCTGACGCTATCCTATTAATTTCTACTCAAGATGGATTAAATGAAAAAGGAGCTATGCCTGTCTTTGCTATGTGTAAGATGGATTCGGATCGTATCATCCTTCTGCCTGACTATGAATCTTTAGCAGAGAAATACCAAGTTTTAAGAGGAGATGATATTACAAAAAAAGTCGTAGCTTGGGAGCAAAAAAAACCTCAGTTGGTTTGGAGGGGTTCTACAGCGCAACTCTGGACAAAATTAACAGAAAAACATCTTTCTCTTCTGACTCGTTTAAAACTTTGTGAACTAAGTGTGCTCTATCCAGATCTAATAGATGCTAAATACACAATTTTTGCTCAAGGAGGCGAAAATATCCCTTATTTAAGATTGTTTCAGGGAGAACGTTATACTTTTGAGCAACAAATGAAGTACAAATACCATATTCTTATCGATGGTAATACTTGTGCCTATTCTACATCAGGGTGGAAACATTTTAGTAATTCTTTGATTTTTAAACCTGACTCTAGATGGGTTCAGTGGTATTATGCAGCCATGGAGCCCTATGTTCATTATATACCAGTGAATAAAAACTTAGATGATCTTGTAGAATCCCTTCAGTGGGCTCTACAACATGATGAACAGGCAAAAGCTATCGCTCAAAATTGTCGTGATTTTGCTTTAACACACATGACCCTTACTCACGATTTAGTGTATCTCTATTATGTTATCATGAAGTATAGTCTGCTTAATTTTGTGTCCTAGCTAAAATACCAAGATCAATTATGAAATTTCGCTATGCTTTACGTACACGCTATTCAGATACGGCTCAGGATGGTATTATCCATCATCCTTCTTTTGTGATCTTTTTAGAAGTAGCCAGGATAGAGTTTTTTAAAAGTCTTGGTTGCGACATTAATGATTTGGAAAGGCAAAAAATCTTATGCCCTGTAGTCGAGTTATCTGTACAATACCTTAAGCCTCTTTATTCTTTAGAGGATATCCTAGTAGAGGTAGAGGTGGATGTGTTCTCTAAGGTGCGTTTTAGTTTGAAATATCAGATTTTTAGAGAACAGCAATGCGTTGCTAAGGCCTCTACAACACATTGTTTTCTTAATTCTTCTTTTAAGCCTATAGCTATTCCTGAGAAGTTACTGTTTGAGTTTAAGCAAGGATCTTGCTAGATACTAGATTGGCTCTAGAGAAACCACAGGAGCGACTAGTCGCAATGTTTTTTATATAATTCCTTGAATAGCTGACGCATATTATATAAGAATAGTATGATTCTTCTTATGAGATTCATTGTATTATTGATTGTTATGGCATTCATACAAGCTTTTGGTAATCAGACACCCTCTTTACAGACAGATTATGCGATTTTCCTTTTTGATCATGGAGAAAAGAATTTAATCGCTAGTATGATTGAGTATGCTGAAAAATATGATAAAAATAAGTTCAAGGACTTAGATCTACGTATTATTTTCATGGGAGCAGCGGCGGATGAGATGTCCCAAGAGCCTTTTTCTCGCTATCCAGAAAAATTGATTCATTACAAGCAATTAGGTATAGAGCAGACAATAGATCGTCATTGGTTAAGAGATAGGCAACTTGATGCCAAAAGTCTGCAGAATATAGGGAAGAATCTTATTGTTCGTAAAAAAGTATGGTGTGGTGTTTCTTGTGCGTTGTTTGGACAAATTGTAAAAAAATATCAAGATCAAGTTTCTGTTGAAGTTGCTGTGCTTAGGGATAATCTGAATCCTGTAGGAGACACGGATTACTTTAAGGTTGCTGCACAAGTTCAACATTTTTCTAATAAGATAGTTGTGACGTCTCAAGCTTCTGCTGAAACTATGCCAAAAGATAAAACAATTGTAGTTGTTGGACATGCTCCGATCGAACAATGGCAACAGCAAGCACAGTCTTTGGATAAAAATTCCATTAAAGAAAGGCTTGGTTTCAATTTATCAGACAGGATTGTTGTTTACTCAGGAAGTTATGGAGATGGTTATGAGGAAGCTTTTAGACAATTTTTACAAATGATCCAAGATCATCGCATTACTGCTTCCAACCTTCACATTCTTATCGTTCCACATCCTCGTTATCGAGGTGTATTGGAAAAAACACTCTACCTTGGATTGGATGAAAACGTAAAAAATAACATTCGTATTGTAAGTGAAAGTGAAGAAAATTCTTTGTTAAGAATTAAATCATTGGAAGCGTTAGTAATAGCAGATGTGGTTGTTGTCTGCGATGCCACTTCAACCGTTGTTGCACAAGCCAATGTATTGAAGAAGAAAGTTCTCTACATAAATTCTAAAGTTAGTCAAATAGCTGAAGGTTTATGTTCTAAAAATCTTATTCAGAGGATTACAACTTCTGATGAAATGCTGCAATTTATGTCTAAGAGCCAGCAGATACCAGAATCTCCTTTGTGTGCTCAAACTGATGTATTTCAAGTTTGGGGAATTCCCAGAGAGGGTGCTAGATTACTTTGGGAAGAGTTTGTGCACTAAATGGTTGTCTGGAATTTATCCTTAATTTTTCTTTAAAATTAAAAACAGAGATGTCATTTTCCTAGTCCGAACACATTGTTCATCATAGAAATATCATTCGGTTAACAAGGGAGCACTTTTTATGAGATCATTTGCTTTGACTATCATTTTGACAGTATTTGGGAGTGTTTTGTTTGCCAGCGAAACAGAACAAAAAGATTACAGAGATTATCAGCATGCTGAAGAGCACGTGAGACTCTTCTATAAAGAAAATCATGCTAACCAAACATTAGCTTTTGTGTTAGCTAAAAAAGAGCAGTATCTACCTCTTCGCACATGTCGAATGAGCATTTGGGATGCAATCAAGATGTTAGATACTTTGGTGGATGAAAGTGATCCTGATCTAGGATTACCTCAGAGTTACCATTTATTTCAGACAGCAGAAGCCTTACGCAAAGACGGGCAACCACGTTGGTTAATTTTAACTGGATTTATTCATGATTTGGGCAAGATTCTAGCTGTGTATGGCGAACCACAATGGGCTGTTGTTGGCGATACTTTCCCAGTAGGCTGTGCTTATTCAGATAAGATTGTTTTTTCAGAGTACTTTGCTTTGAATCCTGATTGTCGGGATGCATTTTTACAAACAAAATACGGTATTTATCAACCCAAATGTGGTTTAAATCACGTCCATATGTCGTGGGGACACGATGAGTATTTATATCAGGTTGTAAAAGACTATTTGCCTGAAGAGGGAGCTTTTATTATTCGCTATCATTCTTTTTATGCTTTGCATAAGGAAAGCGAATATGAACACCTTCTTAATGAACAAGACAAAAATCTATTGCCGTGGCTTCAACACTTTTGTAAGTATGATTTGTATTCTAAATCTGAAGAAAAATTAGATCTTGAAGAGTTGAAACCTTATTATGAAAATTTAGTAGCAGAATTTTTCCCTTCAGTTCTTGATTGGTAACAATCTTTTAAAGGTGCTTAAGAGCCTCTTCTTGTAGGATTTTATGCACCTTTTTTTTGTCTAAAAGTGATGGAACCCATAGAGCATACTGCTCTACAGCTTGGTTCACAAACATCTCATAACCGAAAACAAAAGAACACATTTTTTCGTGAGCACTTTCTAATAAGGCTGTCATTTTAGGGCGACTTTTGATGTCCATAACAAGACTGTAAGGGCGAATTGCTGAGGCAGAAACTGGCATGGGATGAGGTGTTGTATTGATCAATATGTCATAAGCATGATCTTGAGCTAACTCTAAAGGGCCTGCTTCAATTCCAAATTCAGAGGCTAATTTTAGAGCTTTTTCTAGTGTGCGGTTTAAGATGCGGACCTTAGCTCCTCTTTTGAGAGCTTCATAGATAATGGCACGCGCAGCACCGCCTGCGCCTAGAATTGTTATGCGTTGTTGGTATACAGATTGTTTGGCCTCGATAGCATTCAGGGCACCTATGCCATCTGTGTTATAGCCAATCAGACGATTGTGTTGAAAAACAAGAGTATTTACAGCTCCAATGCATTGTGCATCGTGATCAAGTTCATCAAGAAAGGGAATAACAAGTTCTTTAAAAGGCATTGTCACGCTAAGTCCCTTGATGCCAAGTTGTTTTGCTAGGATAAAAAAATCTGAGAGTTCTTCTTTAGCAAGGGTTATCTTGACATAGACGGAAGCAAGCTGGAAGTCATGCATGACACGATTATGAGTAAAATGGCTTAAGCTTGTCTCAATACGCTCTGCTATTAAACCATAGATAGAGCTTGTTGTAGTCAGGGAATCATAATGATAGATTTGCCTCAAATGTTGAGCACAGAGTTGTCCTTCCGCTGTTTTTTGATGCAGATAAGAAAATACCCAGGGTGCTCCCATAGTTGTTGCCAAAACACGAGTGAGTTCTCCTTTTTCTCCCATACACATGCCTAAAAGAGGAGCATGTTGACGCATAAAACTTAACATGCGTAAGGAGTCTAATGTAGAGTTAGCCATACAAGCTATTTTATACATATGAGCAGGAAGGCAACGCATGCGGTATAAAATGTGTTCAAGATCCGAGGGAGTATGAAGAAAATGATGGTAGGAAATAATCAGTTTGAGTTGAGGAAAGGTCTGTCTAAGATGCTCAATAAAAGTGGAGGGTATATCCTCTTCAAGGTCTAAGTAAGTAGGAGAAAGTGCTGCAAGTTCTAGTATTTTTTTTAATCGCTCTTCCTCAGAGCCACGATAGCATCCACCATGATTTTGTTGACGAAGGGTAAAGATCACAGGTATGGAGATTTGGTCTCGAAGTTCTTTTAGGGCTTTTATGTTGCAATCTGTAAAAAGATCAAGACGAAATTCTAGAAGGTGAGCTACAGCAGAAGCTTCTTCAATCTGTTTTTGAGCTTCAAGGACACTGGGTCCTAGAACAGGAAGACATAGCATCTTTATAACTTTTAATAAGGGTAAAATTCTCGAAAGGAGAATATAAATTAAGACATAGTATTTTGATACAGAAAAACAAAAGATTTTTAGGTTAGTTTTTTCTTTTTTATTTTTCTTTTACAAGGCAAACTTTTTGGAATCAGAGTTCTGCATTTCAGTTTTTTAGAAAATACCGACGGGTGTTCTTGTTAAGGATAGGTAGATCACACAGTGCTTAATCATCATAAATGTCAAAAAACTGATCCCGAATCATTAGGGAATTTATCTGTAAATTCTTTGTCTTTAAAGATTTTAGAGAAAGAGATTTTATCAGACATTATAATTCAACGAGGTTTGCTACAGAGCTCTTATTGGCTAGAATTATTAGGTAGGCTCTCTCAACGTGTTGTGATTATTACGGATGACCATGTTAGAGATTTCATTGCGCATCCTATAAAAGAACAGCTTGAAAAAGCCGGTTTTGATGCTGTGATATTATCCATACCTCCTGGAGAAAAGAGTAAAACACGCCAAGTTAAAGAGGATTTGGAAGACAGGATGTTCCAACTGGGATATGGGCGCGATACCACACTTATAGCGGTGGGTGGAGGGGTTGTGACAGATCTGGCTGGCTTTGTAGCTGCTACCTATTGCCGAGGTATTCCTTCCGTTACGCTTCCTACAACTTTATTGGGACAAGTCGATGCCAGCATAGGAGGGAAGGTCGGCCTTAATACTGCTTTTGGGAAAAATTTAATAGGAGCTTTGCATCATCCAAGGTGGGTCCTGATTGATCCAGATGTTCTGACTACGCTTGGACAACAGGAAAAAAGAAATGGCATGGCAGAGATTATTAAATACGCTTGTATCGCATCTAAAAGTTTGTTCGAACGGCTCCAAGAGCACGTCGAATTGGATGATCTGATCTATCAAAGCTGCAAGATTAAAAAAAATATTGTCGAGCAAGATCCTCAAGAAAGGGGTTTACGGCGTATTTTGAATTTTGGACATACCGTAGGACATGCTATTGAAGCTTTGAAAGAGTATCAACTTTCCCACGGGGAAGCAGTTGCAATGGGGATGTTAGTTGAAGCGCATGTAAGCTGGAAAATGGGTTATCTTGCAAAAGAAGAATTTCAAGCTTTAGCTCGACTTTTGCACAAATATCATTTTGAGTTGAACTCTCTTTCAAATCTTTCTGCTACAGAATTAATCAGGGTGATGAAAAGAGATAAAAAAGCTGCTTTGGGTCGTATACGGTGTGTTCTTTTAGAAAATATCGGTAAAACAGTTGAAGCTGCAGGGGAATATTGTGTGGCAGTAGAAGAGCACCTAATAGAGGAAGTTTTGCATGTCTACACTCAGAATTAAATCGGGAGTTTTAAAAGGTAGTATAGTTCTTCCTTCTTCCAAATCACAAACTATGCGAGCAATTATATTTGGAAGCTTGGGTCAGGGGAAAAGTGAAATTTATAATTATTTGAAATCCCCTGATGTTTTGGCCATGGTCGAAGCGATGCGTTCTTTAGGTGTTGCTATTCATATGGGTGAGCATAAGCTAGAGATTGAAGGTGTAAATGGAAATTTGCAACCTTGTGACAAAGTCATAGATTGTGGCAATTCAGGACAAGTTTTACGTTTTGTAGGCAGTCTTGCAGCGTTATTACCCACTTATACTGTCTTAACTGGTGATACTTCGATTTGTTATCAACGTCCTGTGCAGCCTTTGCTTTCGGCACTTAATCAATTACAGGCTTTTGCTGTTTCAACACGTTTAAATGATTGTGCTCCTATTATTGTGAAGGGATGCATGCAGCCAGGCCGAGCGACCTTGTCTGGACAAGATTCTCAACCTGTATCGGGATTACTGATAGCAACGTCTTTTCTCAAGGGCACAACTCATCTGGTTGTGACAGACCCTGGGGAAAAACCTTGGATAGACCTTACCCTATCTTGGTTACATCGTTTGGGAGCGCATGTCTCTCATCACCAGTACACAGATTATAAAATCGTAGGTCCTTTGCGTTACCAAGGTTTTACAATGCATGTGCCAGGTGATTTTAGCTCAGCAGCTTTTCCTTTGGTAGCAGCCTTTGTCACACGTTCATCCTTGAGATTAGAAAATGTTGAAATGAACGAAGTGCAAGGAGATAAAAAAATTATTGATTTGCTTCGACAGATGGGAGCTCGGATTCAGGAAGATCGACAAAACTTGGCTCTTAACATAGAAGGAGATTCTTCACTGCAGGGGCGGCAAGTCGACGTTAATGATTTGATTGATGCCATACCTATTTTGGCTGTTTTAGGATGCTTTGCTCAATGTCCTCTTCATCTTACTAATGCAGCCATTGCTCGTAAAAAAGAATCAGATCGTTTGCATGTGATCACCACAGAATTGAGTAAAATGGGAGCCAAAATAGAAGAAGAGGAGGCAGGATTAAAAATTTATCCAGCCTCCTTGGTAGGAGCACGTGTGCACTCTCATCATGATCATCGCATTGCTATGGCTCTAGCTGTTGCAGCTCTTGGTGCAAAAGGCGAAACACATATTGAGGATATTCGTTGTATTGCTAAGAGTTATCCTACTTTTGTACGAGATTTTCAGCATTTAGGAGCTCAGATAGAGGAGCTTCTGTGAAACACATTATTCTCTTTGGCTTTAAAAGTTGCGGTAAGACCTACCTAGGGAAAAAATTAGCCCAGCAATTGGGTCATTCTTTTTTGGATACAGACCTTATTTTAGAAGAGTTATATGCTCAGAAGTATGGGAAATTGCTTAAATGTCCTCAGATTTATCGTCAGGAAGGCAGCAAAGTTTTTCGTGATTTAGAGCGTCTAGCTTTACTCTCATTGCAGCACTATCCAATGAGTATTGTTGCTGTAGGAGGAGGAGCGGTTTTGGAGGCAGACAATTTACAGGTTTTGCAGTGTGTAGGACGTTTGGTTTATCTTTTGATTAGTAAAGAGGGTTTAAGACAGCGTTTATATTTACAAGATCAACCAGCTTTTTTTGATGCTTCATGCTTTGATGAGGCTTTTGAAAAGATGTATAGGCTCAGATTGCCTCTTTATGAGGCTATTTATGCGCATAAAATAGATGTAGAAGTTGGTACAGAAGAGCAGATTTTAAATCGGCTTAAGGAGGCTGTGCATGGGAAGTAATTCTTTTGGTAATATCTTTAGGATTACAACTTGGGGAGAATCTCATGGTAAGGCCATAGGTGTTGTGATTGATGGCTGTCCAGCAGGTCTTGAATTTTGCAAAGAAGATATTCAAATAGAGCTTGCTTTACGTCAACCTGGTCGCAATTCTTACACCTCACCTCGTTGTGAAAAAGATCAAGCAGATATTCTTTCAGGTGTGTTTGAAGGGAAAACAACAGGTACACCTATCTCCATTATCATCTTTAATCACGATGTTGACTCCAGTAAATATGAGCCTATTAAAGATCTTTTACGACCGGGGCATGCGAATTTCACTTATCTGCAGAAATACGGAATTTTTGATTATCGAGGAGGAGGGCGTGCTTCTGCTCGAGAAACGGCTTGCCGTGTTGCAGCAGGGGCGATAGCAAAAAAAATCCTACTTCATTACAAAATCCAACTTGTTGCCTATGTGAAAGAAGTTGCAGGTATCATCATGGAACAGATGGAAATAGAAGATTTCATTAGCTTCAAAAAACAAGTTTTAGCAAGTCCTGTTTTTTGTCCTGATGAGCAAGCTGCTAAGAAAATTATGAAAACAATTGAAGAAATGAAAGAAGAGGGTGATTCTGTAGGGGGTGTTGTTGAGCTTTATGTTCAAGGTGTACCTATTGGGTTAGGGGATCCTATTTATGAAAAGTTAGAAGCTAATCTGGCTAAGGCCATGCTGACACTGCCAGCATCTAAAGGCATAGAATTTGGTGCAGGCTTTATGGGATCAAAGATGAAAGGTTCCGAGCATAACGATGCATTTACTGTAGATGAACAAGGAAATGTCTTGACAAAGACGAACCATGCAGGCGGGTTATTAGGTGGAATAAGTAATGGTATGCCTTTGCTCTTGAAGGTTGCTTTTAAACCAACTTCAAGCATAAAGAAAAATCAACAAACTATTGATATTCATAAAGAGAAACAAGAATTTAACATGCCAGAAGGTTCAAGGCATGATCCATGTGTAGCTTTACGTGCTGTTCCTGTGGTAGAAGCTATGGGAGCTATTGTGCTTGTTGATGCACTTTTGCTGCATCGTACCACTCGCCTTTAGAGGTAAAAGTTGTAGGAAAAATCCAGTATACGTTATGCACTTGAGTAATTTTAAATGCACCTACGGATTGTAGAACAAAATGATAAAAAAAATCCTACGTTCTTTATACCGAAGAATAAGTCGACTTTTGGTGAGTATGTTAGAAAAAAGCCGTCTTGGCAGACTCTTTCTTTATCGACGGAAATTAAAACACGCTGCTTTTAAACCAGCTTCTATTGAAGCTTTTAGGTATTTGGATCGGCGAGGGAAAAAAGCTGTGGATACAGTGTATGAACAGGCTTTTAATCAGCTTTTTATTTTATTGAAGTCGATGCATTTTAAGGGAGATATCCTTGAATTTGGTGTGTTTCAAGGCTATAGCGCTCGTTTATTTGCTCAATATATTCAGAGATTTGCCTTACGATCCACACATCTACATCTATTCGATTCTTTTATTGGGTTACCCGAGGAAAAGGAAAAGGATAAGAATTCCTACGAGTCTTCGTTGGGTTATTGGGCAGCGGGTAGTATGGCGGTCATGCCCGGATTAGATCAGTATCTTCATAAGAAGCTAGCAAAAATTTTGCCTTCAGAACGCCTACATATGATTAAGGGATTTTTTGAAGATACCTTGCAAAATTACTTTGCCAAGAAACCTAATCTTAAAGCTATGGTTGTTCATGTTGATTGCGATCTCTATAGCTCTTCCAAGTATGTCTTAGATTTTCTATTTAAGAATGAGATTATTCAAGATGGTACTTTAGTAATCTTTGATGATTGGATGACCTCTTTGGGTAATCCAAACCTTGGGCAAAGAAAAGCAACTCAAGAAGTTTTGGAAAACTACCCAATGTGGTCCCTTGAGAAATATTCAAATTATGGGGTAGGAAGTCATGTTTTTATTGCGCATGACTTACGCGTAACTAATGCCAATGAAAACAGAGAATTGGCTTGCCAATCCATCTAAGTTGTCATATTTTTGCTACCTAAAAAATATGACGGTTTAGGATGTGTGGCTTGATCGTAAGTAAAGTGATGATTTTTGGCAGACCTGGTAGTGGAAAATCAACTTTTGCCACACAGTTGGCCAAAAAATACCATCTTCCTGTTCATCATCTGGATCGTCATTTCTTTGTGGCGAACTGGAAAGATCGCGATTACAAAGAGTTTTTAGATATTCAACAGCAGCTTGTCATGACACCAAAATGGGTGATCGACGGTAATGCAATGAGATCATTAGAAACGCGTTTTCAACAGGCCGATGTAGCAATTTATTTTCATTTTAATGTCTGGCGTTGTCTATGGCGCATGCTGAAACGCGTTTCACAAAAAGATTGGGACATTCCAGATTTAGCTGATGGCTGTTCTAAAACCATTCGCTGGAAACTGATTAGTTATATGTTTAATTTCCATAAGCGCTATTATCCTTTTATTCAAGAACTTCGCATTAAATATCCTTATGTTCAGTTTCATATTTTTAAGACGGACAAAGATGTGCATAACTTCCTAAATAGCACTCAAAAAAAATGATTCTTTGTCGAGTCTTTTTGTAAAATGTGTTAGCTTTGACGGCTTAGGGAGTAAAGGGCATGTTCGAAAACTTTGATATCATAGATCTAACCCATATCCTGACACCCAGTGTTCCTACTTGGAATGGATCATGTGGATTTTGCTTAGAGTGTAAAAGTGATTATGACCGGCTTTTTCGTATTCAGAAAATGCAGCTTTTTGCAGGTATTGGTACCCATCTTGATGCCCCAGCGCATCGTGTGAAGGGAGGCAATTGTGTGGCAGCTATCTCTCTTGAGCGGTTAATAGCGCCAGCCTGTGTAGTGGATGTTTCCATGCAAGCTCATGCAGATTATGAAGTTTCATTAGCAGATATTAAGCATGATGAACAATGCCATGGCCCGATTCAAAAAGGAGCGCTTGTTATAGCTTATACAGGTTGGAGTCGCTTTTGGCTAGATAATGAGGCCTACCGCAATGAAGATAACAATGGGCAGATGCATTTTCCAGCTTTTGGTGTACCCGCGATTGAATATCTACTTGAAAAAGATATTGCAGGGATAGCTATCGATACGCTTTCTCCAGATTGCTTAGACTCCACATTTCCTGTTCATAAACTCATTTTGGAAGCTGGTAAATATATCGTTGAAAATGTCGCGCAATGCGATCTGTTACCTGCTCGAGGAGCTTATGTGATGACACTGCCTTTGAGAGCTCAGGAAGCAACAGAGTCTCCTGTAAGAATGGTCGCTTTTATACCGAAAAAAATCATGTCTTGATTAGAAATAATTCTCGCATTCAGCTGTTCTATTCACATGAATGCATTTGATTGCAAAAATATCAGATCACCTATTACGCTCGATTTATAAAAACTTTGTTAAGACAAGGTCTTTTTTTTGTATCTTCAAGGATGTTTGTAACTTAACTTATTTGCGGGGAAATAGGTATGAGAGTTTGTAATTTCTTATGGGTATTTTGGATATTGTCTAGCTATACATTTTGTGCTGCTCCAATATCCTGTCCTTTTTGCGATCATCAGGTCATGACACAGCAGCTTATTGCAGAAGCAAATTATACGTTTGCCATTTACTGCTTAACTCCTATGACTAAAGGGAATGTTTTATTGATTCCCAAACGACATATAGAAAGATTTGAACATTTGACTATGGAGGAGATGTTAGAAATTCAGGAGCAAATCAATATTTTTTCTAAGGTTTTTGAGGATGTCTACAAAACTTCTGAGTTTGTGATTTTACAAAAAAATGGATTGAAAGCAGGTCAAAGCGTACCACATCTACATTTTCATATTATCCCTGCTAACAACACATTTGACCAGATCATTCAGTCAGCTTTCCTAAGCAGAGAGGCTGTTTCTAAAGAAGAAATGGAAATGCGTGTGCAAGAGTTAACAGAGAGTTCCATTCGGTGGCATCAATAAAAATTTGAAATGGATCGCATCAGTTTACAACAAGAGGACAAGCAGATATCTTCTTGGAATGAGCTTGTAGAACTTTATTATTCAAAATATTAGCTATGATAAAAAAATTTGTTCAAATCAGTCTATGTATGTTAATCGGCCTGAGCTTACAGGCTCAGTCTCTTTGTTCCATGCATCCGCATGAGGCGCGTAAGCTCATCAATCAAAATATCATGTCGATTGAGGCGGAGGTGCCTGCTGTAGCAAATGTATGTGAAATGGAAGTTTGTCGAGATGTGCGTACGACACCCATCCGTCTCTATACGCCCTGTGCTTCAGGGAATTTGCCTGTTGTGATGCTGATTCATGGGGGAGGATGGGTAGCAGGTAATTTAGACACTCATGATAACTTGGCACGTTACCTTTGCCGAGGTGCCGACTGTTTGGTTGTATCTGTGGGTTATCAGAACTCTCCTGAAGGAAAATTCCCCCTACCCCTAGAACAATGCTATGATGTTTTGCTATGGATGGCTGAGCATGTGGAACATTTTGGTGGGGATCCTAGAATATTAAGCGTTGTAGGAGATAGTGCCGGTGGTAATATGGCCGCTGCATTGTGTCTTATGGCACGAGATCGACAAGGCCCTTGTTTGAGTTTACAAGTTTTGATCAATCCAGCTACTGATCTTACTTCAGCTGATAGTCAACCTCAGAGATTAGGCGAACATAAAACATTAAGGTGGTTCGCTAAACAGTATATCGAATGTGTTGAGGATGTTTACAATCCTTATGTCTCACCTTTATGTGCTCAAGACTTGAGTCATTTACCTCCGGCTGTGGTGATTTTAGCGCAGGAAGATCCTTTGTTTGAAGATGGTCAAAGGTATGCTCAGAGACTGCATGCTGCTGGTGTATGTACCGTCACATACATACAGCCTAATATAGGTCATTTAGGTGGTTATGGTGCGCGAGCTGCTCCTTGTGCTCAAGAATCTCTAAATGTTGCTGTCAAAGCTCTATGTGAGCTAAAAGAATAGGATCCTGACTGTTTTGGTCAGTATGCAAATGAGGACTAAAAGTATGACGGATAATATTGCAACCCAGGCAAAAAAATCACCCCAAGATCTTATCTTGGAGGATGCTGCTCATAAAGTGAAAGATACTATTGAAGAGCAGATTAAGCCTTATCATCGTTCTTATTTTTGGGGAGATCGTTTGCTAACACTAGACAAAAGCGCTGGTTTTTTATCAGACTCTCTTTTTGCTTCCGCTTATCATGCAATTCAGGGGTCTCACCAATACGATCAGTACGAAGCTCCTCACACCATTTCTTGGCGTTTGCATACTTTAGTTTGGGCCGCAAAGTCAGCCTTAAGTGTGGAAGGAGATTTTGTAGAATGCGGTGTCTATAAGGCAGATATGTCTTGGGTGATTTCTCAAGTTGTGGACTTTGTTGCGGCGGGTAAAAATTTTTATCTTTATGACACATTTGCTGGTTTTTCAGAGAAATATTCTTCCAAAGAAGACTTTCCTGATTTTCCAGGTTTTTTAGATTTTGCTAATAAGTATTACAAAGATCCTTCATTGTACAGTTATGTGTGTGAGCGTTTTAAAGACTTTCCTGCTGTCAAAGTAATAAAAGGGGTGGTCCCTGATGTTTTATTAGAAAGAGCTCCCGATAAGATCGCATTTTTACATATTGATTTAAATTCCCCAGCTGCAGAGATAGGTGCTTTGGAAATACTCTTCCCCAGACTGTCTCCAGGAGCCCTGCTTGTTTTTGATGACTATGGTTGGAAGCAATTCTATAAACAAAAAGAGGCGGAAGACAGGTTCATGCGTCAGCACGGTTATGAAATTTTAGAATTGCCAACAGGTCAAGGTCTTGTTGTTAAACGTTAGACATGAATAAGTTGAGGTTTAAGATAGCCTTTGACTGCCATAAGCTCGGCATTTAACACGGCACATCCTGCAGCGCCTCTGACAGTGTTATGTGATAACAAAACAAACTTCCAATCCAATAAAGAGCAAGTTCGCAAGCGTCCTATGGAGACGCTCATACCCAATCCTAAGTGGCGATGCAGTTTGGGTTGGGGATGTTTGTTATCTTCTAAATAAATAAGAGGGGTTAAGGGAGCTGTTGGAAGCTTAAGTTGTTGAGGTTCTGCTTTAAATTCTTTCCAGGCTTGTAAAATTTCAGTAGCTGTTGCTTGTTTTTTTAATTTGATTGAGATGCAAGCCAAGTGCCCATCTGCTACAGCTACGCGATTGCACTGTGCACTAATACGCATAGAGTGGGGAAGAATACGCTCACAGCAAGAGTTCCCAAAGATTTTAAGGGGTTCTGATTCAATTTTTGCCTCTTCTCCGGCAATATAAGGGATGACATTATCTAAAATATCCATGCTAGGGACACCAGGATAACCTGCTCCTGATAGAGCCTGTAAGGTGACTGCATGGAGGGCTTCAATGCCCCATATGTCAAGGATAGGTTTAAGAGCCATTGTGATACCAATAACAGAGCAGTTAGGATTTGTAACAAGAGCACCCGGCATTTGCTGGTTTTCAAGCAGTTGTAAGTGCTCACTGTTAATTTCAGGAATGAGAAGAGGGACATCTGCTCGCATCCGATGAGCACTGGAATTAGAAATAACAGTGTAACCCGCTTGAGCAAAACTCAGTTCAATATCTGTGGCGACACTAGAGTCAAGGCCAGAAAAGACCACAGCACAGGGCAATTGTGGTAAACAGGAAGAGAGAGGCATAGCAGCTATTTTGCGACAAAGGGGGGTCGGCATTGACCATGCCATGGCGTGTTCATAGTTTTTACCTACAGAACGATCTGAAGCGGCTAGTGCTACAATCTCAAACCAGGGATGTTGGCTAAGAAGTTCTACAAACTTCTGACCTACCATGCCTGTTGCACCTAAAATGCCAACCGGTATTTTTTCCATCCGTTTTTCCTAGGTTGTATGAGGTGGCCAATTTAGCACTGTTGGTAGTTTTGTGTGAGTCTTTTTCCATTTAGATTGGGTTAAGAAGTAAGAAAATAATATAAAAAAGCTCTATTTGGAGATGATAAAGAATTTTTCTTGAAAGAGATTTTTTTGTGCAAATTGTTGAAAAACACAGAGTTGATTGTTTTTTAGGGGGGAGTTAGTTGTTTTTTATTTATATAATTGTTTTTCATAACGTTAAATTTTAAAAAATTTATTTTGTTTAAAATCAGTTCTATAGGAAAATAAGAAAAGGAACCATGTGGTTCAAAACCCTCTGAAGGAGTGTGTTATGCAATACAAGAATATGCTGGCAGCTTGTTGCGCGATCTTTGCGCTGTCTGCAGTTGGATTTGCAGATGAAGCTAAATGTAGCAGTAAAACATGCGGCGGTAAACCTGTTGGACCAACAATGAATGGGGATCGTCCTCTTATTGTTGAGCCTAAAGATTCATGCAAAGGTACTGTGAAATGCGTGAACCAATCTAAATATCCTAATGGGAATAGAACGGAATTGGTTGTAGATACTCAAGGTGGAGAGCAAAAAGTGCTTTTGCCACAGGGTACTGTCCAGCCTCCTGTTCAGCCAGGGGATAAAGTTGAGATTTCAGGTCGTAAAGTGAACGCTAACGGAGAACCCATGATGATGGGGGAAGACGTTAAACGTAACGGAACAAGTTCTAACCTCAACAACACAGTTGGTGGTTAAGAGACCGTTGTTTTTTCTTCTGTGGGTTCAGAAGCCTGATCTGGGGCATCTTCTTGCTGACCTTGATCTGGGTTTTTGGACCCACTACCATTTAGAATAAAAGTATAGGCAGTCTGTAAGACACAGGGATCAACAAGTAAATCTCCATGTTTAAGTTTGAAAGATTCAAATGAATAAGGTGTTTCTAAGGCTGTTTCACTGACGGCTAAAAAACCATCATTGGGTTCATTAAACAAGAGATTATTGCCTCGGCAGCCTGCAATAACCAGGATATCCAAACTTTCTGGAAAAGGCCCAATCGATTGAATTGTACAGGGGTCATAGGTCATTAATTCATATCCAAGCTTAGAACCTAACCCAATATGAATGGGCAAAACACCTTTTGATTCTCTGGCTAAACGGCTTCCCTGGTTAGTAGGTGCTAATAATACAGCTCTTCCTGTTTTTGCTTCTTCAGGACAATCAGCCACATTAAGCGCCTGACGTAGAATTAGGGCACCAACTGAATGTGTCACAAAATCAATAGGTTGCTCAGGACGGCACTGAGCAATGTATTGCAAAAACTGAACAAGATTTTGAGCATGTTCACAGATTGTCCCCTCTGTGCTGGGGTATTCCCATAAATAAACATCCAATCCAGCATGAGTGAATGAGGTACAGATGCATCGCATATCACAGCTTCTACTTAAAAGACCGTGAATACCAATAACATAGCGATCTTCCGCTGTTAAAGTGTGGGCTAAACAGAACATCAATAACAAGCAACCTAATCTTTTCATATGACTCTCTTGTGGTAATAAGCGAAGTCATAATCAAGAATAAGAATTAATGCAGCAAAAATTTTCTTGTCAGGTCCATAGACTCTCTACTTGTCATGATCCAGCTATGGCTGACATTAAGGATCAAATGAGTATGAGGAGTGGACAGTCGAGTTTCATGAAGAAAAACTTTTCCGTCATTAGGTGTTCTAAATAAAAGATAGTTACCTTTGATCCCTGAAATCACCATGACATCCATATCTTCAGGGAAATACCCTAAGTTTTCCATGTCATCGGAGGTATAGGTTAAAAGCTGATGGCCAGCTTTTTTACCAAAGAACCACCTAATAGGTGTGATATGTGAGATCGAACGTGCGACGGCAGAGCCTTGAGAAGGAGGAGCTAATAAGACCGCTTTACCAACCCTAGCCTCTTCAGGACAATTAGGATGATTTAAGGCTGTTTTAATAATAATGCCTCCTAAGGAATGTGTGACAAAATGAATGGGTTGGCCAGGTTTTTGTTGAGCGATGGTATTGAGGAGCTTAACAAGATTTTCAGCATGTCCTTGAATCGTGTTTTTACGGCTTTGATAATCCCAAAGATACACTTCAAATCCTTCATTATCAAGCATGTTTCCCATTGGAATCATGCAGCGATAAGAACGTATGAATCCGTGAATACAAACAACAGATCCTTCTGCAGCATTTAAGGTTAAATGATTTAATCCAAGTAATACAAAAATAAATAATATAATCTTTTTCATTTAAATAATTCCCTTTAGTAATTGTAATTTTAAAAAAAAATTATATTATCAACAAACAAATCTATAATTAATTTTGAAAAACAAGCGTTAGGAATTAACTAATAAGAAAAATAAAAAGCTTCAATATCTGAAAAAGAAGATATTGAAGCTTTTAGAATTGTGGTTAAGCGTCTTTTTTGGAAAGAATAGCTTTGCGGCTGAGGCGCATTTGTCCTCGCTCGTTGATATCCAAGACTTTAACAGTGATGCGTTCTCCTACTTTCACAACATCAAAGACATTGCTAACGTGTCCGTCTGAAAGTTCGGAAATGTGGCATAAGCCCTCTTTACCAGGTAGGATTTCCACAAAGGCTCCGAACTGGACAACGGAAGAAACCTTACCTTCATAGATTTTACCAACTTCTACGTCGCCAACTAAACCTTCTATGATGCGTTTAGCTTTGTCCATAGCTGTTTGGTCGGAAGAGGCGATACTGACCAGCCCAGTATCATTGATATCAATTTGGACGCCAGTTTCCTCAATAATTTGACGAATCTGTTTGCCTCCAGGACCAATGATAACAGCAATCTTGCTTGGTTTAACCTGCATGGTTTCAATACGAGGAGCATAAATAGACATTTCTTGTTTAGAGTGAGGAACAACAAGAAGCATTTTGTCTAAAATATGAACTAGACCTGCTTTAGCTTGTTCCAACGCTTGCTTCATAATAGCAAGGGTGATGCCCTCTACTTTAATATCCATTTGGAAGGCGGTAATTCCGTTACGATCACCAGTCACTTTGAAGTCCATATCGCCCAAAGCATCTTCCAAGCCCAAAATGTCAGAAAGCACAACAAATTTGCCTTCCTCCAAAATTAACCCCATAGCAATACCAGCAACAGGACGCTGAATCGGTACTCCTGCATCCATCAGGGCTAAACAACCACCACAAACAGACGCCATAGAAGACGATCCATTTGACTCGGTAATGTTAGATTCCAAACGAATGGTATAAGGAAACTTCTCTTGAGTTGGTAAAATGGCTTGTAAAGCACGCTCTGCTAGTTTTCCATGACCGACTTCACGTCTTCCTGGAGAGCCTACACGTCCTACTTCTCCGACTGAAAAAGGAGGGAAATGATACTGAAGATAAAATCTTCTCAATCCTTCGCCATCTAAATCCTCATAACGCTGCCCCATGCTTTCTCCGCCTAGGGTGCAGACTGCAACTGTTTGTGTCTCACCTCGAGTAAACAGACAGCTGCCATGCGTGCGAGGCAAAAGAGCAGGCTCAATGTCAATAGAGCGAATAGAATGAACAGAACGTCCGTCTGATCGGACACCCTCTTCTAAAATCATGCGACGCATACATTGCGCAGAAACTTTTTTATAGGCCGCTGCAACATCCAATTCGGAATAGGAAAGCTCTTGACCTTCTGGCAAGAACTTTTCTAAAACAGCTTGGTGCAGCTGCTCCATACGCTCTTCTCTTGCTTTCTTCTCAGTAATACGCAGAGCTTGTTTAAGGTCTTGTTGAACAAAATCCTCGATGTTTTTAATAAGCCCTGAAGGCGTGACATGAAGAGCGCTTCGATCCTTAGGTTTACCTATTTCTTTTTGCCATTCACTTAGAGCTTGGCAAATTTTTTGGATCGCAACATGTCCGAAAGCAATAGCTTCCAAGACCTCTTGCTCTGTCAAAAAGTTGCAATAGCCCTCGATCATTAAGATCGCATCATCAGTACCCGCTAGCATTAAATCTAAATCAGATTTTTCAATCAGAGCTTGGCTAGGATTGATGATGAACTGACCGTTAACACGCCCTACACGTACTCCAGCTACCGGCTTGACAAGAGGGACCTCGGACAAGACCAAAGAGGCTGACGCAGCACATAAAGCAAGGGGGTCAGGAGAATTTTCTCCATCATAGGACCATACATACGTTAAAACCTGAATTTCATTGAAATACCCATCCTCAATCATAGGACGTAAAGGACGGTCTATAAGACGAGAAACCAGAGTTTCTTTTTCAGAAGGTCTACCTTCTCGTTTAATAAACCCGCCTAAGGTTTTACCTGCAGAGGAAAACTTTTCTTGATAGTCGACGCGCAGGGGTAAAAAATCAATCCCTGCTTCGGGTTTCTTCGCAGCACAGGCCGAGGAAAACACGACTGTGTCACCAAGACGAACCAGAACAGCCCCTCCTGCCTGTTTGGCTATTTTACCAGTCTCAAAAATGAGCTGCTGCGTTTCAGATAAATGTACAGTCTTAAATTTTCGTTCCATATTATTCCTAATCAGGCGAGGGGGAGCTCAAAAATAAAAAAGAAGATTTACTTACGTAAATTCAATCTTTTAATGAGGTTTTTATAGCGTTCGGTATCTGTTGAATTGAGATACTCTAAGAGTTTACGACGTTGACCAACCAATTTTAATAACGCCAAGCGAGAATTGTGATCTTTTGGAGAGCGTTTTAAATGCTCTGTAATTTCAGCTATTCTTTCTGTTAAAATAGCGATCTGTACATCCGCGGATCCAGTATCTTTTTCGTGGAGTTGAAATTTTTTGGTGATTTCTTCTTTTGTTCCTTTATCCATCGACATTTGAGTTTCGTCTCCTATTTCACGATTAGTGTACTTATTATATCTTCTGTAAAGATATAACACAAGCTGATCCATATTCCCTCGCTAAAGTAAGAGGATTTTGAAAAAAAATCCAGTTGAATACTTGTTGTTAGGAATTTTTAAAGAATTGTTGCGAATGACAAAATAAGTTTTTCTTTGTCGACACAATGAATTAATTTTTACAAATGCATGTATTGTAAATTTTTGATTATATCTCTTGTTGAAATGTGTCTTTCTCTCTCCTGATTAAGTTGTTAGATCTTTAAAAGCTAAGAGAAGAGGGATAGTGTTAGCAAAAAATAGAGGATTTTCTTGTTTAGTTAAGTATCTACTTGCAAGAGCGCATGCTTATCCATACACTACAGAAGTTTTTAAATTTAGCTGATTCAAATACAAGGCTCCTTTTTCTTAGATGGAAAAAAGAAAGCAAAAGTGAGTTCAAGGCTAGGGGCTGGTTTAAAAACCTGATTTGACTAGCAAAGAGCCCTTAGCTTTTTAATAAGACTGAAAAATGCAAAAACGGTAGTGGAACATGTTAAAAGAAATGGGTTATCAGGAAAAGATAGAGTGGCTCAAGCCTTGGTTAGTCAGTATTATAGAAGTCGTTAAAAAGGACTTAAAGCAAGAACATCTAATGAAGGATCGGGGGTTTTGTCGTCGTTACTTTTTAGGCAAAGGACCTCACCAAGTCACAAGTACGGAAATGGCTCAAGCGTATGCAACAGACATTGCAGCTGGTAATGTAGGTCTTGGAGAGTTTATTGCAACGCGATGGCTCATCAAAAACACAGATATCTATGATTTTTTTTCAGAGCAGTTGCAAGCTTTAAATCCAGATTTTGATCAGCTCGAACTTTTGGATGAAAAATTAGGTCTTAAATTGATGGAAGAAAGTGTTAAAGCTTTTGGAGCCACTCGAACCTATCTATTTTCAGTGTTAAATTCTGTTGTGTTTTCTTCTGAAATTTTTAAAGAACTTCGTCAGTTAGCTGAAATGGAAACACAAAAAAAACTTCAACAGGAAGAAGAGTTGTTGGTTGAAAAAAATTTAGAGGGCTTACAAAAGCGTCACCAGCGTGAAGTGCAGTCCTTAAAAGAGCATAATGAAAAACAACTCAATGGAATGAGAAAAAAATACTTGAAAGATACTGAATTGTTAAAAGAACAGATACGTAGGCTTCAAAGCGAAAAAAATGGATAACGACAAAGCCTTAGATGAAAGGTGGATGCGGGAAGCTCTTAAGGAGGCCAAAAAAGCTTTTTTGGAAGGGGAAGTTCCTGTAGGCGCTGTGATTGTGAGTCAGGGAGAAATAATTGCTCGAGGACATAATCAAGTTGAGCTTTTACAAGATGCCACTGCTCACGCGGAAATGATTACTCTTGGAGCGGCGGCTGCCGCCATGGGTAACTGGCGCTTAGCAGAGATGACGTTATACTGTACGTTGGAGCCTTGTGTCATGTGTGCGGGTGCTATGTTGCTTTCAAGGCTTCCACGGTTAGTGTGGGGGTGTCCTGATTTACGTCATGGAGCTAATGGGAGTTGGGTTGATATTTTTACAAAAAAACATCCGATGCATACTCTTGAGATTACCTCTGGAATTCTTGCTTCGGAGTGTGCAGCCTTGATGAGGGAGTTTTTTCATGTTAGACGAGAACAAGATTCTTGAATTAATAGAAGAAATGATTCAGCTGCAAACAAAAAAAGTATTGGAATGTGCGCAGCAATTTATTCCTCATATCACATTAGAAGATGTATTGCAGCCATTTGATTATCCTCAGCTTGAGCACAATGCCTACTTTCGCTACGAAGAGGGAGTGTTAGCTGGTTTGCAAGCTACGCGCTTTGCTCTGCTTGCTCATTTAACGCTGCTTTAAAAAAATGTCAGTTTTTTGGAAGTATCGCAACATTCAACAATGAGAAAGTGGATATGTTTTCTTTATTCCCTCGCAGTTCTTTAGCTATGATGACAGATTTATATGAGCTGACCATGGCTCATGCCTATTGGAAAGAAAACAAAGCAGAGGATGAGGCTGTTTTTCATCTTTGTTATCGGCATCAGCCTTTTCAAGGAGGTTATGCGATTGCTGCTGGTTTGGCTAGTGTCATAGATTATCTGCAGAGTTGGCATTTTGACGAATCTGATATCGCTTATCTTGCTTCTTTAAAAGCTGAAGGAGGAGGAGCTCTTTTTGAAGACGAATTTTTGCATTACTTGCGGTCTTTGAAATTTAGTTGTGATGTGGATGCTGTGGTAGAAGGAGAAGTGGTCTTTCCTTTTGAACCACTGATAAGAGTGCAAGGGCCCTTGCTTCAAGCTCAATTGTTAGAAAGTGCTCTATTAACGCTTACAAATTTTTCTACTTTGATTGCGACAAAAGCAGCACGTGTGTGTCAAGCAGCAGATGGGGATGCTGTGCTAGAGTTTGGATTGAGAAGAGCGCAGGGTGTAGATGGTGCCATGACAGCTTCTAGAGCAGCTTATTTAGGCGGCTGTGCCTCGACTTCTAATACTTTAGCGGGTAAGTGGCTGGGAATTCCTGTAGCGGGTACGCATGCACATAGCTGGATTATGGCCTTTGATTCAGAATTGGAATCATTTTTTGCTTATGCTCGAGCTATGCCTCATCATTGTGTGTTCCTTGTTGATACTTATGACACTCTTCAGGGAGTTAAGCATGCTATTGAAGTGGGAAAATGGTTGCGGAAACAAGGACATCCACTATTAGGAGTACGTCTGGATTCAGGTGATCTGACCTACCTTAGTCAAAAGGCTAGAGAGATGTTAGATAGCGAAGGATTTCAAGAAACAAAAATTTATGCTTCCAATGAACTTTCAGAGACTCTTATTGCAGATATGAAGCAACAGGGTGCTAAAATTGCTGTATGGGGAGTGGGAACGAATCTGGTGACAGGCCAGACTCAATCTGCTCTAGATGGTGTTTATAAGCTATCAGCGCTTCGACCTGTTGGTAGCCAACATTGGCAGTATAAACTGAAATTTTCTGAACGCATGGTGAAAATTTCTAATCCAGGTATTTTGCAGGTCAGAAGATTTAGTGATGAATCAGGACAATATTTTGCGGATGCTTTATATGATGTATTATCTCCCATTCCTTCTGAATGGGAGATGATAGATCCGGAGCATCCTTTGCGTCATAAAGTTCTTAACCCTAAGGCAAAATCAAGAGATTTATTGGTTAAAATATTTTCAAAAGGTGAGTATGTTTATTCTCAGCCGTCTTTAAGTCAAAGTCGCAGCTATTGCCAAAAGCAATTGAAGTGTTTTGACGCAACATTTCGACGCTTATGCAATCCTCATGTTTATCCAGTTGGAATGGAAAAGCAACTTTATGATAAAAAAATGCAACTTGTGCATGCTATTCAGGGAAAACTTTATCAATGAAAACTTTGCTCATTGTTGATTTGCAACAAGATTTTATGCCTGGAGGGGCATTGCCTGTTCCGGAAGCCAATGTCTTGATTGCTGTGATTAATGATCTGCAAAAAGACTTTGATCTTGTGATTGCAAGTCAAGACTGGCATCCACCACATCACATTAGCTTTGCTTCAACACATCATAAAAAGCCTGGGGATTGGATCGAACACAAAGGTGTTAGATATCAGTTATGGCCAGATCATTGTATACAGGGCACGCTAGGGGCTGCTTTTCCTTCTCAGTTATACACAAAGAAAATAAAAAAAATTATCCACAAAGGTGTGCATCCTCAAGTTGAGAGTTACAGTGCTTTTTTTGATGCGCAGCATGCCTCTACAGGTTTGTTCGAGTATTTAAAGACAGAGGGTGTGACTGAGATTTTTGTGGTAGGTGTTGCAACAGACTACTGTGTTAAAGCTACTGTTTTAGATGCATGTTCTTTATCTCTTAAAACCAATGTGATACGTCAAGCTTGTCGAGGACTTGATGGGAGTGAGCAAGCATTCAAACAAATGGAAGCTGCAGGTGCTTACATTTGTTAAAGTCGCTTTAGTTTGTGATGTCTTGGGTGATTTCGATCATGATTTGTGTCACCGCGCTGAACTCACTTTGTGTTTGTGAAGTGTTCTGAATCGTGGAAGAAGCTTGTTGAGTTGCGGTTTGAGACACTTGTTGACCGATATTAAGTTGATCTTGAATCAAGCTTACGTTGGCTTGGACACGTTGGTTAGCAATGTTAACATTAACAATAGTATTTTGATCTGAATTAGACGTTCCAGCTGGTAAATCTTGGAATTTTTGATCACCCAATTGTTCAATTAAGGCTTGTGAGAGTTGGTTCGCAACCTCCATAGCATCATTTTGAGCGATAGCTGCCTTTTGTCCTTCCTGTACACACTGAAAAAGGGCTAGATCGACCATCAGCGTGACATTGATTTTTTGTGGATCTTGGTTATTAACTAAAGCTATAGCCTGTACATATTGAACGGGTGGGTTATTAGGGTCATTAGTTGAGTCTACAGATGAAGGTTGGCTCATGAGTTTTATCCTATAGTTACTTGGGTTGGCTAATTTGGTTAATAAGCTTTAAGACAGTTCCCATGAGCTTAAGAGTTGCTGAGGTGCCAGAGGTGGCTTGTTGCATGGCGTCTGTTAAAGAGGTGACTTGCTGCATTTCAGCTTGTGCGGATTGTCGAAGAATTGTAGCTGTTTGTTGTAAGTTACTGCGTTGAAATTGAATGTTTTGGTTTGTGGCATTAACTTGATCGACTTGTGTTGAGCTAGGTGTTGTCCCAGAAGGTATCACATCATATTGTAGTTGACCGATTTCGTTGTTGATCGTTTCTTGTTGAGAGGCGTTACTTTGGATGCTTTTGGAGTGTACGGATGTGATACCCTGGATCATTTGTGTAGCACCTAGCAAAGCTTCCAACACACCAAGAAGAAAATTCACTTGCTGAGTGGTTTGAGGGGAAGGTTGATCGACTTTTTGAGTGGCTTGGGTTTGAGAAGTGTCTGTGGTAGGTAAATTTGTAGGTGGTAGGGGATTAATTGAGCTCATAAATTGCCTCTTAAGCTGGGGGTTTGGTCATTGTTGCAGAGTAAGCAACAGATGTCATAGTTGCAGCAACCGCGTTGAGTTCAGAGAGCGTGCTGTTGATATTTTGACTTAATTCATCAATCGTGTTTTGCCCCACTGATGACGTTTGTTGGATAGATTGCATTTGAGCATTTGCTGTAGCCTGTTGTTGCATTACATTTTCATTGTCAATGGTTGTTTGCATAATCGAGACGTTGCTTCCGCTAGGGGTTCCAATAGAGAGTTTTTCTACAGAACTTTCTTCATCAATCATGGTCTGGCTTAAAGAGTCTAATCCCTGGCTACGTGCTATGGCTGACGCAGAACCTACATTGACGCATTCAGCTAGCGCTAAAAACACTGTTGCTAAGACACATAATTGAGGTTGAGAGGGTTGTTTTGCTGATTGAGCCTGAGCAGCTTGGGAGGCTCCCGCTTTGTTAGTGGAAGCAGAGGGGTCTTGCGAGGATGAGGGTGGAATGCTTAGACTCATACTTATGTTTCCTTTTATTTAATTATGCACAACAAAAATTAAATTATAAGAATTATTATTTAGTTTTGCAATTGACTTAATTGTTTCTTTAGGGCGATTGAATTTAAATTTTCTTATTTAAAATTCCAGTGAGTTTATATCTCGTTATTTTCATTCTATTCTGCATACGCCTAATACTCAAATTTCCTCTCGTTTTATTAATCAAGTTAAGAGCCCTCTTTCTCACTATATTCATATTCTCTAGTGTATAGTCTTTGGAAATCTGAGACTTATATTTATTAAATGTTGCATCCAAAACCCAGTGTAGTTCGTTCTCGACATCTCAATATGATTGCAGAACGCAGTCATGGCTAATTATTATCTTCTAATAAATCACCTTAAGCATGAGTGAATTAAGGATTATAGCAAATGGACGAATTTGCGATTTGATGGCACAAATAGCCCATCGTCATGCCATGGATAAAAAAGAAGTTGTATTTGTTTTGCGGGGCTATCCGTGAGTGTTGCAATCTTTACGAAGTCGGTTAAGACAACCGATTTTGCTATCAGTTTTTGAAGTCTTTTGCTAATTTTTTTCTTAAAAACTTTGTAAAGAAAGACTTTCTATATGCTTATCCGATTTGCACTATCTGTTTTTTTGATTTTCTTGAGCTTAGGATCTCTCCGTGCCGATCAGATGTTAGCAGTCATGTTACCTTCCACAGAATCAGATCCGGATAGCTTTATTGCTCAGTGTGTCAATGTCATCAATGGCGACTATTGCGAAACAGCCCTGGATCTAGAGATAGCGGGACCCGACACACTCATTTTTCAGCGCTATTACAATGCAAAAAACTACATGACGGGTAAAGAAGTTGGAGGATGGCGCATTTTCCCCCAAACTCTTTTAGTCACTGGGCGAGATCCTCAAAATAAAGAGTGCAAGGTTGGACAAGAGCGTTTTGAGTGGGTTTACGCTTTTACAGGTGAAAGATCAGGAGGTATTTTAAGCTATAGTGGATGGAGAAAAGTCAGTGGGGACACTAAAGATCCGCTTAAGATTGACATGCTTAAAGATACTATAGGCATGGTTAACAGTTATGCAGGAGAAATGAGCGGTCAAACGAATCACTTGAATAGCCGCATGCATTTCAAACAAGAAACTTGCGAACTCATTTTAGGTGATGGAACAAAACGTATCTATCAGAAAGTAAGAGAGACCCCTGCAGAAATTTTTGGAGAAGAGATCGCACTTAGTTTGGCATCAAAACTAATACAGCCTCAATATTTTCGCCTAATTTCTGAAACACTCCCAAGCGGAAATATGATCTTATTTTCCTACGACGACAAAGGGCATATTACCTCTGTAGAAATGAAAGACGCTTCGCAGAAAAAGATACACTCTTGGATTCACCTCAGCTATAATTTTAATTCAAAAGTCTGCCTTATCACAGTTACTACAAGTGACAAAAAAAAACTGACCTATGTATTTGAAAAGCTAGCACTTGGAAGACAACCCATTTATGTCCTGAAAGAGGTCAAAGGCAATTATGGCATCCCAGTTTCTTACGATTACGCAATCAAAGGGTCCAATTGCTTTCTTACCAAAAAACGTTTACCAGAAGGAAGATTTGTAGAAATAGAATACGATGATGTTGGACGGGTAAAAACGCTGAAAGGGCCCTCTTCCACTTTAGGTAAACCAGAAATTCTGTACCGCTTCATTTATGGAGATAAATATACCGACATTTCAAATGGAGTTGGCATCATAACACGTTATCATTATGACGACCGTCTTCAACTCACAGCTATTGAGCACTTAACTCAGGATGGAAAACTCTATCGCACAGACAGAAAATATTATGGTAGAACTAAGCAAGATCTCACTTTTCTCCTTGCACGCACAATTTCCGATGCAACAGGAAGAGTCCATTCTTACCGCTGCTTTAAGTATAATAATCGAGGTAATGTTTTAGAAGAAAAACTCTACGGAAATTTAACAGGTAAAAAAGAAGTTTCTTTGCAGGTTGATATCGAAGGACAGCTCATTAACCCAGATCATGAAGAATGCCATACAAAAACTTTTAGCTACTCAGAAGATGGATTAAATCTTCTCACATGCCTAGGTGATTGTAAGAAGGGTCAAACAGCCTATCATTACAAAAAAAACAGTAATTTGCTAACTGCGAAGTTCATTTACGATGGAGCAACCTGCAGTCCACCCTGTATTCGAAAACGAGAATACCGTTTTTATAATGACGATGGTGTCTGCATCAAAATCATCGAAGATGACAACAGCGGAGATGACATCAAATACACATACGATGCTACAGAAAGACATATCACAGAAATCCATCCCCAAGAAACCCTACCAGGAGTCGGATTTCCAGAAGTCATCGAAGAAAAAGCTGTTGATTTAAAGACAGAAAAAGAGATTCTCGTTAGAAAACTCGTCAATACCTATTCGCCACAAAGTTATCTGCTTTCATGTACAACATACGATTCTAATGGCGCATACGCCTTTACTGTTAGCAAAACATACAACCACCTTGGCCAAGTCACCTCTGAAACGGATCCAGAAGGAAAAACAACATCTTACTCATATGATGGAGTGGGCAATCAAATATTGATTTCCATTCCCCATGAGAATAAAACAATAGAGAAACACTACGACTACAAAAACAATCTGATCCAAACCATCGAGTCTGTTGGCAATCTTCAAAAAATTCTGCAAGATACCTATGACATATTAGGGAGAAAAATCGCCTCTACCGATCAATTCGGACAAACAACTCATTTTGAATATGACGTTTTCGGACATCTAACAAAAGTGGTCTATCCTACTGTACTAGATGAGTATAAAAAACCCATTCAACCTACGTTTTTTTACACCTATGATATTTTTGGAAATGTGCTCTCTGTCACAGATCCAAAAGGGTATACAACTTACAAAATATATAATTTGAGAGGAAGTCCGTCCAAAATCCAGTATCCGGATGGCTCTGTCGAGATGTTCAAATACGATACTGAGGGTAGCCTGCATCGCTCGTTAACTCGCGATCAGATCATTACAGTTTATGAATACGATTATCTCGGGAGAGTCTCCTATGAAGAGGTATCCTTTGTGCGAGAAAAATTTGAAGAGCCTTTTATTACAGGTCGTGAATACAGATATAATGGCTTTCGTCTTTTAAGTTTAAGAAATCGTTACTTAAGTACTGATACCTTTACCGTCTATCGCCATGATCCTGAGGGAAGAGTGATTGCAATTCTTCAATATCCTTATAATGAAAGTGAAAATCACCCTCAATCAAGAAAAACAGAAATTGGTTACGACTCTCTAGGTAGAGAAAATAAGCGAAAAATTTGGTTTGATTTAGGTCTATCAGATTACTCTGTAGAATGTGTTGAATATGATCTTTTAGGCAATGTCATTGAAAAAAGAACAGAGGGTGCAGCCGGCAATATTCAACTCCGCAAGGGATTTGTTTACGATTCTTCCGGACACTGCGTGGAAGAATTTACATTTTCAGATAGGTCCATCATTAAAACTGCTTATGATTCATTTGGGGAGCCTATTTTATTTACGGATGCTTCCGGCAATGAGATCAAAGTGCTAATCGATTATGGAAAAAATAGCCTCAAAAAAACAATCATCAACTCCGAAGGCGTGCAAACAAAAATTGATTTTGACGCTCTCGGCAGAACTATATCCATGATCAAAAAAGACGCAAAAGGAACGCTCCTTTCCTCTCAAAGCATTTTTTATGATGGTGTTGGTAATAAATCTTTAGAAGAGAATGCCGTCATCACTGATGGAAAACAACCAAGCATTCAAAAAACACGATGGATCTATGGTCCAATGGGGCGCGTTGAAGAGTTCATTGAAGCGGAAGGTTTTTCTGACGAGAAAAGAACTACTTATTCCTACAACACTCTAGGACAATTAGAGACCAAAACTCTTCCGGGTACTTCTGTTCCTTTAACCTTTAGCTACACTAAACAAGGCTGTTTGTCTACAATTCAATATCAAGAAGGAAAAAATACCCCCCTTCTTGCGAATAGCTATTCCTATGATCGACGAGGGAACGTTATATCAGCTGCCACTCTAGGAAATCAATCCGTCGAGAGAACCTACAACATCTTCAATCAGATTACTCAAGAGATTGTCAAAGATGGAGAAGGAAAATATACACTCAATTTTCAATATGATCGGCAAGGCAGAGTAAAATCCATAGCTCTTCCCGATGATTCAAGCATTGCCTATACATACGATGGCGTATTTGGAAGAGAAGTCAAACGTATTTCTCCTCAAGGAGAAGAGCTCTACAGCCATGCCTACACGTCATACGATGAATCAGGCAAACTTCTTGAAGAAACATTCATTGGCTATTGTGGTGACAGGCGCACTCATTATGACCTCAATGGACGTAAAACGCTTATTGAAACCGACTATTACTCTGAGACTGTACCAGCAAATGGCTATAGTGCTTTAGGCAATCTCTTAATCATTCAAAGAAAAGGGGATTTTTCTACTGAAAATAGCTCTTATAGTTACAATTCGCTCTCGCAACTTACTTCAGAAAAAAATGGTATTCAAAAAAACTACTCCTATGACTCTCTTGAAAACCGTCTAAAAGAAAACAAAGATGAACTTCTCTATAACAGTCTTAACCAATTGATTGCACAAGCTAAAGCGGAATTTTCTTACGACCCACAAGGGAATCTTTTAAGAAAAACACTTGATGGAGAAGAAAGCCAGTTTGAAAGCAATATCTTGTCACAGCTCACTGCTATTGAAAAGCCTGATCAAACATATCTCTCTTTTTCCTATGACCCCTTTGGCCGCAGAGCCATCAAAAAAACATACGATTCCAAAGAAAAAAATAAGAAGACTTTATTCACAACACGCAGCTTTTACATTGGGTTTCACGAGCTAGGGATTCTCAATGAAAAAGGCGCCATCAAAAAGCTCCGTGTGCCAGGAATAGCTGGTAGCCAAATCTCTCTAAAAAGCATTGCAATAGAAATCGAAAGTCAGACTTTCGCCATATTGCACGACATTTTTGGCAATGTCATAGCTCTTCTTGACCCTGCTTCCAGAGAAATTGTTGAAAGTTATACCTATTCGGCATTTGGCACCGAAAAGATTTACAATGCCTATCAAAAACAAATTTCCTCTTCAGCTCTAGGAAATCATTGGCGCTATGCCGAAAAACCAATCGATGAAGAAACAGGACTGATCTATTTCGGTTTCCGTTATTACGACCCATCTATTGGTCGATGGATCAGCAAAGATCCAGCAGGTTTTATCGATGGACCTAACCTTTATGCTTATTGTCACAATAATCCCTTACGCTGCTATGATCCATTTGGCCTAGAGTCACAAGTCAGTGAAGAACAATTCTATGGCGAAGTAGAAGACCATTGTTTTTGTGAACACCACCGTACCTGTAAAAGAGGGGGTGATCTAGATAAAACAAATAGTTCTCAGTTACCCATAATCAAATATTGCGACGACTTTGAGAAAATATATGGTTTTTATGAACCTTCCAAGACCTACCAAGTTCCAGGAATAGAAATTTCAGATCTTGCGATTGGTTTTATAAATGGAGTTTGGAATGATTTTAACAGTGCTTATGACAATGCTCTGTATCTTTCCAAGCTAGCTGGTGGTCATTCTATTCATGCGGTTTATAATGCAACTCATGGCAATAAAACAGACCTTGTGGAATGTGAATTAGGGCTCAGGTATATTGCGACAGAACCCGTTCGACTACTTCAAAAAATGTGGAACAGTTATTTTGAAAAAAACTCGACCAATGCGAAGTTTTTAATGGTATGCCACAGTCAAGGTGCTATCCATGTTAGAAATGCCCTTTTAGATTATCCACCAGAACTTAGAGATCGTATCACTGTGGCTGCCATTGCTCCTGGAGCCTACATTTATCAGACAACATGCGCTCAAGTCACTCATTATCGGAACGGATCTATAAAGCGGGATTTTATTCCTCGCATTGATAAAAGTGGTGCAGATAGAGAAAAAGATACAATCATTAATCTCATCTCTCATTCCGAAGCTGGTTTCTTTGATCACGAATTTCAGAGCCTAACATATCGACGGGCATTAATAGATGAATTAAATGTATTCATAAAGGGGCGGAAAAATTGAAAAAATTGCTCGTATTTATTTTGTTAATAGTTAATTTTGTAATTTTCTGTTCGTTTTTTGGTAAGTCTATGAAATATGAAATACCTCCTGATGAAAAAGCAGTAAATGCGGTAATGGCACGCAACTCTGAATCACTTGCAAAGAAATATCAGATGAGGCCCTTTGCTATTACAGTAGCAATGCCAGGAGGAGATATACAATATTTAGAACTGAAGTTTCAAATTTATGGGCCGCTATCAAAACAGGAACTGCGAAAAATATTGATAAATGCTGCCCATGATTTTCTTGAAGATATTAATTCCGACTCAGCGTTGTGCTTTTATCTAAAAAATCATTCACTAACAATAAAAGACATAGGAATCACTTTTTTTCTTATCGACAAGGGAGGAAAAGATCTAGATGATCCCCATATTGGAATAGCAAAAATCTCAAAAGGGGTACTCGAATATGATATTTTGGTCGACGTTTATGATGAAGAACTCAAACAAAATATTCCAAAATTTACATCAAAATGCCGAGAAACTTATGAGGAAGCATTGAACATTCTTAAATCCTAAAATGTAAGAAAAAAAGAGTTTATTTAATTATATCGAACTTACGCAAAGTTTCGAGATATGAACCTATCCTACTAATTTGTTAACCCAGAAAATTATTAAACATAGCGTTAAAAACCTCTTCCTATAACACACTCTCCTCTCTTTTCTTTGGAAAAACCATCGGCAGCTAAGTGTTCACAATCTAACATACCTGCAAGCCCTGCAGTTTCAATTAATGTGCTTTGTATTTTATCTAGCGTGCCATTAGTTTTCCTTCTCCCCAGCCACCTGTGTGATCCGTTTTTAAGAGATAGGTGGTAGAAAGAATGCTTGTATGGTTAAGCCACGTTAGAAGGCTATCTAAAGATCACGAAATTGCTTAAGGTCCGCTGAGAATCATATCATGATTGCTCACTCGATTCTATTGCTTGGGAGGCTATGCAAATTATGAAGACAGGTTTTTAGAAAAAAAGCATGGTCATCTCACAAATTTGAGTAAAAAATTAGATGCAATCATCATGATTATGCTTTGCCCTTCCTTGTGTTGTAGGTATTTAGGTTTGTAGGAGGATAAGTTCGCAACAAAAGAAAAGGAACTTTCTTTAGATAGAAAAAAAATGGGTTTGAGAATTTTTGGTTAAGAAGGCAAGAACTAGGTTGTTATTGATTTGCTAAAATATGGCGCTTACGTCATCTTGAAGTCTGTCCGTAGAGCAGTCAATTTGGTACATGCTTTAAGGGATGTTAGAGGTGTTGATAGCAAAATGATGAGAGTAAGCAGCGTTAAATTAACAGCTAAAAATCAGTTACATTTTGACAAATATTTTTTGTTCGCCTATGACAAGGCCATATTCATCCCATGTGTGACCAAATTCGTGGGTGCAGATAGGCTACAACAACAAAATCATAGTATGGTAGATAGGTTTGTATGATAGAGGGACCTGAGGATAAGAAAAACAAGGAAATATCACCGCCGCAACATGCATGTCGCATTTTAATTACATGTGCGCTACCAACTGGGGATGGGAAAATGGATGTTGAGATGTCCTATGAAGGGGATCCAGCGCTTGCTTCTTACCTATTAGAACGAGCTCAGAGTTACATCGAGCATGATGATGAGTTGAATTTTTGTTGACAGACTCAATGAAGGGATGAGATCTTTGTTGCAATGAATAATGCCGAGGTCCAAACACTCGTTTCTCCTTTACCCTTACGGGGTTTAGGATTTTTTTCTGTGGAAAACAGAATGCGTATTGTTTTGTGCGCATTATTGCCCACTCTTTTATTTTTATGTCATGCAGCACTTGGTTATTGGGTTGAGTCGTATCTGACTACTTACTTACCTCTCTTAGCGCTTGTTTCTTTGGGTTGTATTGCTTACTTACGCTTAACAGGTGTTGTGGTAGCAATCGGCTTAACTACGGTATTATTTTTTTGCCAAAATATGGGTTCTTCCCAAGCTTGGCATGCTTTGCAATTGCTTTCTGTGTCGTTGAGTTGGATTGTTGCGCATCTATGTTTTGTTGAAATTCGGACAGTGTTTGATGATTTAGCTCAGCAGTTAGAAAAGCATAAAGGGCAGCTAACAGAAGCTTCGCAGGTGCATCAAAAAGCTCAGTTGGAGTTGGAACAACACAGAGACTCCTTGCAAGAAGAAATAGACCGTTTGGTTCAAGAGGCAGAACAAAGGCGTATTGAAAGTGAGCAGCAAACTCAGTATGCCAAGCTTATGCATTCAGAAATTGAGTTATTGACAGGACAAAAAGAACAGATCCTCCGTTCTGAGCAAAAAGCGCAAGAAGACTTACTGCTTAAAGATAAAGAGTTAAAGCGTTTTCAAGCGGAATACTTGCAGTTAGAAGAACAGGTTCAACAATTGCAAAGTACGCAGAATCATGAAGATGTACAGGTTCAAGAATATCAGGATCGTTATGAACAGCTTACTCAGCAACTTGCTTCCTTACAAAAAATCCATGCTCAATGTATGGAAGAGTTACAACAAAGTCAGCATCAACGAACTCAACTTGAGACTGAGCATTTATTGAGACAAACGCAGCAACTAGATGAACTCAATAGTGCGCACCAGCAGCAATTAGCGGCTTTGAGAGAGATGCATGTACAACAAGTAGATGAGCTTAAAAATCACTACGATAGTTTGGTGCAAACGGAACAAGAGCGTGCTACACAGATCAATCAACTTATGGATGATTTAAAGGTATCTTATGAGCAACAACTTAGTTCTTTGCGCAAATCTCATTTGCAAGAAATAGCATCGGTCAAAGTTGATGTAGAAGAGACTTTAAGAAGTGAGCAAGAAAAATGCATGAAGTTAATGCAGCAGTTAGAGACGTTGCAAATTGCGCATGCAGAACAAACATGTGAGGCTTCTCCACAGCTTTTAAAAGAACTTGCAAAAGTAGAGGGGCTCCATAAACAACTACGCCATCAATTTGAAGAGAAAAGTCGTGTATTAGATCAAACACGACGTCATTTCTTTAAAATAGAGGGTGAGTTAGAGCTTGCTCAGCGACAAGGAAATCACGAAGCATTAGAAGAATATCTCTATCAGGATTTTAAGGTTCTTATTGAGTCTATGATGGAACTGCAAACTGAATTGGAAGATGCTAATACACAGGTCCAAGAATTGGAGTCTTTACTAGCTGAGTGTTTAGAGTCAGTTTCTTAACGGTTAGTAGAGATTAAATTACTAAGCTGTTTTTAGCAGACTTGTTTTAAGAAGTAAACGGCGTTAGGATCTCATACCCTTCTTCAGTAATAAGAATAGAGTGTTCCCATTGTGCGCTAGGCAATCCATCCGTGGTGCGCACTTCCCAGTGGTTAGTTGGATCTATGACAATATCTGTTGTTCCGGCATTAATCATAGGTTCGATGGTGAACGTCATACCGGGTGCCATAGGAATATGCAGTTGATTACGGTTGTGGGGGATTTGAGGGGGTTCGTGCATAGCCTTACCCACTCCATGCCCAACAAATTGGTAGATCACAGAACATCCTTTAGATGTTGCATAGTCTTCAATAGCATCGCCGATGTCTTTGATTAGAGCTCCAGGGCGACAAACAGCTAAGGCATGCATTAAACACTGGTAAGAAACATCGCAGACCAAGCGACGTTGAGCAGTGGTTTGACCTAAGATGACCATGCGACTACAGTCCCCGTAATAGCCTTGATAGATACTTGAGACATCAATGTTCATGATATCCCCTTCTTGAAGAGGGCGATCATTAGGAATGCCGTGGCATACAACTTCGTTGAGGGAGGTGCAGACGCTCTTAGGGAACGGAGGAGAACCGTAATGGAGGCAAGCAGGCACAGCACCAGCTTCTTGATGGAGTCGAGCGACTAAAGCATCAATCTCATTGGTGGTGATTCCTACTTTGGCATAGCGGCAGGCTTCATCTAAAATTTGAGAAGACAGTTTACAAGCTGCTCGTATGCCTTCAATCTCTTGAGCGGTTTTGATTAAAATTTTATATTGCTTGAAATAGCTGTCTTTTAGATCAGAAGGTGCGGATTGAGGGTAGTGACATTTTTTCCATTTTTTACCACTTCCACACCAGCAAGGATCATTGCGTCCACTCATGGCCAGAGATTATACTCTATTAGGAGGTTTGTAGAAAACTCTATTTAGAGTTAAACCGTGAGCTGGGGCACATACTCCTGCAGCAGCTCGTTTTTTCCCTTTCAAAATATCAGCTAAAGTCAATAGAGGTAATTTTTTTCTAGCCACGTCAACAAGTGTTCCAACGAGATTACGTGCCATTTTGTATAAAAAATGATTACCAGCTAAAGAAATGCATATGAGTCCTTCTCCAGTAGTATTAAAATGAATCCACCATAGCTCTCTAATTTTATGAGGGTAGATTCTGCCTTCATGGCGGTTACAAAAAGCTGAAAAATCATGCCGACCGCATAGTAAACATGCTGCCTGCTTAGCAAGATCCCAATCTAGATTGTCATCGGGGACATGCCAGCTTTTATAACGCAGTAAGGGTAACTGAAATTTTTGAGGATTGATCAAATAGACATATTCTTTTCCCACAGCATCCAAAGTAGGATGAAAACACAAAGCTTGAAGCTCTACTTGTAAGACAACGATAGAAGAAGGAAGTAGGGCATTAAGGCTTTTATGAAGTTTTTCTAGGCAGAGTTGTTTAGAAGTAAGAAAGTTTACAACTTGTCCTAGGGCATGAACACCTCGGTCTGTGCGAGAAGCTGCTTGCAGAACAACAGGATGTTGAAGAATTTGTTCAAGGACACTTTGTAAGTCTTGTTCGACAGAGGGTCCCATAGCTGTTGTTTGCCAGCCGAAATAGAGAGTGCCATCATAAGCCAACAGTAAGGAAATATTAAAGGATTCTGAGCAGGTCATGAATGAAGGTGAGTAACAAGACCCTGAATGATAGTTTGTGTAGCAATCACGACAATAATAAAGCCAAAGATGCGTTCTACAGCAATAGTGCCATTGATGCCTAATAAATGTTTGATCCACGGAGCAAAAAGTAAAATAGGAAGGCAGGCAGCCCAAGCTGTTAAAATAGCAGCTAGAACAAACCCTGTATGAGCCTCAGCTCCCGAATAGAGGATAATAGCAGCTAAGATACCTGGTCCTGCAACAAGAGGTACAGCTAAGGGAACGATTAAAGGTTCTGCAACATGTTTAGAGATAGTTTCTGCGGAAGAAGGTTCTGAGAAAATCATCCTGAAAGAGATCAAAAAAAGAATAATGCCGCCTGTCACGGATAGGGCTGGCGTTTGGATCTGCAAGAGATGAAAGAAGCCCTCGCCAAAAAACAGTGCAAGAATAAGTACTCCTAATGCAATGAGCATCTCTCTTGCAATGACAAAAAATTGCCGTTTGCGTTCTAAAGCGCCTACAAAACTGACAAAGGGAGCTACATTCCCTATTGGATTAAGAATAAGCCAAAATAAGAGGGTTAAATTTAAGAACATATTTGCAACCTATTCTTGAATTGTATCAGTTTATATGTTTTTAAACCCTGCTTTTTAAAAGGAAAAAGAGTCTATAAGTCCTTTAGAAATCATTTGAATAGCAAGAATAACAACAAGATAGCCAAAAATACGTTCTACTGCAGTGGCTCCGTTAGTACCTAAGATGTACTTGATCCAAGGAGCAAAGAGTAAAATAGGAAGACTAAACAACCAGGACAGGAAAATAGCTCCTAAAATGACCCAAGTGCTTGTATTGCTACCGGCATAAAAAATGATAGTTGCTAAGATGCCGGGTCCGGCTACAAAGGGCACAGCTAAAGGAACAATAAGAGGTTCTTGTTGTTTTTTGAGTTTTTGTTCGCTTTGAGGCTCGGAAAAAATCATACCGACAGCTACTAAAAAAAGAATGATGCCGCCTGTAATGGCTAAGGCAGAAGAGTCTACTTGCAACAGAGCAAAAAATTCCTGACCAAAAAAGAGAGCAAGAATCATGACAGCTAAAGCAATAAGCATTTCTCTGGCAATGATATAACTTTGACGTTTAGGGGATAAGTTGCCAATACACCCAACAAATGGAGCAACGTTGCCGATAGGATCAATGATAATCCAGAAAAGAACGCTTAGGTAGAGCAGCATGTGTTATCCCTGGATGAGTGCATGGAGACCATGCAAAAGCTTTTGGATAGCAATTAAAGCGACAAGTAGACCAATTAAGCGTTGACAAGCCATCAATCCCTTATCCTTGAGTAGGCGATGAATAGGTCTTGCAAAGGCATAGAGGATCGCTGACACAAGCCATGCTAATGTCATGGCTCCCAAGACCATAGTTTGAGAGACATCACTTTTAGAATAAATCATTAATGCTGCAAAAACAGAAGGACTGGCAATCAGAGGTGTTGCGATAGGAACAATCAGATGTGGGCCTGGCTGCCATTTGATTTCTGTTTTTTCTTCTTTAGAGAAGATAAGACGGCTTGCGATTAAAAATAGCACAACACCTCCTGCAATTTCTACAGTGGTGAGATCGGCCTTGAGTAGGTGTAAAAACCACCCCCCCACAAAAAAAAATGCAAACATCATCATCAGAGAGAAAAGAATCTCACGAAAGGCAACAAAACGACGTTGTTCTTTTTTAATGTGTTCCAAAAGAGATAGATAAGCTGGGATCGAGCCCAACGAATCCATAACTAAAAAAAGGGTAAGCGCTGTTGAGAAAAACAAATTCATATTTTAAACTTACAATTGTGCAGAGTATTATTAAACCATATCGGGGTAAATTTCCGACAGTGCTATTATTCGGTCCACCAGGAGCGGGTAAAGGTACATTGGGCAGGTTTTTGGATCAAGCTAATACTCAAAGGTATGTGTCTTCAGGAGACATTTTTCGTAGTCTGGATCCGGAATCTTCTGCTGGTCAGTTGTATTATGCTTACGCAAAAGATAAAAAACTTGTTCCTGATGATGTGACACTTGAAATTTGGTGGCACTATGTACAAGGCTTGATTGCAACAAATCGTTACTATCCAGCAAGTCAGGATTTGCTTTTAGAAGGTATTCCAAGGACAGCTATTCAAGCCAAGGCTTTATTGCAATGGATTGAGGTAAGGCATATCATTGTGCTTGAAAGTTTTGATCAACACGATTTGTATCATAGGATGTTACGTCGTGCCAGGTTAGAGGGTAAACTCCAATATATGACGGAACCTGAGTTTGAGCAGCAATTTAAGGAATATTTAGCTCAAATTGATGATGTGTTAAAAGTCTATCCTTCGCACCTTATCTCAAGAGTGAATGCAGAGCAAAGATCGTTGGAAGTGTTAAGAGACGTGTTGGTGCGTCTATCTCATATTTTGTCTTCTCGACCTAATAGTAAGCAGTGACGTTTCTTTTTATCTTTGTAGAGGTCTTTGTCTGCTTGATTAAGTAGCTCTTTCATAGTTCTTCCATTCCCGTCATAATGAGCACTGCCAATGCTGCAGGATAAGGAGTAGGGACAGTTGGGATTGGCATTGAGTTCTTTAAGACGTAAGAACAGATGGCGTTTGAACAGAGATTGTCCCTCGGGGCGACTGTTAAGAGCTAAGACGGCAAATTCATCTCCGCCAATACGGGCAATGATATCATGAGAGCGAAAAGATTTGCATAAGCATTGTGCGGTTTGAATCAGAGCTTCATCACCGACTAAGTGGCCGAAGCGATCATTGATTTGTTTAAAAAGATCTAAATCAAAAAGAAAAAGCATGAAACCTTGACCCGTGCGTTTTGCCAATTCCATTTGTTGTTCTAGTAAAGTGATAAAACCGCGTCGGTTATATAGACCTGTTAATTCATCTGTGAAAGTTTTGGTGCGCAGTTGTTCTGTATGTTCTTCACGTTCACGGGCAAAGGTCACAATGCGAGTGAGTGTATCAACTTTAATGCCAGACTTAACTATATGGTCTTGAGCTCCTAAGGAAACTGCTTGATTAGCTAGTGCTGTGTCATTGCCGAAATAAAGAATGGGTATACCTGGAAAGGCTTGTTTCAGAAAAAGCAGGGTTTCCACACCTTCAGCAAAATTGGAAATAATAAGATCATACTGCCTTGTTAGACAGACATTTGCTACGTTTAGGGCGTGATAGGTAGGGGAGCCTTTATAAGGGGTTTGGCGTACCAAAGCACGTATTTTATTTGCATCTTCATAAGATCCTATGTAAAGGATAATTAATCTTGCCCCCATAGGAGCTATCTTAGCAGATCAATCATGCTTCTGGATAGAGGGAAAGTAAGGCGTCAATGTTAACTGTTTGTGATAAAATGCGTTGTTCAAATTGCCATGCGTAAAATTTTTTGATGTCCTGATGGGAAATAGATTGTTTGGTGGGAAAAAGGGACACTGTTTTTTCCCATGATTTTTGTTCCCATGATTTTGTCATGGTAGATTTATCTGGATTGTAGCGCAGGTAAATTTTAAAGGCTTCTTGGGGATCTTGTTGGCAATAAGCCACGCTTTTTTCTAGGGCGGTACGGAAGGCCTGCACAAAATTGGGTTGAGTTTGTGGGCTTTGTGCGTTAGCTAAGACAACAATTTCTTGGTAGCTAGGCACATTGAGATGTTCAATAGGAAAGTAGGAAGTGGGGATGCCAAGAGCTTCTAATTGATAGGGTTCAATATTCCAAAATCCACCATAGATTGTATCAACAGCTCCGGTTCCTAGGGCTGCAACAAGGTCAGCGCTGACATTTTTACGAGATGAAGGTGAGATCTTGCCTTGTTGGAGCAAATAATCCAAAAAGATGGTATCGGGGCCTCCGATGCAATATCCAAGGCGTGTTCCACTGAGGTGTTCAGGATATAAGACGGAGGAGTTTTTTTTATAGATAAGACCCCTTAGGGGCTGTGGAATTAAAACTGCTACAATGCGTAAGTCTGCTCCTAAAGAAGAAGCCTTAAGGGTACCGGGTAGATGAGCAAGTAGCAGGTCTACTTTATGGCTTGTTAAGTAGCTCATTCCACCGCCATTGTCAAACATCTTATGAATGACAAGATGGATATCTTGTTCTTCAAAGTATCCTTGATCTATTGCTACATAAAGAGGGATGTGATTGGGGGTAGGTAGCCAATCTAACAATAAAGTTGTTTTAGTGGGTTTTGAGCACCCTACAAGGCAGGACAATGCAATGAAGGGAATAAGGATATGAGAATGGAGTTTGTATTGGCGACGGCACAGGTTCTCTGTTATTAACGTGCAGACATATAGAGACAGTGTGATCAGCGATAAACATACTAGGGCACCAAATGTAATTTCTAAGTCAGAATTACGTCTGCTTTCTAGCATTAAAATTCCAAGACCACATTGAGCTCCTGCCCATTCACCGGCCACGGCACCGACTCCAGCGATGGCTGCAGATAGGCGTAATCCGCAGAAGAGATAAGGAAGAGCGGCTGGCAAGCGTAATTTAAAGAACATCTGCCATTGTGTGGCTCCATTTAGCTGAAAAAATTCGACAAGGGGTTGGGGTGTTGAGCGTAAACCTTGATAGAAGTTAAGTGTTAAGGGAAAGAAGATCATCAAAGCGGTAGGCACGATAATGGCCGTGAGTCCCCAGCCAAACCAAATGACCATAAGAGGGGCTAACGTGAACATAGGAATGCATTGAATAAGCACAAAAAGAGGTTGTAATACCAGGCTTGTGGATTTAAAGCGGAACATACACCAAGCAAGGGGAAAGGCGACACTGCATGCCAGAAGAAAACCAAGGATGATTTCCTTTAAAGTCATCATTGAATGAAAGAAAAAGCGTTCTTTCATCACATAAAGTGTGTGTAAAATTTTTGAAGGAGGAGGTAAGACAAAGTACAAAGAGGGCTGATGGAAGGTTAAAAGTTCCCAGATTCCTAATAGCAAAAGAATAAAAGCAAAGACAATGAGGTTTCTCAAGCTGTGGGAATTACATAACAAAAATTGAAAAAAGTCAACAGTTTTGCATCTAAAAATTTCAAAGATGTTTTAAGATTTTACTATTTATGAATAGGAATTTCGAACCAAAAGAGGCTGCCTTCTGGGCTTGTCTCAAAGCCCATAATGCCTCCATGAGCTTGCACAATGGCTTGAGAAATGCTTAATCCAAGGCCAGATCCTTCTTTCTTTGATGTAGGAAGTTGAGCGAATTTTTGAAAGAGGAGGTGTTGAAATTCTTGAGGGATGCCCGGGCCTTGGTCTTTGATGCCGATGCGAATAAAAGAGCCTTTTTCCAATAGGACAAAGGAAATTTTCCCAAGTTCAGGGGAATACTTAACAGCATTTGAGATAAGGTTTGTAATGACTTGCATAAGTCGGTCTTTGTCTCCATGTATAAGACAGGAGGGGATAGTTGAAGGTGCTTCTAAGGTCATATGATTTTGCAGAGCAAGAGGAGAATTGTTTTCAATACACTGTTGAATAAGGTCTACAAGAGAGAAATCGGTAAAATGGAACTCTAGTTTTCCTGCTTCTATTTTGTGTAGATCTAAAATATCAGTTGTCAGCGTGACGAGTCTTTCGCAATTTTTATGTGCAATCTTGACAAGTTGTTTGGCTTCTTCACTTAAAGACTGTTGAGATAAGATATCTAAAGAACCTTTAATGGAGGCTAAAGGAGAACGCATTTCATGGCTAGTTATGGTAATCAGTTCTTTTCGTAATCTCTCAAGCTCTTTAAAATCTGTCAGATCAGAGGCAATGCCCATAAAACCAAGAATATCTCCCTTAGGGTTTCTCACGGCTGTAATGGAAAGCTGCACAGGGAACCGTGAACCATCCTTACGAATATATGTCCATTCTTTGTTGTCGACTTGTCCTAGTTTTGTTAAAGCTATAAAGACCTCAAAGCCTGGTTCGATATTGCGGTGCAATTGCTCAGATAGTTCTGCAGCGCGTGAGAATATCTCCTTCTTATCATGAAAGATTTCGGGGGAGCAGCGATCTACCAATTCTTCTGCTTTCCAAAGTAACATGCGCTCAGCAGATTTGTTAAAAGAAAGTATCGTGCCTTCGTGGTTAGTGGTAATGATCGTGGCACGTGTGCTGTCCAGGATGGCTTGGCGATAGGCAAGAGCCTCTTCTTTATCTTTTAAAGCTACGGCTAGTTTAGTTTTAGAAAGTGAAATCCCTTGAGCAATGATGATCATAATGGTCATAACACTGCTTACAAAAAGTCCTAAGATAAGAATGAAGGTGGGGAAAGAAGACTGCAAAGGAAAAAGTAGATACTGTGTGGGAGTTAAAATAACAGTCCACTCTCCTAAAGGAGAATTTATAGACACAGAGATTTTTTCTGCAATAGGCTTCGCATCAGCAAAAGGCCGTTCTTTGTAAATAAGCTGTTCTTTATCAAACACTTCCAAAATGTAGGAATTGGATATAAAATCTGGGATGATTTGATCGACAAAAGCAGGCAGATCAATGTCAGCAAGTAAAATACCTAAAAATTGATAATTTGTATTTAAGAGAGGAAAAGCTACCAAGATGTTTTTTTGAGCAGAAACAATCAGAACAGGTTCGTCGAATTCTTTTTCTTTAAAATTGGAAAGTAGAGTGATAAGAGCTTGATCATCCGTTTGTCCGGAAACTGCATAGCTTGGATTAATAAAAAAATCATGTAGATTAAGATTAGAGTTATAGATCGAAATGGAAATTAAACCAGGAAGGTCTTGTAAGTGATTTTTAGCATCAATATTTAAGAGTTGTGAGTTAAAATGATCTAAAGTTTGCCAATGAGCAGTTGTAAGGGAGAGAGCTGCTATGATATGACGCAGATCTATCTGTAGAGCATGTGCAAGATAATTTGCATTATTATAAGTTAAATTGTGAATATATTGGGATTGTTGAGAAAGAGACGCACCCCACATTGTGAAAGTAATACTGAGGCTTAGAAAGAGAGTTCCTATCAAAGGGGCAAAGAGTAGCCTTTCTGCGTATAGAGCTCTTAGGAAATGGTAATGGAAGATTGCAAGTCCTAGTAAAATGAGTCCGAATGAGGTATGAAGGGCCATGCCTTTTGAGCCGACCCAGTTTATAAGGAAGGTGATGCCTGTAAGATAACCAAATAAAGAAATGGCCGCAATAGCCGCTACTCCACCAGTAATAATTTCAATGAGAACGGATAAAACATGGCTATAGGGAAGAACGCTTAAAATTATAGATAAACTACTTAGTATAAAACAAATAGAAGTGTTAAAAGCTATTCTTCCAGGATCTAATACTTGGTAATAACGCTCAGCATGAGAAAATAACAAAACATCAATACTTAAATTAATATGAAAAAGGTGTTCGATTAGGGTTAATAAGTTAATGATTAGGACTAAACTCGCTAAGACAACGGTTGTTTTTTTATAAGATCGACTAAAACACAACATGGATAACCCACTCAGAATGAAACAAAGGGCTGTATTAGCAACCATAGGTGGAAAGGGGGTTTTAAGATAAACCAGAGAGGGGTTATCTGTGAAAATACCCACAATAACAATGCTGCCTATTAAGATTAAGGCAAAGGAGACGGATTGAAAAATGAGAGTAAACACGTAGGAGAGAAGAGTCTTTTCGTTTGGAAACATATGTTTTCTAAGTATTTTGAAAAACTTTTTATATTCATAGAGGATAATTTTTTCAAGACAGCAATCTTAAGCTCATCGATGGTTGTGTTAAGAGATTAAGTAAGATTGAGAAGAGATTTAGAGAACGGACGCTTTAAATCGCTCGATACGTAGATATTCTCTAGAAAATTCTAGAGCTGTAGTCAGATGAGAAAAGATATGATCTTCTCCGATGAGTTCATCGATTCGATAGCGTTTAAGATCTCTCAAGACGGCACCTTGAACTCCAGAAAGAATCAAAAGCGTTTTTTGGCGATGGCATTCTAAATAGAATTCTTCCAGAGCATGCATGCCAGAAGCGTCAATGGTTGGAACATGGCACATTCTCAAAATAAAAATTTTTGGAGGCTTTTCTAATTCATTGAGAACATTTTTAAGTCTGTCTGTGACACCGAAAAAGAAAGGTCCATTGATTTCATATAATTCGACATCTATGGGGATGTCTTGCCAAGGAATAGCATCTAGGTCTTCGGAAGTCTCTTTATCTGTTTTTCTGATATTAGAAACTACTCCTGAAAGATCGCTCATTTGTTTCATAAAAAGAAAAGCGGCGACAATCATGCCAACTTGGACAGCTGCTGTGAGATCAATTAAGACGGTTAAGGTAAAGACTGTAAGAAGAGTAAAAACATCACGTTTAGGAGCTGTGAACAAGTGTAAAAAATGTCGGATTTGGCTCATGTTCCATGAGATAATAATGAGGACTGCTGCAAGAGCGGAAAGAGGAATGCAACTCACAAGTGGAGCGAAGAGAAACATGAGCAGAAAGATAACACCGGCATGAACCATGCCACTTACAGGGGTTGAGGCTCCTGATTTAATATTAGCAGCTGTGCGAGATAAAGATCCCGTTGCGGGCATGCCTCCAAAAAGACCAGATCCAATATTAGCAAGGCCCTGAGCGATAAGTTCACAATTAGATTGGTGTTTCCAGCCTGTCATGCCTTCAGCTACAACTGCTGAAAGTAACGATTCAATACCCGCTAAGATAGCCAAAGTTAAAGCATCAGGGACAAGATTCAAAATCTCATGAAATTCAAAATGAGGCAAACTGGGATGTGGCAGCGAGCGAGGCAACATACCATATTTGCTTCCAATGGTTTCAATATCTAAATGAAAGATAGTTGAAATCAACGTTACAATTGTCAAGGCAACCAAAGAACTGGGGAAAGATGCCTTGTAACGTCTTAAGTAGATCATAATAAACAAAGTGGACAAGCCAATTGTCAAAGCCAAAGGATTAAAGGTATGTAAATTTTCCCAATAAGCTTGCCATTTAGAGACAAAATCAACGGGTACATTGCCCATCTCAAGGCCAAGAAAATTTTTAAATTGAGAAGAAAACAAGACAACAGCAATCCCTGTTGTCAGTCCTGTGACAACGGTGTAAGGAATATATTTAATGTAAGCACCAAAGCCTGCTAAGCCAAAAAGAATAAGAATAATTCCCGCTAGGAAGGTTGCCATGAGCATGCCATCTAAGCCATGGCGTAGCATGATACCATACATGATGACAATGAATGTGCTGGATGGACCACCTATTTGTACGCGGCTACCGCCTAAAAGAGAGATCAGGAATCCTGCTACAACACCTGTAAATAATCCACGTTCAGGATCAATGTTGGCCCCGATGGCACAAGCAATAGATAGAGGAAAGGCTATAATGCCAACATTGCAACCAGCAAAGACGTCTTTAAAAAATGCTTTGACAGAATATTTTGCCCGTAAGCACTGTACTGATTTGGGGACAAGGGTTTTGATGCGTTGGCGAAAAGTTGAAGAAGTATACATGAGTATAAATGCTTTGGAAATCTATAGTGCATTTTCTATGATCTGTTTCGTCCTTGTCAAGCTTAGCTTGAATATTTTGATAAAATTTACCACTTATTTTCCAATATTGGCTCTTGTATCGCATAGAATGGGTACAACATTTTTTTTTCAGACAGTCTTAAATTATTTTTAAGAAGTTAGGAGTTTCAAAGCAGCGCATGTTAAACACTATACTTATTATTTTTTTTATCTTAGGTTATCTTGCGATCATTTTTGAAAAATTTCTGCATGTCAATAAAGCAGCTCTTGCTCTTGTCATGGCAGTAGGGTGTTGGTTGTTATATTTTGGACAGCGTTCTACAGATGCTAATTTATTTACTAAGCAAGTTTCTGATGTAGCACAAATTATTTTTTTTCTTCTCTCTGCCATGATTATTGTAGAAATTATCGATTCTCATCACGGCTTTAAAACTCTTACGGATTTTATCTATACTTCTTCTAAGCGACTTACAATGTGGTTGTTAGTTTTTTTATCATTTTTTATGTCTGCGGTTTTGGACAATTTGACCACCATGATTGTGATGGCTTCTTTGTTGAAAAAATTAGTGCCGGAAGAAAAGGATAGATGGTTGATTGGTTCCATGATGGTTATCAGTGTGAACGCTGGGGGTGCATGGAGCCCTATTGGGGATGTAACGACAACCATGCTATGGATTCAGCATCGTTTAACAACATTAGAGATGGTTAAGTGGCTTTTTGTGCCAAGTCTCATACATGTTTTAGTAAGCGGGTGTATTCTTTCTTTGTTTTTAAGAGGGGAGCATCAGAAACGAGAGTGTCATCTTTTACATCGTCCCATGGAGCCGGGGGCTCGCTATGTGTTTTGGTTAGGTTTAGGATCTTTAATTCTTATTCCAGTATGGAAAGGAGTGTTAAATGTTCCTCCTTTTATGGGAGCGTTGATAGGACTGGGATTGATGTGGCTTCTAACAGATGTAATGCATGTTCGCTATGGGCAAGAAAGATGGCATCTGCGCGTGTCACATGCGTTGAATAAGATTGATTTTTCAGGGATTTTCTTTTTCTTAGGAATTTTATTTGCTATTGATGCTTTGGCCGCTGCAGGTATTTTGAAACATATTGCTGATTTCATGAAAGATTCATTGGGCAGTGAATATCTGCTGGCCACAGTGATAGGGTTGCTTTCAGCTGTGATAGATAATGTTCCACTTGTGGCAGCTGTGTTAGGGATGTACTCTTTACAGGACTTTCCTACAAATTCTACTCTTTGGCAACTCACAGCCTATGCTGCTGGTACTGGTGGCAGCATCCTTATTATCGGTTCAGCTGCAGGTGTTGTCTGGATGGGCATGGAGAAAATTGATTTTCTTTGGTACTTTAAGCGTATTTCTTGGATAGCTTGTCTAGGATACTTTGCGGGGATTGGTATTTATCTCATACAAGAAGCATTGCTATTTTCAAGATAGGCAGTCTTAAAGTCCAAATCACAAAATTTAGACAGATAAACATTCTTCAGATAAGGCTTCTTAAGGTAACAAGCTGTAGAATGATAGATGGGTGAGATGGCACAGCTAGAAAGTAGGCGAGATTCGGCTTCAGCTAATAGCTGATCCCTTAGGTGTTTGTCCGTTGTTTGGTCAGCTCTTTCTAGTAGAGTTCTAAATAGAGGGTCTTCCCAACCCGTGTCATTGCCACTGCCCAATTCATGTTGATTATCATATAAGTAGATTTCAAGGAAAGATTTAGGATCTGAAAATTCTCCAATCCATCCTCGTCCACCTACCTGATACTCACCGCGTGCAAGCTTTTCTAGAAAGATATTCCATTCATAGCTTTGTAGATTAACTTTAATGTCGAAAATCTGATTCCACTGTTGTTGAACAGCTTGAGCGACTTTTTGGTGTTTTTCGCTACGACTAAAAATCAAGGTAATTGTCGGCATGGTTTGGCGTGTCCATCCCATTTCTTCAAGTCCTTCTTCAAACAGTGCTCTTGGATGTGTCAAGGTACAAAATGCGCCTTGGTCGATGTTTAAGCAAGGAGGAATAAGATGGCATGCTGCCAGCTGACCTGCTTGTAAGATATTATCGATGAGAGGTTGGCGTTCAATGGCTCTAGAAAACGCCTGGCGGATTTTAGCATTATTAAACGGAGGTAATTTAGTATTAAATTTGTAGCAGTACGTGCCTGCAAGAGGCTGGATGAAAAGTTCATCAGGAAGCAGAGTTTTAAGATGAGGAAGCGCTTCAGGTGGTACGCTTGAATTAGGAGAGCCTGCCCAATCTAACTCTCCATTTTCATACATATTAAGCTCTGTATGTTCGTCTTCTACCATAGTAATGAAGATGGAGTGGAGTTGGACGGCATTTTTATCCCAGTAAAGGGGATTTTTTGTTACACGCAGATGATCCCCGTGTTCCCATTTGTCCAGAATAAAGGGTCCATTACAGACAAAATTTTTATTATAGCAATGATCCCAATTGGGTTGTTTGCTAAGGAGTTTAGAGGGAACAGGACATGCCACGGGGTGGCATAATCTTTCTAGAAAATAGGGGTCAGGGCGTTCAAGGCGTACAACTAATACATTTTGATTGATAGCTTGAACGCCGATATCTTGAGTAGGGATTTTGCCTAATTTAGCTTCCTTTGCACCAACAATAATAAAAAGTTGTTGAGCTGACTCTGACAGGGAGTGAGGATGAAGCACGGACTTCCAGGCATATTCAAAATCATAAGCAGTCACGGCAGAGCCATCAGACCAACAAGAAGGACGTAATTCAAAACTATAAGTGCAGAGGTCTTCTGAGATAGTCATGGAATGAGCTAAGGCAGGTGTTGCTCCATCATCACTAGCCCGAAATAAACCCTCAAAGAGCATACGACTGATTGTCATGGAAGGCAGATCTCTTACCAATCTTGGGTCTAAGGATGTAGGTTCACTATGAAAATTAATTCTTACGGTAGGTTCTGAAGTGTTTTTATGATTTGAGCTGCAGCTTGCTAGACAAACACAAAAAATTAAAAAAATCGTCCTATACATTGACCGGCCATTCTAAGAAAGAAAGGGATTGTTGAATAGCACTTCTCACAGATGTAACCAAGAAAAGAGTTAGAGTTCGGCTTGACTATTAAATTTCTATAAAGAAAAATATGTGTGCCAAAGAATCAATTTAGATGAATTGAGTATCTGAGGTTTAAAGGAACTTATCAAGCCTGGTTCCGACACAATAAAGTGAGGATAGGAGCTCCTTACTGCAAATTTTAACAAAAAAACATAAGGAGCGAGGTCCTATTCAGTATTGAAATAGGTTTTTACTCGTAAAATCAATGAAGTTAAACACTATTTATGCCCTTATATTCCTGTTACCGAGCCTTCTCTTTGGAAGTCAATCAGAGCTAGCTAAAAAACGAATGTTAGAAGATTTAAATTTTCTTCAGCAATCTCTTGAAGTTAGATATGCACCTTTAGAATGGAAACGGAGCTATGTTGGTTTGAATTTGGAAAAAGAATTTGAACAAGCTCGCAAAGAAATTCAACAAAAGCCTCATGTTACAACAAAGGAATTTCAACGCCTTGTTAGTAAAGTTTTGAATTCTCTTGCTGACTATCATGTGGGGGCTCAATTTTATTCCACAGAACGCTCAAAACTTCCTTTTGCCGTGAAATCAGCTCTGGATCCAGAAAGTGAGTCTGGACGTCGTTATTTTATTGTGCATATTGATTGGAGCAAGATATCAAGGCTTGCTTTTCCTCTTTCTGTTGGCGATGAGCTTTTGGAATGGGATGGTCAACCTATAGATAAAGTTGTCAAAGAATTATGTAAGCAGGAATTTGGGGTTAGAAATTTTGAGGGCACCAATCTAGCTTTAGCGGAAGAAACTTTAACGGAACGCTATGGATTTTTAGGGCAGCACGTTCCTTCAGGGCTTATAAAACTTAAGTTTAAATCTTCTAAATCGCTTCAAATACAAGATGTCGTGATGAAGTGGGAATATCGTGCGGAGCGCATTAAGGATTTTTCGTCTTTGGGTGCTTCTAAAGACAAAAACAAATTAGTTCAGGCGAATCTTCCTTTACAAAAGATAGAACAGGGTATGCAACAGAGCATACTTCAACAGGGGATGATGGTTGCAGCGCATTTTGATCCTGTGCGTCTACATCAAAGTGTGGAGAATCCTTATGAAAGAGGCAGTCGTTCTAACTATCTTCCTAATCTAGGTAAGGTGATTTGGAAATCTCATGCTAAGGATAGATTCCATGCTTATATTTTTTCTGCTCCTTCAGGAAATTTGGTAGGATACATCAGAATTCCTCATTACATGGCTGATGAGGAAGAAACAAAAGAATTTTGTGCTTTAATGCGTATCTTTGAGAATGCTACCAATGCTTTGGTGATTGATCAAATGGATAATCCAGGAGGATCCATTTTCTATTTGTATAGTTTAGCTTCTGCTCTTGCTAATAAGCCTATTGATGTGCCGAAGCATCATATCAATCTGACTCAAGAAGAAGTCAACATGGCTGTTAGAAGACTACCTGAGTTAGAGTCGATTCATAATCTAGAAGACGCTCATGAAGTGATAGGAGATTCGATAGGAGGTCTTCCTGTTACGATGCAGACGGTTGAGAAAATGAAACAATTTTTCTATAAAATTATAGAGGAATGGAATGAAGGTAAGTTATATACCGATCCTCTACATGTCTTTGGTATTGATAAAGTGACGGCACATCCAGATGGTTGTTATACAAAACCTGTTCTTGTGTTAGTGAATCATTTAGATTTTTCTGGCGGGGATTTTTTTCCAGCGATTCTTCAAGATAGTGGGCGTGCTGTGATCTTAGGAACCCGTACAGCGGGAGCAGGTGGGTATGTGCTGGCTACATCACATCCTAACCATAATGGCATTGCAGGTTTTACAATTACTGGTTCAGTTGCAGAAAGAGCGAACAAAGAACCTATAGAAAATCTCGGTGTTAAGCCTGATATCGAATATGCTATGCAGGTTGAAGATTTACAACATAACTATCGAAGTTATGTGAATAAAATCCTTGAGACTGTAGAGTCTTTACTTCATAAGTCTTAACATGAGCAAAGAAAAGAAGCTGCTTTTAGCGGAGCCAAGAGGATTTTGTGCAGGTGTTGTTCGTGCTATTGAAACAGTAGAACGAGCTCTCCAGATATGGGGAGCTCCTATCTATGTCAAGCACGAAATTGTGCATAATACACATGTGGTAGAACGCTTAAAAGCTATGGGAGCTGTCTTTATTGAAAATTTAGCCGACGTACCAAGAGGAAGTCGGCTCATTTATTCAGCTCATGGGGTGTCGCCACAGGTGCGTCAAGAGGCTAAAGCAAGAGGGCTTATAGAAATTGATGCGACATGTGGTCTTGTGACCAAAGTGCATTCCGCAGCTAAGCGTTATGCAGCTAAGGGTTATCAGATCATTTTAATTGGGCATAAGACGCATGTAGAAATTATAGGAACGCGGGGAGAAGCTCCTGATCAGACTACTGTTGTAGAAACTGTAGAAGATGTGGAGAAATTGAATTTTGCACCTCAAACGCCTTTATTTTATCTGACGCAAACGACGTTGAGTTTGCATGATGTTGCCCAAATTGCAGAAGCATTAAAAAGAAAATATCCTCACATTGAGACTTTGCCTAGTTCTTCAATTTGTTATGCCACAACTAATCGTCAACTTGCTTTGCGAGAGATTACAAATTGTACAGATTTAATACTGGTGGTAGGAGATAGGATGAGCTCGAATTCTAATCGCCTTGTGGAGGTTGCTCTCAATGCAGGGATTAAAGCTTATTTAATTCATGGTCCTGAAGAGATCAAAGAAAGTTGGCTAGCAAATGTTACGCAACTTGGTCTAACAGCAGGGGCTTCTACACCTGAAGATGTTGTGCAAGCTTGCATCGTTCGTTTGTCGGAATTAGGAGTGACTGAGATCGAAAAGCGAGTGCATACGGAAGAAAATGTGTTGTTTCAACTTCCAAGGGAATTGACGCAAGAGTCCTCTTCATGATATTCCTGCATTGATGACAGAAAAATGGCATTTTCTTAAAGGTTATATTAATCCTCATCAAAAAGAATTAAAACGTGGTTTTATTCATTATTTGTTGTGGCAATTTGGATATTATAAAGATAAGGAGTTGTTAGAGCCAATTCCTGAGGGGTTTACCTTTCCTAATCCTCTTTGTCAGCTTGATGCTGATCAGCCTCAAGTCATGTGGGTCAATCATTCTAGTTATTGGCTTCGCTTGGCTGGTAAAAATTTTTTAGTAGATCCTATTTGGAGTTCGCGTTGTTCCCCTTGTTCTTTTATTGGACCTAGTCGTCATCATCCTACCTCTTTAACGTTGGAAGAATTAGGTAGAGTGGATTATGTAATTTTAAGTCACAATCACTACGACCATTTGGATAAAAAAACAGTCTTACTTTTACATCATTTATATCCTAATATTACCTGGATTGTACCATATAAATTAAAGAAATGGCTGATTAAGACGTTGCCACGCCTTGAAAGAGGATGGGTCATTGAGTTAAAGTGGTGGGAGCAATTTCAATCTGAAGAATTTACCTTTACAGCTGTGCCTGCTCAACATTTCTCAGGAAGGGGTCTTTTTGATCGAAACCGTACTTTATGGATGGGGTGTGTTGTAGAGTCTACAAGAGAAAATAAGCGCTTTTATTTTGCGGGTGACACCGGTTATAATCCCCATGATTTTAAGAAGATAGGGGAGAGATTTGTCTCAATGGATCTGAGTCTTTTACCTATAGGAGTTTATACACCACGCAAGTTTATGCAACCTGTTCATATCAATCCCGATGAGGCGGTGCAAATTCATCAAGATGTAGGTTCCAAATTAAGTATTGGGGGACATTGGGGAACGTTTAAACTTTCAAGTGATTGTATTACAAGACCTCCTTATGACTTGCTATGTGCTTTAGAAAAGAAAAATTGTTCATGGGAGAACTTTCGCGTACTGTGTCCAGGTCAAAAAATCAACTGGTAAGACTGTGTTGGATTAATCTCTACGCCTCTTTTTTTCGTTTATTTGGTTGGGTAGGCATTATAGGTCGTTATTATATGCGGCACGGGGGATTTGCTCTGTGTGATATTCTGCTATGGGGACAGTATCTCTTTAAAAACCCATATAGGCATGCACGTCATTTTGCTTCAGATAACTTGTATGGAGAAACCCCTCTCAAGACATTAGAACATCTTGTTAAGCAGTGTCGTATTCTTTCTAGTGATGTTGTGTACGAGATTGGCTGTGGAACAGGTCGTACGGCGTTTTGGCTTCACTACTTTGTAAAATGTCGTGTTGTAGGCATTGACCATGTCGAGGTGTTTATCAGACGGGCAAATCGTGTTAAAAGATGGTGTCATCTGGATCGTTTAACATTTTATGCTCAGGATGTTCTTTCTACATCTTTAGACTATGCGACTTGTATTTATTTTTATGGTACAGCTAGAGAGGATGAATTTGTTAATAAGCTAATAGAAAAATTTCTACAGCTTAAACCAGGGGTACGCTTTATCACAACAAGCTACCCTCTTTCGGATTATCATCCACGTTTTCGTGTACTTAAACAGTTTAAAGGTTCTTTTCCTTGGGGAAAAACAGATGTTTATCTGCAAGTGCTGGAGCCAAAAGAAGGGTTTAGCGATAAAGCTGAGAAGTGACATCGTGTCTCATCTGCAATAGGTCCATTAAGAAACGTTCACTTTGTCTAAAGCGTTCTTGAAGTTGTTCAATGCTGCGCGTGATTTCATCTTGTTCGTTACGGTGTAGGTCAGAAAGTCGATTGTAGCGTGTACGATCTCCTTCTGCAGAGGTGCTGTAAATCTGTCCCGTTGCTTTTTGCATCTCGGACATGGCATAGGTCATTTTAGATATCCCTTCAAAAAAATCCTTTTTCTTAGCGCCCTTCAAAGAACTAAATACACTAGAAAATGTGTTGAGAATGCTTTCCCCTTTCATGTGTCCTACAATAGGTGCCAATCCTGATGCAATACCAAGTACACCAGCTCCCACATAAGAAAATAGCATCCACTTTGCTTGTGATTTAAAGTTAGCAACCTCTTGTTCTAGGTACTTAAGCTGCACCTGTCGTTCTTTGCGTCTAGCCATTTTTTCATCTTCTTGGCTAGTTACTTCTAATTTCATGAGTTCAAAAAATAGTAGCAGTACATCAAAATAAGACATTCTTACACTTAGCTCATTAGAAAGTTGTTCTGCTGGTTGTTTGAGTATGTCAAACAGAAGATCTGGATTTTTGGCTGGAGGTGGGGCGTGCAAGGCAAAAAGAGCAGAAGCCACACCAGCAACTTTTTTAACAGGGCTTTTTGGTGTTGTTTCAGAAGTATAGGTATGAGTATGTCTACGTTCGGAATCAGCGTCTTCTTGTTCCTGTTTTTCCCAAGATTGATGTTGAGGCACAATATGAGATGAGGTTTTTTTGAGAGGAACAAGAGGAAGTAAACCTACTACCATATTGTCTGAGCTATGCCTTAATCGATCTTGTGATCGTATTGAGACAGAAGGAGTCGTTGTAAGAGTTGAGATAGAATGTGTAACTCTATTTTGATGAGATAATCCGACCACGGAATGCGAAGCAGGTAAAGTGGTTTGAGCTGCTTCTTTAGGCAAAGATGTAGACAATCCAGATTGCAGGAAAGAAGAGGTTTTTGTAGTTGTGGTGTGATGTTGAAAATAGGAAATAGGAGAAGGTCTAGCTACTGCACAAGCCTTAGGTAGGGTGGAAGATAAAATAAGTGATATTGCTTTGATGGTACGACTAGAATCAGCATCTACGCTTTGCAAGCGCCGATGCGAGAAAACAGATGCAGAGTTTGTAGACTCTTTTTTACCAAAAAAAGGATCAGGCGTAGGTGCTCTGTACGTCTCTTTTGTGGGATTCATCCAACAGGCCAGAGCTTCAATTAAAGGGAAAGCTACTTCAGAAGTCACTTGCTCATTAGCTGTCTGAGCTACATTATCTACAGATGAAAGTTGCCCTTCTTGAGGAGAGGGAGCAGGAGAAATATCGATCATGACAGATTCCTTACACTTAATCTCTTAATTGCGCATTATCTCTGATTGACCATTTGATCGCTATAGAATAACTCTGAAGAGAAATCCAAGGCACGTGTCATCTCTTCAAATAACTGTTTCATGCGATCAAGGCTTGCCTCAACCTTTTCCATAAGGTCTTCGCGGCGATATTTAAGTTCTACCAGACGTCGTGCATAACGTCGAGTTTCTGCAGTATTTTCTTTGTGTAGATAGAGGGTTACACCCTGTCCTATCGAGCTGACTCCTTGCCCTAAAAGAACAATACCCCCAAAAACAGCCATAAATTGATTCATAGCTTCTCCCACAGCTGAATAACCACCTAATAAGACTCCAGCTCCAGCTAAAATTAAGCATAATACAGAAATGCCAATTTGCATCCACATGATCACAGCACGCTTTTTTTCCGGATTGTCTCCTGGGAGGATTCCAGCAATTTTCTCCCATCCTCCTGTCACTTCTAAGACTTGGTTGGTCAAGGTAAAGACGCCTCCAGCAACAAGCAAAGCTCCCGCAACAGCCCCTACTCCTGTGATGATCATGACAATCCCAGCAATTAAACTCATAAAAGAGGTTAACCACGAGAAGACCTTAACAGAAACACTCCAGCGCTTAGTTTCTTGTTCTTTATCAAGAGCTTTTTGCATTTCTTCAAGGCGAGCCTTGTGAACGATTTCGGTTTCCTCTTGATTTGCCTGAATATGCTGACGAGCTTCCCAATTGGACTGAGCATCTGAGACAATGCCAATTTTGGTCAGAATATAATAGAGAGCAAATACTCCGATACGAGGAGGCTCTAAAACAGGACGTTCCTCAGTTATAGAGTTTGTATGTGTAAAATGATGTTGGGTTTTAAGGTCTGTAATAGAAACTGTATCGTTAGGTTCTTCATGTTGATGTTGGGAGTGCTGATCGGAGTCTTGTTGTTTTTGCTGTAACCAATTTGTAGCATAGACAAGGTGTTGCTGAGACTTGAGAGCAACATGTTGACACGTCGCTGTCTGTTTTTGAGAAATATGAAGATGGCAACGCTCTGATAAGGGTCGAGAAGATACGGTAAATTGTGTAGCAGCTGAAATACGATGAGAAGAAATGGGATGACGAACAGGTGTTTGAGCAAATAAAGACATAGGTTGTAAGGGCGCTTTTGCAAGCGGGGGTAAAAACTGCTTAATAGGTAAAACGACGGCAGCTGTGGTTGGTAGAGGTGTAACAAGTTTGGTTATCGTGCAGAGTTTGACAGAAGGAGGATTGGAAAGAGTGTGAGAAGGGAAGCGGTTGTGTAGAATCGAGGTATGTAGAGTGATAGGTGATGAGTAAGGGATCATTGTAAAGTTTCTTCCCTCTAATAAAGAATGCGCAGAAGAAGTTTGGGAAGAATAAGAAATGCTAGAAGATTCTGGCTCTGGAAGAGGTGTGTCGGCGGCAATTTCTGCAAAAGCCCAAGAAGGGGAAGAAGTAATCATCAAGACTCTCCATGTTGAGAATGTGAATATTCAGAAGTAATGAGTCTAGAGAGTTACAGAATTTACAGAAAGAGTAGAGGCCTGATTTTTTAAAAGCCGCTACTGTAAATTAAGCTGTTCTGTGTTTTTTAAGGCTAGTTGTCCACAAGCTGCAGCAATATCACGACCTTTTGTATAGCGACAAGTGTGATGAATGCCAGCTTGCGTTAAGATACGACGAAACGTTTCGATGTTTTTTGTACTAGGTATTTTGAGCATTAAACCCTCTACAGGGTTATAGGGAATTAAATTGACAGTGCATTGCCATGAACTTAAAAGTTCAGCTAACTCCAAAGCGTGCTCAGGTTGATCATTCCAGTCTCGAATGAGAGTGTACTCAAAAGTAATGTCTTTTTTGGTTGTTTGAGAATAGTACCTTAAAGCTTTGAGTAAATCATCTAGAGGATATTTACGTGCATAAGGGATAATTTTTTCTCTTAGTTTTTGATTAGGAGCGTGGAGAGAAAATGCTAAACCAATGCCAAATCCTTCATCTGCTAAACGATAAATTTTGTCTTCGATACCCACTGTAGAAAGGGTTAGGCGTCGTTTGGAAAGCCCCATTAAAGAAGGATCTGTTAAAATCCTAATAGCTGTTGTCACAGCTTCATAATTTTCTAGAGGTTCGCCCATTCCCATAAAGACGATATTTGTGACAGATTGACCTGATTGCTGTTGTAGGTCTCGATGAATACGCCATACCTGTTCCACAATCTCATGTGCTGTGAGATGACGAAATAATCCTTTTTTTCCGGAAGCACAGAAAGCACAACGTGCAGGGCAACCAATTTGAGAGGACACACATACAGTTTGTCGATCAGGGGCCAAAATTAAGACAGATTCAAAAGCTAGGCCGTCTTCAAAACGCCATAGATATTTAACGGTTTGTTCATCTTTGGAAACCTCTTTCGTTTCAAGACGTAGAGTTTCAAAGTTAAAGATGTCTGATAGTTTAGCCCTTAAATCCTTAGAAAGATTGCTCATGAGATTAAGGTCTGTTACGTTTTTCTCATACACCCATTGAGTAAGTTGGCTTGCAACAAATTTTTTAATCTGCAGGGATTCTAACAGATCTTGCAGAGCCTGAAGAGTAAGTCCAAAAAAAAGATGTTTTGTCATAGAATTTTGTTTCTAAGTGCATGAAAATAAAAAGACTCTAACATATTTTTATATTTTACAGGTAGAGGAAAAGACGCGTTGGTGTAAAAATTCTATTTTATGACGTAATTTTGCATGACAAGGCTCAGAAGTACGCTGATAAGCCAAAAGAAGGGCTTTTTGTGCATCAATTAAATTATTTGAAGCAAGGCAGCACTGATAAGCATAAAAATGAGGGTAGGGATCCTCGCTATCTAATGCAGCTGCAATGGCGTAGCTGTGTAGGGCCTTGTCATAAAATTTCCTTAGTTGTTGGCAGCTAGCCAACCCCATCCAATGTTTTTTTATCCAAGGATCAAACAGCACAAGAAAACGAAATGTTATAGAAGCCTCTTCCAGCTTATTATTTTCATATTGGAGATAGGCTTCTTTGTAGAGTAGTTCCATTTCTTGATGGGAGATGCCAAAGGCCTGTTGTAGTGAGGAGCTTTTTAACAAAGCTTGAGGAACAAAATCTCTGAGATAGCTATCCAAATCTTCAAGCAAAGGCAGGCCATCCTGATATTCAAGGGCCAATCTCTGTAAAAGTTGTTTAAGCATTAGGCTGGTCGAATATTATGGATCAATGTATCAAGCACTTCTTTCAAGAGTTTCAAGACGTTAGAACGAGCTTGATGGCATTGAGAGGCTTCTTGTAAATAGCGTTGCATATCTGTGCGCTCTAACTGTGTGATTTTTTCCATACTGTCTTTACGCATTTGGATATTTTCTTTAAGCAAACGTTTTTCTTCTTCGGTCCATTTTGTTTTGCCTTCTGGGATTTCTACTCCAATTTCACGTGCTCGCTGAATTAGATGCTGTATCTGGGGGTTTTGTGAAATATCAAGCTCTCCATTTGTCGCGTTGATTTTTTGCATTAGGGTCGTAAGAAGGTCGATTTGATCTGTTCTATGTTTAATACGACTATATAATTCGTGAGCTTCTGCTTCTGCTTGGCCTAGTATTTTTGCCATTAAAGCCATAAAGCGAATGAAAATGCTGTTGATACTTTCTGTTGGTGCTTCAGCAGGTTTTGCATCTGTTGAGCTGACCTTAGACACAGAAGCTTGATGTTTATGAGAGCGCTCGCGTTGTTGATCTTGCTGAGAGTGGCCTCCGCCTCTTCCCTCTTGATCTTGCTTGTCCCATTTTCTATGTGCGATTTCTTTTTGTTCACTGGCAGATTTTGACAAAGGAGTGGCTGTGGCGATTTGATTCTGAGAAAGCTGAGAGTGGGTTTGTTCTCGTGGTTGTTCACGACTTTGTGTGCGTGTTTCATAAACGCTTTTAGCTAGAGAGAAAATAGAAGAATGGACTTGAGGTGCTGCTGCTAGAGGTTTGAGTGCAGCAGCAGAACGATCGGATTGAGTTGTGGGTTCTTGAAGCATGTTCGTTAAAGTCTCAATCTCTCTTTCAGCGGCAATTAGTTCAGGGGAGAGATGGAGAATCTGGTGGGATGTGGCAAGGTAAGAGCAATCAGGTTGCTTGGCCATACTCCATTGCATATTAAGAGCCTTGAGCATTTGCGAAATGTTTTGTCCATCGATTTCAAGAAGAGCAAGGGAATACAAGCCTTCTGCTCCATGTTCTAACAAACCAGTTTCTGCAAGTTCAGGACCTTCACATCCTAAAGGGGCGGTAATAGGAGGGGCGATATCAACCATATAGGGAATAACCTTTTGTGTATTGGAGGGGAGGATACGCCCGCTGGCGATTTTCATCAAGGTAGAGATTGACAAAATTGTTTTAGCTGGATAGAGTTAGGGACCATTTGCTTGCCCAGGTGGTGAAATTGGTAGACACGCCAGATTTAGGTTCTGGTACCGCGAGGTGTGGAGGTTCGAGTCCTCTCCTGGGCACATAGCCGGAGCATTTTTTCCAACGAAAAAAATGCTCCGGCATTTTCCTTTCCTAACCCCTTGTTAAACTGTCCGATAAGTTCAATGTCCGGGTTTACTTGGCTGGTTCGATAATTTCCATTCTCAAATACCAGTTTTTCGGGAAAGATCGAATCAAGTAATTTTCTTTTGACTTCAAGTGAGCCGCTCAAAAAAATCCATGTAAAGCTATGCAAGATGGCCTTACAATGACACGCCAGCTGAGCAGTTGAGCTAACGATTCACATATTGGAATTTCACCTATAACAATCAGGAGCTATGAGCTGTCTCAAGAATCGATTATTGTGGACTCAAGGATCGATATTTCGCCCGAAAGTGTGCTAAGCACCGTTGTAAATTTCTTCTTTACCTGTCCCCACAGATGCGATAGGAGGGATTGTTAAGTGGGATCAAGTAGTTGCAGGCAAACCTCAATATGAAGAGGGTCGCAGACTATACACCGCCGAAGTGAACGCAGCAGTAAGAGGTGCCAAAAAAGCGGGTGCGAAAGAAATTATTGTCTATATCTTAAATGAATTTTTCAACACAGTCGATAGGAACAAAAGTTGTGGCAGGAGAAGCCTTTTAGTACGAAAAATTTAAATCAGAGAGTTGCTCCGAGATTGGATTTGATAAGAAAAATCCATTAACCATTGGTTAAATGAGCGCATATACTTTGAAATATCCCCATCAAAAGAGGGGGGTGAAATTTGAAGTTTTTTAAGTTTTGAATGAATTGAGATCAATAAGTTTTGAATTTCAATTGCTTGTGTGCTTTCAGATGAGTTTTTAATCCTTTGTAAGCACGTTCGTATTGGCAGAATGACCTCAATGACATGACGCCATGATGGAATATATTTTGGCAAAGGACCTAGTATTTTTAAGAGCTCTTTTCTTTTTAGCAGATGGTATCGGTATTGGTTTCTTAAAAGGGATTGATCAACTAATCCACTTAACTGTAGCTCTTCTAATATATCAGCTAGATTTCGTTTAGAATATCCAATTTCAATGGTATCTGAAATCGAAAAATCTACATCACCATGTGTCAAAAAAAACATAATAAGATCAGCTCTAGCTCCTGTTCCAAATACTGATCTGGTTCTGATACTTAAAAGTGCTGGTGATTCTAAGGGTCGTAAACAAGACTTATGACTTAGGCGAACCTTTAACGGTGCAAACTCTTGAAAAATGGGCCAATGAGCACAAGAGACAGAATTAAGAGTGGAAGAGTATTTGGAAAATGCTTCTAAAATTTGAGCATCATATTCTTTCATAAGAGATTTTAAACGACTAATGGATATGAAGTGATGATATTGAGAACACCAGTCTAAGGATTCATCTCGCAACCTGGGATCTATTTCAGCTAAAGTGGTTGTGAGTAAAATAAGCTCTTCTAATGCAATCAAACAATCTTGATGTTTTCTTTTATGTCCTTGAACACCGAGCTCTGTCCATAGACTCCAAGCAAGATCTAAAAGAGATTGATCCAATTTTTTAATCAGATCCATCGAGAACCTCTAGTGCTTTATCTAATTCAATAGCAAAAGCTTCTGATACATCATGACTGATGCACCAATTCTTTGCCTGCTCGATTTCTTCAGAGGAAGGTTGTAAAATTATTAAATCAGTAAAATGCTTGCTGTGTGGTCCTTGATCAACGCTTGCATATAGTTTGAAGCAAATTTGATCAAATCGATCGGCTAAATGTACAGTTAAACCTTTATAATGGTGGGTGTGTACACGATTAAGAAATCCTTTTGGCAATCCTCCTTCTAAAAGCGAGGAAGGACCAATATTGAGCCAATCTTGGCCTAATTTTACGACATTTCCGACACCTTGTGCCGCTTTCAAAAGAGGTGCGGGTAGAGGATCTGCTGAAGCCAATTGCCCATTTTTTAGAAGTGCGACAACATCTAAATCTTTAGTTGTGCGTTCAATCAATCCCAATAGAAGCAGGCTTCCTCCCCCTATAGCAACAATTTCATAATAATGACCACGGTCGGCAAGTAATTGTCCGAGTATAACCAAAGCACCCTCTAAGCTTCTAGAATCTATCTCCATTTTTCTCCTTGTCGATAAGATAATCTGCTTGATTCGCGCATTTAAACTTCATGATAACGGTTTTGATTTTTTGATTCAATTGGAATTTCTAAGCAAAAACAATCGGTATTTGACAAAAATTCTAAATTAGAATAAGATTACAGGTTAAGAAAGGTGAGGCGATGATAAAAGAAGATTTTAACTCCTTAGCGCAAAGTTTAGTGAACTTATTTTACCCATTAGTAGAGTGTTCTCTATTGGATAGAAATGGTAATATCCTGGAAATCTTTAACTCTTTTTCCTCGATTAAAGAAGATCAGCAGTGTGATTTAAAGGATTTTTTAGTTGAGGAAATATTGTCCGAATTCCTCACCACAGGGAAAAATGTAAGAAGCCTTCTCTACCCATTCTATAAGGATAAAAAAATAGTAAGCTATTTGAGAGTACGGTATGACTTAACTCATTTTAAAAATCTTCAAGATCAACTGAATTTCCTGATTCAGCCCGCTTCCAATTGTCAAACGCAGTCAGGGACTGATTCTTGGAAACAACAAATTGATCAAAGCATCCAAGTATATCTTTCAGAAAATAAAATTAGTCTTCAGGCAATGGCTGCAAAACAAAAAAGGGAGCTTATTTCGCAACTTAAGAGTAAAAGCTTATTCGATTTTAAAGAATCTTCAGCTTATGTGGCTTCAAAGCTTCAAATTTCACGAGCCACTGTATACAACCACTTGAAGACAACTACTAACTTTGGAAAGGTTCATGTCCATCAAGTAGATGCTTTTACAAACACCAAATTCGGAGGTAATCCAGCTGGCGTTGTTCTGGATGCAGATGATCTAGACGAAATCACTATGCGCAAAATTGCCAGAGAGTTGAATTTATCCGAAACAGCTTTTGTTCTACCGAGTGAAAAAGCTGCATTTAAAATGCGTTATTTTACTCCAACGGGTCATGAAATTACCTTTTGTGGACATTCAACAGTAGGGGCTCTTTACATGATTGCTAAAGAAAAGCGCTTTGGAATCGAAAAAGAAGGCCTTTATCCATTCAAAGTAGAGACTCTTTGTGGTGTTCTTAACATGGAAGCAAAAATAGAAAATCATGATGCAATAAAAGTTGCCTATGAAGCCCCTAGCATCCATTTAAAGCAGGCATCTATTAGTCACAATGAAGTGGCTGAAGCAGGGGGCTTCGATGAGCATTTGATTAACCGTGCCTTTCCTGTGATGTATGAAAAAACAAATAAAGATCTCTTTGTAGTCGCAAACTCATTGGATGCTTTAAAAAAGATTGAATGTGATCCTAAGACTTTTGCTCAATTCTCTAAGGCGCATGATATTGTAGCTCTATGCGTTTTTTGTCCTGAAACTTTCGATCAAGAAAATCAATTTCACATGCGTTGCTTTGCTCCCTTGGTGGGGATTTCGGAAGATCCATTTACAGGTTCAGTTTTAGGGGGACTTACAGCTTATATAGAGTCTTTTGAACTCTTACCAAAAGACTCTAATCATTTTCAAGTTGAGCAAGGACACTTTATTGAACGACCTGGAGTTGTAAGAGTGGAATTTGCAAAGAAAGGAAAAACGTATCAAGCCAAAATTTTTGCTCAAGCTGTCCATTGTTTTTCAACTGAGATTAATCTGATATAACCTGTGGAGGTATTAAAATGTTTCCTAATAAATTAGTCGCTATCGTCAACAAGCAAATTGAGACAGGCGTCCTTATGAATGCTGTAGCTCATATGTGTCTAGGATTCGGGGCTCATATGGGACACGAAGATTTGCATTTGATGAATTATAAAAATGCAGAGGGGTTTGTCTACCCCAACATCTCTAAAATGCCTTTCATTATTTTAAGAGAAAAAAACTCCAATAAGATAGGGACCTTATTGATGAAGGCAAAAGAAGCAGGTCTTCAATATGCTGTCTTTACAAATACCATGACTGAGGGAACATGGGCAGATCAGGAAGCAAGAACCCTGGCGACCAAACAAGAAGATATTATTTATTATGGTCTTGTTTTATTTGGACCTCATGAGGTCGTAAGTGATCTGACTAGAAAATTATCGTTATATAAGGGGGAAAGTGATGAATAAAGAGCTTTCAGATAGTGCACAAAAGGTGCAGACATTTTTGATTGAAAATGGACACAGCTGTATCGTGAAAGAGCTCCCAGACTCTACAAGAAGTGCTGAGGAAGCTGCTAGTGCGATTGGATGCGAGGTTGCTCAAATAGCAAAATCACTTGTCTTTATAGATAAAGCATCAGGAGATCCAGTGTTGGTAATTGCTTCAGGCATTAACCGTGTGGATATGAAAAAAATAGAGGATTCTACAGGCATTCATCTAATCAAAGCGGATGGAAAATGTGTAAAAGAAAAATTAGGGTTTGCTATTGGAGGGGTGCCGCCTATTGGTCATCATAAAAAAGTACTTACCTTCCTGGATCCAACTCTAAAAGATTATGAATGGATATGGGCAGCAGCAGGGACTCCATTCGCAGTATTTCAACTTAGATCCAGCGAATTGGAAAAAATGACTCATGGTAAATATATCGATTTAAAGGTAGATGATGGCAAAAATTAATCTCGTAAAGGTAAAAGATAATAGTTTCTACTGCGATGGGGTTTTTTCCATAGGTGCCTACATCAAAGATGGAATGGCTGTTTTAATTGATAGTGGCATCAGCAAGGATGTTGCCAAAGAAGTTGATAAGGCTTTAGGTCAAGCAGATGCGCAGTTAACTGCAATCATCAATACGCATTGCCATGGAGATCATTCTGGTGGAAATGCTTTTTTTCAACAAAAGTATCCACAAGTAAAAATTTTTAGCACTGAAACTGAAAGACCTTTTATTGAAGACCCTTTAATGGCGCCGACATGCTTTTGTGGGGGAGCTGCAGCATTTGAACAGCTCAAGAAATGCAAACCGATTGCCCCACAACAGGCTTCTCGAGTTACGGACATTATTGCTCCTTATCAGGATCAAAAGCTTAGCATAAATAATGAAGTGTTTGAGGTCATCACCCTCCCAGGCCACACTCGAGGAATGATAGCTATTAAATCACCAGATAATGTCCTTTATTGTGGAGATGCTGTTTTCGGCACGGAGACATTCAATAAATACCCTATTCTGTACTACACGTTTATTAATGATACGTTAAATTCTTTTAAGAAACTGAGGACATTAGTGCCATCCCTAGATGCTACGATCATTTATCATGGAGGAGTGATATCTGATTTGATCGCATTGATCGATGATCATGAAGAAAGGATTCTAGAAACTAAGAGCTTGGTTCTTTCGATGTTAACAAAAACCCCTCATTCCTTGGAGGAGATTACATCCAAGGCCATGCATGTAAAAAAGATACCTGACGATCTTATTGCGTACATGCTTACCAAAGTCCCGATTCAAGCTTATGTAGCTGAACTTGAGCGAGAAGGGATTATTGAAATAAAGGTAACAGATGGGGTCAATCGGGCGCATATCATAGATAAGAGTGTCATGCATACAATTCATCATCACAAACCCGTTGTTTTTTGAAGATTTTTTTGAGCGGTGATTATAGGCCTATTCTTTTGATCTCTGACCCATGATAATCATAGGGAGCTTTACCGCATACATAGCGCCCCTCAGCCTTTGCGCGTTCAATTCCCATTCCCATTTTGGTATTTAACGCCCTACGCCTGTTGTCCATCTCAGGTTCTGCTAATTTGATAGCTCTAAGAAGGACCGCAGCAGGATCATCAGTCTCAAATCGTTCCTCAAGGCACTTAATTTCAATTCCTAGTAAGGTGACTACTCCCACGCCTTTAGGCGTGGGAGTAGTCACCGTTTCGAAAGGCTTCTTAAAATTCTTACGCAAGCAACAATCGGTTTTTCATGAATTTTTCAGTGAAGCGATCTTTTTAGCAAAAGATGCAGTGAATAGTCCGACCTCCATAGCCTAATTCTCGATTGTAATAGGCTATCTCTCCTTCTTTGACAAGTTCGTTGAGGATAAGATCTAGCAGATGATAATGCAGAAAACTAGTTTCATATTTCAGCTTAAGCATATCTCTAGGAATAGCACAGACCGTTTCAATAAATGTGTTATAGCAGGCATGTTGTTTGGTAAATTCTAAGGTTCTAATGCGAAGTAGTTCAGTCATAGAAGAGGCTCTACCTTCGTAAGATTGGGCATTTTCTTCTAGCATGCGTGTAAAAAAAACATAGAGATGAACTAAAAACCTAGGAAGAAAGTCCTGATGAAATTTAGCTATAGCTGTTTCCGGATCACTACCCAAAAGATCAGGCGTCATATATTTATCGTTGTGTTGCAGACGTAGCCAATCGGCTATAACTTTTTCTAAACGCTTCACTTTATCTGGGTTTAAAGGTCTGACAACAGTGGCTTGTTGTAGCGTGATGCCTTGATCTAGGACAAACTTTAGATGATCGTCATAGATGATTTTAAACCTCTTTAAAGCTTGTTGTTGTATGGCTTGTAATTCATCACGACGCAAATGGATATCAGGGTCAAATGTTTGAGCTACACTTAGGATGTCTTCAAAGTGATGGGGAAAGAAAAGAACAGCTTTAAAGCACATGATGAAAGATGTCTTTTTATCTAGTTTGGGCATTTTATCAGAAAATTCTTCTGA
>JAFEGP010000011.1 GCA_018239815.1 Verrucomicrobiota bacterium | reverse complement strand
TGTAAGTGATGGCTACGCCATCCCAAAACATGGTTGCTCCTTACTCCCACCCCCGAAGAAGTGGGTTTTACGGCGCAAAGGATAAACATTCTTTATATACAGCCGTCTTATATTAAAAAACAACTTGCTAGGTGATATGCACGGCTGATACACGTGAGTAGGCAACCAAGAACAGCCTCTAAATCAGAATTCTACTTCATAAACAGGAACAAGACCTTCTATACCCTTAAGGGAAAGAGCTTCTAATTTCCTAAATTTAAAAGCTTGCTGAACACCTGGCTGACGCCAGGTTTCTTCAGAAACTAAAATCTGCATGGCTGACGCCTGTTCACATAGCCTAGCCGCCAAGTTCACATTGGCTCCTACAACTGTATAATTAAGACGATTTTCTGATCCCATGTTACCAGCGCATACAATACCTGTATGAATCCCTATCCCTACAGAAAAACTCTCAGAATGCGAAGTTTGCCACTGTTTCAACACACGCATCATTTCAACAGCTGCTTCAATAGCTTTAATGGCATGTTGTTCAAGATCTATAGGCACTCCATATAAAGCCATGATCTCATCACCAACAAATTTATCCACCACACCATGTGTAGAATCAATGATTGCACACATACGCGTCATATAGGCGTTAAGAATCTTAATCAAAACCTTGGGTTTCATATGTTGAGAAAGCTGAGTAAATCCCCGAATATCACTAAACAACAATGTTGCCACTCTTTCTTCCCCTTCCAATTCAATGGCACGGCTCAGAATTTTCTCAGCAATTTCTTTGGATACAACTTTGTTTAACATGCCACGGATACTTTCCCTTTCTCGAAGAGCCAAGATCATCTTTTTGAAAGAATGTGTCAGTGTTGCAACTTCATCTTGTCGTTTTTCTACTTTTGGCAATTCAATAGCTTCTATTTTACCTTTTCCAATATCCTCTGCTGCACAAGCAAGCATCGCAATAGGACTTGTAATCTTCTTGCAAATTCTCCCTAACAAAAGAAGCGCTATACCCAAAGAAAGCAGAGTGACTCCTACCAAGTTAAGCGAAATTTGCTGCATAAGACGCTTACCTAAATCAGCTAAAAAGCTATCAATTTCCGTGATCTGAGATTTTTTGGTTAAGACAACAAGATTTAACTTTGCTAAAGGAACGCGAAAAGCTAGATAATCCACTCCCCTCCAAGTCAAATTTTTGGAATCCTGCATCTTAATATCATTAAAACAATCTCCCTCCGGAGAAATGCCGACAATCAGGTTGTTACCTTCCGTAATCAAAATAGGACGTTCAATCAGCTGAGCAATCTGTTGCACGATCTTTGAAACAGAAAATCCTATCGCTATTCTTATAGAAGGATGCTGTCTCTCGACAATACTCACAGCCTCTACTTCTATGTATCCCTTTTTATGTCGTAAAAAAGGCATAGGCTCTTGATTGGGCTGCAAAGGCAAAGGAAGGATCGGTTGACCACTAAAAGCTTCCTGACTTAAAACCACCTGTCCACTTTGCTTTTGATCGCCGAGACGAAAAATACCGGCTGGATGCAAGAAAGATTGTTGCCATGTTTCAAGTGCACTTATTAAAGATAACTTATTTTCTAATAACGTCTGTTTTTGTAATAAAAAGCGATAAAATTCATCTTGAGAATGGATAGAAGGAGAAACTGTTGCAGTAGAAAAAGGAGCAAAAGAGATTTGAGGATGACTTTCTAAAAATTCAGAGGCTTGGAGAAAAGAAACTGCAAGCTTAGGATCTAAGGATGCATCCTTGGCTAAATTTTTAAGCTGATCCTGCGAAAACAACAGATAATCCCTTCCTAAAGGATCCGGCACAGCTAAAAAAACAGCCTCTTTCCCCTGAATTTTAACCCATAACTTACCTTCTTTAAATTCTTGACTATGTCCTAAATAAAGCTCCGCATCTTCAGGCGACACAACAATTGAGGTACCATCAGTTAAACTAAGCTGGACAAATGCAATTTCAGGATTATATGAGGCAATTTCTACAGCAAATTTCCATAGGTCTGCAGGTAACGGCTCTACTTGCTCGGCACGCTTAGCATCTCCTAATAGAGCAGCACCACTTTCCATAAAGCGATATAACAGTACAAAAGAAGAAGTTTGTAAAATCTTCTGTTCCATTTGCTGCACATATTGATTGATATAAACACCGCCTTGTTTGATTTCTCGACGGATAAAAATCTCAGGTAAAAGATAACTCAGACATGACACAATGAGTAGGATAATCCCCACACTCATGAAAAGCTTAGCACGTAGGGTTTTCAATATTTTCTCCTCTCTTGGCTCATAATAAATGATTGCTTTGTTTTAGCAAGAGTGAGATGAAGAAAATGTATGAAAAATTTTTTTATCTTTGCGTTATGTGCTTGTGCCTGTCTGATGTGCTCGAAACCTAAACCACACACTTTACCGCCTGTACAAGTCACAGCCTTCCAAGTAGAACCTCAAACAATCCCAGCAGATTTTACTTTTGTTGGAGTTGCAAAAAGCTCTCATCCTGTGGAAATTCGTGCCCGTGTAGAAGGCTATCTTTTAACTATCGATTATACGGAAGGAAGCCTAGTGGAGCCCAATCAACTTCTCTTTCGCCTGGATCCTCGCCCCTTTATAGCTAGTTTAGATGCTGCAAAAGGAGAGCTTGCCCGACAAGAAGCTGTATTGTGGCGTGCTAAAAAAAGTTTGGAACGCATCGAACCACTGTACAAACAAAATGCAGCTAGCCTAAGAGACTTAGATGATGCCACAGCTGCCGTTTTGACAGCAGAAGCTTCTGTAATGATTGCAAAAGCCAATGTTGTTCAAGCAGAATTAAATCTTAGTTACACCTACATCACTTCCCCTATCAAAGGATTAACTGGTCGAGCTCTTTTTCGCGAAGGCACCTTAATTACCCCATCCATTAATGGTTTATTGACTTATGTTTCAATTGTAGATCCTATTTGGGTCTATTTTAGCGTTTCAGATCATGATCTACTGCAAATGAGAGGCGAACGAGAATCTCTTCATATCCCAGAAACTCAAGAATACACAGTTTTTCTTACTCTAAGCAATGGAACAAAGTTTCCTTACCCAGGCAAAGTTAATTTTGCTTCCCCTACTCTAGACCCTCAAACAGGAACTATGACGGTACGGGCCAGCTTTCCGAATCCTGAAGAAGATATTTTTCCTGGCCAGTTTGTCAGAGCAACTGTCACAGGTATCCTCAGACCCAATGCGATCTTTGTTCCACAGCAATCTGTCTTACAAGGGAAAAATGGCATGTTTGTTTTTGTCATTTCTCAAGATAACAAAGTAAGCGTCCGTCACATTGAAGTAGGAGATTGGTACGGAGAGTATTGGGTGATCAAAAAAGGCTTAACAGCCGGAGATATTGTAGTGGTAGAGGGAGTCAATAAAATTCAGGACGACGCTGCTGTCCATGTTCTATCTGTTGATAAACTATCGGTCCAACAACCTTCTGGAGAAAATACGTGATTTCTCGTTTTTTCATTCAACGCCCCGTCTTTGCAGCTGTCATTTCCATCCTTTTAACTCTGGGTGGACTGGTTGCCCTTAAAGAGCTTCCTATTGAGCAATATCCTAATATTACACCCCCACAAATTCAAATCACAGTTAGCTATCCTGGAGCTAGTGCTAATACCATTGCAGATACCGTTGCAGCACCTTTGGAAGATCAGATTAACGGCGTAGAAGACATGATCTACATGTATTCGGAAAGTTCTTCAGCAGGAGCTCTTACTCTCGACGTATTTTTTGAAATAGGTTCAGATGCTGATAAAGCCTTAAACAATGTTCAGGATCGTGTCGATCTGGCCATGCCACAACTTCCAGAATCCGTACAAAAACAAGGCGTAACAGTTAAAAAAGAAACTCCTACTATTTTACTCATTGTAGCCGTCCAATCTCCAGACGGGCGTTATGATGAAGTATTTACTAGCAACTATGCCACCATCCATGTAGCTGATGAAATTTTGCGTCTGCCCGGCGTGAGCGATGCCAAACTTATCAATGCTAGAGATTATGCCATGCGTGTATGGTTAAGACCCGATGAAATGGCACAGCTCGGCATCACATCTGTAGATGTCATCCAAGCCATTTCTAATCAAAACGCTGACTACCCCATTGGTCAACTTGGACAAGCTCCGACTCACCAACCTGTACTTCTAGATATCCCAGTTGTAGGATTAGGACGACTCAATGAACCCAAACAATATGAAGATATTATCTTAAGAGCCACATCCGATGGATCAAGTGTTCTTATCAAAGATATCGGAGCAGTGGAGCTAGGCGCCCAAGACTATAGTGTGATTGGCGAAATCAATGGAAAGTCCACAGCATTAATCGCAGTTTATCAAGAATACGGTGCCAATGCTTTAGATGTAGCAGCTGAAGTAAAAAGAACTCTAGATAAGCTTTTTAAACGTTTTCCTCCAGGCCTAACCTATTCCATTCCCTATGACACAACAACTTTTATCAAAATCTCTATCAAGGAAGTGGAAAAGACTCTTTATGAAGCAGCCATCCTAGTGGCTCTTGTGGTGTTTATTTTTCTACAAAGTATGCGAGCCACTATCATTCCCATCCTTGCTATGGTTGTTTCTATCATAGGCACATTTGCAGGCATGCACCTTTTAGGCTTTTCTCTTAACACTCTTACACTGTTTGGCCTTGTCCTTGCCATCGGTATTGTCGTTGATGATGCCATTGTTGTTGTAGAAAATGTAGAACGTAATATGCGGGAAAAAGGACTCAAAGCAAAAGAGGCCGCTTTATTGGCTATGGAAGAAGTGTCAGGGCCTGTCATTGCTATTGTTTTTGTCCTATGCGCTGTGTTCATTCCCGTTGCATTTTTGGGAGGTATTGCAGGAGAACTCTATCGTCAATTTGCCATAACAATTGCAATTTCTGTCATTTTTTCTGGTATTATTGCCCTAACACTGAGTCCTGTACTTGCTTCATTATTATTTAAACAACATACCAAACCTTCAAAAGCCGCCGATCTTTTTAATCGCTTTTTGCAGTCCTGCACAAACAAATATGGCTCCGTTGCAGCCTGGCTCATAGACCGCCCTTTTCTAGGCTTATTAGGTTTTGCTATTGTTGCCTTGGCTGTTTTAATGCTTGCTAAAACAACCCCTACAAGCTTTGTACCGCAAGAAGATCAAGGGTATTTATTTGCCTTCGCAATGCTTCCTGACGCAGCTAGCCTAGATCGTACTGAAGAAGTTACACAAAAAGTCGAAAAAATCGTTCATCAACAACCCGGTGTTGATAAATTTGTTTCAATGACAGGATTTAGTTTATTAGAAAACCTCAACAGAACCCAAGTAGGCACCTATTTCATTATTTTAAAGGATTGGAAAGAACGGACAAAAAAATCACTCAGCGCTGATGGAATCTTAGCTTCTCTATCCAAACAGTTTTACGGTATCCCGCAGGCTCTTGTCATGCCTTTTAACCCTCCTGCTATCCAAGGGTTGGGAACTGTCGGAGGCTTCGAGTTCTGGATTGTCAATGAAGGAGATGCTGACGCTAATGGTTTACAGGCTATGACAGACAAGTTCTTGACTGCAGCTCGTAAAAGACCCGAACTTAGCCCTCAACTTTCCGCTGCTATCAATGCTAACTGTATACAACTCTATGCAGATGTAGATCGAACAAAGGTAAGAGCCTATAAAGTCTCTATTGGTGATGTATATCAAACGCTTGCTACCTTGCTTGGCTCTGTATACGTCAATAATTTTAACAAATATGGCCATGTGTTTCAGGTGATGGTACAAGCTGAACCTGAATACAGAACTTCTTTACAAGACATTGGAAATATGTACGTAAAATCAGAAAATGGCGACATGGTTCCAATCAAAGCACTTGTTAATTTCTACTACACAACAGGAGAAAATCTCGTTAGTCGCTTTAATAATTTTCCTGCTGTCAAAATTAACGGTTCTCCCGCAGAAGGTTTCACTTCTGGACAAGCGATGAAAGCTATGGAAGAAATTGCTGATGAACTACTTCCTTATGATATGAGCTATGCGTGGAGCGGTCAAGCTTATCAAGAAGAAGAAACAGGAGGCTCTTCCATCAGCGTATTGATTGCTGCACTCGTTCTTGTCTTTTTGATTTTAGCAGCTCTTTATGAGCGCTGGTCTCTACCGCTTGCCATTTTACTCGTTGTGCCCTTTGGAATTTTAGGAGCTTTTGTAGCCATTTGGTTACGCCATCTTTCCAATGACGTCTATTTTCAAATAGGGCTTGTTACCCTTATTGCTCTTGCAGCAAAAAACGCAATTTTAATCGTTGAATTTGCCATCCAACGGCGCAAAGATGGGTTACCACCCAGAGAAGCAGCTTTACAGGCTGCTAAACAACGATTTAGAGCTATCATTATGACCTCTTTAACCTTTGTTTTTGGTGTACTTCCCCTGGTTACAAGCACAGGAGCTGGAGCGGCCAGCCGACATTCTGTTGGGACAGGCGTGATGGGTGGCATGTTATTTGCTACATTCTTAGGCATATTTTTTATGCCACTTTTTTATAAAATATTAGACCGTCAAAAAAAGCCTCCTCAGAACCAGTAAGGTAATATGAGACCCCTACTTGTCCTTGGCGTGTGCCTTTTTATTTGTGTTTCATGCTCGTTTGAACCGCGTTACGAGCGTCCCTATATCGATATGCCAGAATGTTGGCGTGTCGAAGCTAGTACGACATGCACAGAAGCAAATGTAAGATGGTGGGAGCTTTTTGAAGATCCCATTTTACAACAGCTCATTCTAACTGCTTTGGAAAACAATAAAGATCTTAAGGTTGCTATCTGGCGAGTATGCCAATACTATGCTAACTACATGGTTGCAAGAGCACCTTTATTTCCTCAAATTTATGCTCAAACAACAGATCTAAGAGAAAAATTCCCAGAAGGGGCAGCTATTTTTTTACCCAATAACTTTGATCCCATTACCTCAAGTTACATGTGGGAATTTACACTCTCTTATGAAGTTGATTTTTGGGGGCAAATTCGCAGCGGCATGCATGTAGCCTATGAAGAGCTCTTAGCTCAAGTTGAAAATCGACGCACAGTTGTCTTAACGCTTGTTGCCTCTGTTTCTCAAAGTTACATACGTTTACGCGAACTAGATAAAGAATTAGAAATTGCTAATAAAACACTTGATGCTAGAACAGAGTATTTACGACTTGCAACTTTACGCTTTGAAGGAGGTCTTACCTCAGAAATTGAAGTCACACAAGCTCGTTCCTTGTATGATCAGGCCCGTGTAGCCGTAGAACAGATAAAGGAATACATCCCTCAAGAAGAAAATCTTCTAAGCGTTCTTCTAGGAGAACCCCCTACATGTATCTTAAGAGGTAAGTCTTTGGATGAATTGTTAGTTCCATGTGAAGTTCCAACTGGCATCCCCTCCGATCTTCTTATGAATCGCCCAGATATTGCTGGAGCAGAAAACATGCTGATTGCAGCAGGCGCTCAAATTGGAGTTGCCAGAGCAGCTTTCTTCCCCTTAATTACTCTAACAGGACTATACGGTGGAGCAAGTGTACAATTTAGCAATCTTTTTTCAGGTCCTGCACGCACATGGGCCTTTGGAGGTAATATTCTCCAACCAATTTTTACAGGCGGCATGCTGACAGGACAATTACGCATGTCCGAAGCAGAACAGAAAGAAGCTCTTTACCAATATGAACAAACCATCCTAATAGCCTTTAAAGAGGTTGAAGATGCACTCATAGCTTTTCAACAAACCAAACAAATTGTAGCTATTGAAAAAGATCGCGTAAAAACTTTGAAAGAATACCTTCATCTTGCTTTTTTACGTTATTATGAAGGCCAAACCGACTATCTCACTGTACTGAATGCAGAACAGGAATTTTTCAACTCTCAAATTCAACTTGCTGAAGCAGAAGGAAAAGTCTTACTTTCTCTGATCGACATCTATAAATCTTTAGGTGGTGGTTGGGTTCTTGATGCTGACTGTACAGCTCTTGGCTACTAGCATGCTTTCTTTAGAATTCGCGTTGAAACACTATCTAGACATAAAAAACATCATCTTGATCTTTTCTTAAAAGTTTGATCTTGCTATATGTTTTTCGCAAACTAAAAATTTCTCTAAGCAAATCGAACAACAGACCTACTGATGTTTTAAAATGTGACTTAGAGCTACCTATAACGTTAAACTGGAGTAGCAAGATGGCTAGCAACATTCCTAATCTTTTTACCTTACGACATCCCTCCTTTGCTTCCGCAGACCAGGCCCCTCCCCCTGCATCTCAACAAGACTATGAGGCAGCACAAAGATACGAGGAAGAGGGGGCTGGGATAGACTCTTCAGGTTTGGAAAAAATGGCAGCACTTAGTCTACACGGTGCACGTATGCAAGCAGCCATGCCAGGAGACTCTCTGCGAGAGATCCTACATCGAGGTATGGCAGATCTGCATGTCATAGCTAGAAAAAATGAGTTTTTATTGAATCTGATCGGCGGTAATATGACCTGTTCCAAAGCCTATGTTGTCTATCTCTGCAACCTATATTGGCTACATAACGCCCTAGAACATGCCCAGGCTCGTCTTCTTCACTATTATCCTCAAATCGATTTTGTCATGCCATGCCTCTATCGTTCAAAACGGCTTTTGGAAGATATCCAACTCTGGTCTTTTGTTAATCCGACAGCTCCTTTTTTTTTCAGATCAAGATATTAGTTCTCAAGCATTTATTGATAACATCTTTCATTTTATTCAACCTTGTGTGTTGAATTTTGCAGACCGTCTATCCACGCTTGAAGACCCTATCTTTGCTGTAGGAACAATGTATGCCTTCTATGGCACAATCTTATCGGGGGGTCAAAGCGTGAAAGCGGGTGTTCAACCAGCTTTCATACAACGTTTAGATGTTACAATTGCAGAATACGTCGAAGACGCTGCACAAGGCACGTTATTGCAAGATGATGTAGAGAACACTCGTTTAAAAGCTAGAATTGCTCACGATATGCAAACTAATCCCATGAAACGCGCAGAGTATATAACAAAAAGTGTAAGTTTCTTTTCTTTTGATGACCCCGATTTCCATCCTCTCAATTTTAAAATACAACATTGGCATCCAGCGCTGAATCGAGTAGCTGAACACCTTGAATTAAAAGAACAAGACAAAGCGCCTTTTGCAACACGGCTTGTTACAGAAGCAAGAGCGGGAGTCCAAGTTGTTTTAGATTCCATTACATCTTTTTTAGAGGCCCTTAAACGTAATGAAATTTAAAAACCTTGAAGGATGAGCTATCATGATAGTTCATCCTTCAGTTTAGGATAAAAATCAGTTTTTTTGAAAAAAATCTTTTTAAAAAAGAATTCTAAATCCTTTTTCTAAGAAAAAAATCTATATTTTACTCATGAAGCTTGGGTAAAAATTTTCATTCTTTTAAAATTGATGGTCAAAATAGTGATCAGAAATGCCTGTTAAGCTAAAAGCCTGGCTATAAAAGAGAGCTTATTAAAGTTTTTTAAATAAAGGTTATAAACATGTCCGTTTCTTCTCTGAACCCTAAGCGTTCAATAGCATGGTTTGTCTGGTTGATTGCCTCTGTTTTCTATGCTTATCAATACATCTTGCGTGTCATGCCCAACATTATGCTCAGTGACATTATGGAACGCTTTGAAATCGGAGCAACGGCATTTGGGCAATTTTCTGGGATTTATTATATCGGCTATTCCTTAATGCACTTGCCTTTGGGAATCCTTTTAGACCGCTTTGGCCCTAGAAAAGTCATGACAATTTGCATCCTAGTGTCTGTTGCTGGTCTCTTACCCCTTATCTTCTCTGACTACTGGGTTTACCCTATTATAGGCCGGCTACTAATCGGGATGGGATCATCAGCAAGCATTTTAGGCGTTTTTAAAATTATTCGTATGACTTTTAGCGAAAAACGTTTTCCTCGCATGCTCAGCCTATCTGTCACAATTGGTTTGCTAGGCGCTATCTATGGTGGAGGTCCTGTTGATTATATGAGAGAGGCTTTAGGTTACCAAACAGTTGTGCAGCTCTTTGCTCTTTTAGGTGTTCTTTTGGCTGGCATCACTTATTGGATTGTTCCTGATACAACTACCTCCTCTCAAGGTTCTGTCTTGTCTGACATCAAAGAAGTTTTAACACAAAAACGTGTGATCTGGTGTTGCATTTTCGCTGGTCTCATGGTCGGCCCTTTAGAAGGTTTTGCCGATGTATGGGGAACTGCTTTCTTAAAACAGGTGTATGGGTATGAAGGCACACTTGCTGCAAGTTTGCCTTCTATGGTGTTTATTGGTATGTGCTTTGGAGCACCCCTGCTAAGTTTTTTGGCTGAAAAAATGAATAATTACCTTGTTACAATTGTTGCTGCAGGAGCAGCTATGATTGTGAGCTTTTGCTTCTTCTTAACTTGGCAGCTTTCTTCTTCGGTATTAAGCCTAAGCTTTATCGTTGTAGGGGTGTGCTGTGCTTATCAAATCTTGGCCATCTATAAAGCTTCTACCTATGTTAGAGCAGAAGTTGCAGGCCTTACAACTGCTGTAGCAAACATGATCATCATGATCTTCGGCTATGCGCTACACACCCTGCTTGGAAGCGTGATTAATGCTTTGGGTGGGCCAACCAACTCTAAGGCTCTTATTTATGGCATTGGCGTGATTCCAGCAACTTTATTAATGGGAACGCTAGGATTTGTTCTCTTGCTTATGACAGAGAAAAAAGCTGCACCTCAACAAGTTGTCCCTCAAAAAAATTAATGAGTGGGACTTGTTGCCGTGGATGACTTAGAAAACAGCCTAATTCCGTACACAATAGCAGACAACAAGACAGCCATACCCAAGCTTTCCAAAAAAGATGGTAGTTGTCGGTGAATGCAGTACACAAAAATGACACCAAAAATTGTCTCAAAGATAGTAAGCTGACCCGCAAAAGAAATGGGCAAGCGCAAGCTTGCCTGATTCCACAAAAATGCTCCTAGCCAAGAGCAAAGCAGTCCTAAAATAGCACTGCCCATCCAAAACCTTTTAAGCTCTTCACTCCAAACAAAATATTTATCCGTATGAAGCAATTGACCAAAGAACAAGCTTGTTAAAATCACAAATACAACCACCCAAATCAACGAAGACATCCCTATCAGAGTCGACCACTCATCAGGTTTTATAGACGTATGCTGGCATAAAAACCTTGCATTGGCTACGACATACCAACACCACAGTATCAAAGCACATACGCTAAAAATCAAACCCAATAAATAAGAAGAAGGAGCCTCATGCGCTCTTAAATGAGGTACGTTAATAATCACAAGCCCTAACAAAATCAGCAAAGAAGGAAAAATTAAACTTCTAAACGCAATTTCTTTCTGCTTCCAGTTACCATATAAAGCAATGACGATAAGGACTTACTCCTAAAATTAAAGCAGTAATTGCCGCAGAAGCATATCTCAAAGATAACACAAGAAATGTGTAATAACCCATGGTGCTTGCTAAAGAAAAAACTAAGGCTTTTTTCCATACCCAACTAGGATAGCGACATCTTTTTTGCAAAAAGGACTTTGAAAAGAAAACTAAAGAAATTGCGCTATAAACAATGTATCTTCCAAAAGCAACTTCAATGGCAGAAAACCCTGTCATAAACTGAGGGACAACAAAGATTAATCCCCAAATTAGACAGGCCGTTAAAGCGTATATAATTCCCTGTAACATGTTTTATTCTCACCGAAATCTTATCGTTGCTCTTTCAAAAAAGATCGTGTTTTATCAAATATTTATTTTTTAAATCCTAATTCTTTAGAAAGATAGATTTTTATTTTTGTAAAATAAAAAAACTCAAGCCGTTGTATAATAGTCAATTATCTTTCTTAAGTCTAGCTGCATATGAACTTTCTTAGAAACTATAGCTTCTTTGTGTCGTCTCATTGCTCAAAAAGATCCCTTCTTCTATCCTAACTTCCCATGTCTCAAGATAAAGCTTATGATCCTAAAATAACTGAAAATAAATGGAGCGCTTTTTGGGAGCAACTGGCTCTATTTAAAGCCAATTCTCAATCTAATAAGCCTCCTTTTTCTTTAGTTATTCCTCCCCCCAATGTCACGGGTGTTCTCCATATGGGACATGCTCTTGTCAATACGTTACAAGATGTCATGGTTCGCTTTAAACGCATGGATGGTTTTGAAGCGCTGTGGGTGCCTGGCACTGACCATGCTGGTATTGCAACACAAACTGTTGTAGAAAGACATCTGATGGAAACTCTGGGAAAACGACGCAGTGACATGCCTCGTGAAGAATTTCTAGAGCATGTTTGGGCATGGAAAGAAAAAAGCGAAAAAGTCATCCTCCATCAGATTAAACGTTTGGGCTGCTCTTGCGACTTCTCTAGGCAACATTTTACCATGGATGAGGATTGCAACCGTGCCGTGCGCACAATGTTTAAGAAACTTTTCGACGCAGGCCTTATCTATCAAGGTGATTATTTAGTTAACTGGGATCCAGTCACTCAAACAGCCTTAGCAGACGATGAAGTAGAGTATGAAGAGAGAGAAGGCTTCCTATGGACATTGAGTTATCCTTTGGAAGACGGTGCAGGTCACATCCACATTGCAACAACTCGTCCTGAAACCATGTTTGGAGATACTGCCATTGCAGTTTCTGCTAAAGACCCTCGTTACCAGTCCTTGATTGGCAAATATGCAATCTTACCTATCTTAAATAGAAAGCTCCCTATTATTGCTGATGCCTTTGTAGATCCAGAATTTGGAACTGGTGCTGTGAAAGTCACGCCCGCGCATGATCCTAATGACTATAAGATGGGCCTGCAACATCAGCTTCCCATGATCAACGTCATGCATCCTAACGGTTATCTTAATGAGCAAGCAGGACCCTTTGCTGGAATGAGTAGAGAAGATGCTCGGCAAGCGGTTGTTAAGCACCTACAAGAAACCGGTCATCTTGTAAAATGTACCCGTCATACTCTTCGCGTAGGAGTGTCTTATCGTTCTAAAGCTGTCATTGAACCTATGCTGTCTAAGCAATGGTTTGTAAAAATGGAACCTTTTATTCACCCTCTGCAGCAAGCTGTCAAAGAAAAAAAAGTGCAGCTTGTACCAGAAAGCTGGCAGAACACCTATTTCCATTGGATTGATCATTTGAGAGATTGGTGTATTAGTCGCCAATTATGGTGGGGACATCGCATTCCTGTTTGGCACCATGTTAAAGATCCTCAACGTCTCATCTGTTATGATGGTGAAGGGCTACCACCTGAAGTTAAAGCTCATCCTGAACAATGGGAACAAGATCCTGATGTCCTAGACACCTGGTTTTCTTCTGCTCTTTGGCCTCTGAGTACATTAGGATGGCCCGATTCAACTGCAGACTTTAAGAAATTTTATCCTACAAGCATCCTTGTAACAGGTCATGATATTTTATTTTTTTGGGTTGCTCGCATGATCTTAATGGCAGAGTATGCCACGGGCCAAGTTCCCTTTCAAAAGACCTTTCTGCATGGTTTAATTTATGGATGTTCGTATTGGAGAGAGCGTCCAGGTGGAGGGATTATCTATGTCACAGGGGAAGAAAAGCGTTCTTATGATCTAGGAACTCCTCTTGCTAAGGGAGTGCAATCCAAATGGGAAAAGCTTTCTAAGTCAAAGGGTAATGTGATTGATCCCTTAGAGCTCATTGAAGATTATGGAACAGATGCTGTACGTATGGCTCTTTGTTCAATTGCTAATCAAACACCTCAGATTGACTTAGATCGCCGACGTTTTGAAGAATTTAAGAATTTTGCCAATAAAATCTGGAATGGAGCACGTTTTGTGCTGATGAACTTAGATGGACTAACTTCTGAAGATCTCCAACATTTAGATCATCAACAGTTCCAGCTAGAAGATCGCTGGATTTTATCAAGCCTAGGTAGTGTTATTCAAGCCGTCCGCCGAGCACTTGAAAATTTCCAGTTTGATCAGGCTGCTGAGCAAGCTTATAACTTTTTTTGGAAAGAGTTCTGCGCTTATTATGTAGAATTTTCCAAACCTACTCTGTATGGCACACAGCTAGAACACAAAAAGATCAAACAAAAGATCCTTCTGATTGTCTTAGTCAATATGGTAAGACTTCTTCACCCCTTAGCTCCTTTTATTACTGAAGAGCTCTTCCAACTCATTAAAGCACGTTTTGCAGAGGGACAACTAAGCTCTAACCCTTATCTTTGTGAAGTTCAGCAAGCCTTATTATCACAAGCCTGTGCGTGTGCTCCTTACCCTAAAGTTGTCTGTCAAGAAGACATCCAGGACTCTATTAACGCTCAATTTGCTAAACTAGAGCAAGTCATCTATGCGATTCGCAACATCCGAGGTGAGATGAAAATCCCTCCTCATGTTGCTACGGATCTCTATTTAGTTGGTCCTTTCCCTGCAGAACAAGTTCAGCTTTTACGTGCTTTAATACGTCTTGCTCAGGTTCACTGTGTAGCACAACCTCCTCATTTAACTTTTGGAGCAACAGCAGTTGTAGAAGATCTACAGATCTATCTTCCTCTTCCCCCAGAGCTGGCAGAACAAGAACTCAATCGTTTATCTAAGCAGAAGGCTCAACTAGAACAGGCTATTCAACACATCCATCAATTGCTCTCAAATCAAGATTTTCTAGCTAAGGCAAAGCCTGAGCTGATCTGTAAAAAACAGGCTGAACACGCAACCATGCTCAAAGAATTGGAAGCTATTAATCATCGCCTGAACTAAGAGACTTCATGACGACTATACGTGCCAGTTCTATTAAAAATTACATCACAGATTTTTTTGTTGAAGAGGACGACGTCTTACGTCGCGTTAAAAAACGCGCTCAACAAACTGGCTTGCCAGCTATTGAAGTCCCTTCGACTGTTGGAAAGCTACTGTATTGTTTAGCAAAAATTCAACAGCCACAGAAAATCTTAGAAATTGGTACTTTAGCAGGATACAGCACAATTTGGTTAGCTCGAGCTCTACCTCCAACTGGACGTCTTATTTCTTTAGAACACAATACTCAACACGCTCAACTAGCACGGGAAAATTTTCTTTTAGCTGCCTTAGACCATCTTATTGAGGTTCAAGAAGGATTAGCACAGAATCTTATGGAGAAGATGATTCAACAAAGCGAATGTTTCGATTTGATTTTTATTGATGCAGACAAAGAAAACTATCCCCTTTATCTACAGCTAGCTGTCAAGCTATCTAGATCTGGGACTCTTATCCTGAGTGACAATCTCATTCCTAAAGGAGACAATATTGGCACTCCAGAGAATATCGAAGCTCATGGCATTTATCAATTCAACCAAGATCTAGCTTCTCACCCTCAGCTGGAATCTATTTTATCCACAACGGTTGTAGGCTCTCAGGGGCGCATGGACGCTTTAGGTATTTCTATAGTCAGATGATTTCTCTTATCTGAATAGGAAGGAAATTGGACCTTACATCTTGCCTCTGAAAGAGCGAGATGCAAGGCTAAAAACAATAAAAATTTTCTATTTACTAAAAAGACAATCCTTGGCCTGCCATGCTGTATTGAGAAAACACTCCAAAACTTAAATATTCCATAACACTGCCCTCAACATACCCTTCTAATCTCCAGTCTTCCGAAGGAACAGGAGCTAACACTTCAGTTTCAATATTTAACTGAACAAACCGAGAAAAGTAATTAAAGGGAGCAACAACCACTACACGTGCCGTTATAACAGCCCCTCTTAACGGTATATATCCTCTTCCTATAACAAACGCACGAAGCATCATTGCTAAATCTCTTAAGCTTACAAATGCATAGTTAGCAACGGATTCAATTCTCTGTGTTGCATGCTCAATCGAACTCACCACCCACATAGTCCCTGTATATAACCGATTCCGTTGAAGTAGTGCTAAAGAAGTCTCCATATCCATCTCCTAATTGGGTCCTAAGGGGGAAGTTTATATATAAACAAATAATACTATTCAACAAATTCAAAAACAAAAAAATTAATATTTAGATTAATTTTTTAAACAATGAGCGTATAACAAGAAAAAAAACTATCAATATCGTGTTATTGCAACACGAATAAACTGTGATCAATTTGATAAGCAAGATGGTGGCACTATGTCATTTTTATGCGTGTCAAAAAAGCCAATAACATCGCCCACAACATCTTGTAAGAAAGAAAAAGGTTTTTCCTACCAGACCATATTTTTTAAAATCATATGAAAAACAGCATAGCAGACTGAAGATTTTACAGACCGGGATTTTCTTGAAACCAAGTTTTGATAAAAAGAAAACGAACAACAGATTTTTACAGCACAAAAATCCTAAGAAAGCGCCTGCAAAGAGGATATATTCACTCTAAATATTAAAGAGTTGGAACCTGTTTAGCTGACTGCAAAAACACTTTTGTTTCATGACAGACCACTCCTGTTAAAGCCAGTACACCCAGAAGATTGGGTAGAGCCATTAACGCGTTAGCAATATCTGCTAAAGGCCATACGATTTCCAAAGGCACTGCGACTCCTAACCAAACAGAAAGCGTAAACAGAATACGATAAAATCGAACTGAGCGTGCACCAAGCAAGTATTCACAACATTTTTCTCCATAATAAGCCCAACCAATAATGGTTGATAACCCGAAGAGGATGCAGCTAAAAATCACCAACAATCCACCAAATGGGAAAGTACGCTCAAAAGCTACGACTGTCATCATAGCACCATTTAAGAGTTTTCCTTCTCCATCTACTTCTCCAATCACATGACACACGGCCAATGCAAGACCAGTAAAAGTACAGACAATCGTCGACATTAAGGCTCCTGCCATACTAATCAACGCTTGATGTGAAGCATAATTAGTTTTAGCAGCAGCAGCTGCAATCGGAGCACTTCCTAACCCAGATTCATTTGAAAAGACACCACGTGCTAATCCCATTTGCATAGCTAATAACATCGTAGATCCTACAAAACCACCCACAGCAGCTTGACCTGTAAAAGCACTGACAAAAATAGAACTTAGGGCATGAGGAATTTCAGCAAAACGTAATGCTAAAACAATGATACAGCCTCCAAGATAAACTATTCCCATAAAGGGCACAAAATAAGCTGTAACTTTACCTATCCACTTAATTCCACCTATTAGCACAGCGCCTGTACAGACAGCTAAAACAAATCCTATGATCCAATGAGGAACAGAAAAATAACCAGAAATTGCCAAAGCAATAGAATTAGATTGTACGATGTTGCCTGTTGCAATCGTTGTCAAAGCTCCGAATAAAGCAAAGCAAAAAGCCATTTTTTTCCAACCCAGACCATTGCGCAAATAGTACATAGGTCCGCCTGCCATCTCACCTTTTGCATCCACAGTACGGTAACGAATCGCTAAAACAGCTTCCGCATACTTAATGGCCATGCCAATTAATGAGGTCACCCAGAGCCAAAATAATGCCCCTAATCCCCCCATAGTAATAGCTGTAGCAATACCTGCTATGTTGCCAATACCAATTGTTGCTGCTAATGCTGTTGTTAAAGCTTGAAAATTTGAAATATCCCCAGCCCCTTGCGAAGACTGGCGACTGAAAGCAAGTTTCAGACTATAGCCCATATGCCGAAATTGCAAACCCCGTAATTGCCAGGTTAAATAAAGTCCAATAGCAACTAAGACAACAAATAGGGGTTGCCAAATCCACATATCAAGTTTTTGAAAAAAAGTAATCCAATCCATAAGTGTGGGGGAAATTTTATCATGGATCTCTATGAGGGGTCAAGGTCGTTTTCAGAAAGTCGGCAATATGCTAAGTTGCCACTCATCTATCATGATTTCTCATAATACAGCTGCTCCCTTCGTCACTCCTCTGTCTTTGAAACAAAAGATCATTCAAACTAACGAAGATCAAATTTTTATTACGCAAAGCAGAAAAACAATCAAAAATATCTTTAAAAAAAGAGACTCTCGTCTACTTTTACTAGTGGGTCCCTGTTCAATTCACGATATTGAAGCCACTTTAGAATATGGTCGACGCTTAAAACAATTATCTGAAGATGTTAAAGATAAAATTTTTATTGTTATGCGTGCTTATGTAGAAAAACCCCGCACTTCTTTAGGATGGAAGGGATTTTTTTATGATCCTTATTTAGATGGTTCTTATGCTATCGAAACAGGAGCTCTCCAAACAAGACAGTTATTTTCATCTTTAACAAAATGGAGACTTCCTCTAGGCGCTGAGTTACTTGAGCCTGCTACTGCTCCTTTTTATGCCGATTTTCTAAGCTGGGGTTGTATCGGAGCTCGCACAAGCGCCTCACCGCCCCACCGTCAATTTGCTTCAGGGTTACCTTTTGCCATGGGTTTTAAAAATAGTATTGATGGCAATTTAGATATTGCAGTCCAAGGAAGCCTAACAGCTTCGCAAAGCCACGTCTTTCTTGGGTTAGATGCTCACGGACAACTGGTACCTCATGTCACAAAGGGCAATACCACATGTCATATTATCCTAAGAGGCAGTGAGCAAAGGCCTAATTATTTCCCAGAGGATCTTGCACAAGCTGTGCAAAAATGCCAACAAGCTGACGTTTGCTCACAGGTGATGATCGATTGTTCGCATGGGAACAGTTCAAAACAACATTTAAAACAAAGTGCGGTTTTTCAAGCAGTTCTTGAACAGCGTTTACAAGGGAATTCTCATCTTGTAGCTTGCATGCTTGAAAGTTTTTTAGAAGAAGGCTCTCAACCCATCCATTCTGATCTTAAATGGGGAGTCTCTGTGACAGATGCCTGTTTAAGCTGGAAAATGACAGAAGAACTCATTCAAGAAGCCTATCACGCGCTTCCAACTATATCTGTGTCAGAACCTATTATGGTTTAAAAATGGAAAAAGAGATCTGTAGACCAGATCTCTTTTTCCAACTATCTATTTTGATTTTTTGCGTTCAACTTCTGTAAGAATAATCTTTCTTAAACGAATTGTATCCGGTGTTGCCTCAATCCATTCATCCACTTCGATATACGTAATGGCTTCTTCTAAGCCAAAACGGCGCGGTGGAGATAAGATCAAGTTTTCATCCTTACCAGCAGCTCGAACGTTTGTAAGCTGTTTGGCACGAGTTGGATTTACTAAAAGATCACTATCACGGTTATGTTCTCCGACAATCATCCCTTCATAAACCTCATCACCAGCTGTGATAAAGAGCTCCCCTCTTTCTTGCAAAGAGAATAAAGCATAACTGCTTGACTTCCCACTACACATGGAAACGAGCACACCTCTAGGACGACCTGGGATATCTCCTTTATGCGGACCATACCCTTCAAAAATAGAAGTTAAAATACCCAGCCCTTTTGTGACTGTTAGGAATTCATTGCGATATCCCATAAGTCCACGCGTTGGGATAAGAAAATCAATATGACTGATTCCATGAACATCGGTACTCAAATGTTGCATTTCTCCTCGTTTACGAGAAAGATGCTCAATAACAGGACCTGAGAATTCTTCGGGCACTTCAATATGCACACGATCGATAGGCTCGTGCTTTTGGCCTTCAATTTCTTTTAAAATTACTTGAGGTTTAGAAACGCAAAACTCAAACCCTTCACGACGCATCGCTTCAAGCAAGATGGCTAAATGTAGCTCTCCTCGTCCAGCCACTGTGACTTTGTCGTCATACGGAGTGATACGGTAAGAAATATTGGCTCTTTTCTCTTTTAACAACCGATCTTTAATCTTATTGAGTGTGACATGCTTGCCGCTTCTTCCAACCAAAGGACCACTATTCACCCAAATTTCAATTGCAACAGTGGGTTCATCTAGCGTGATAGGAGGTAGGGTTTTTACATTTTGAGGATCACAAATGGTATCTCCGATCATCACATCAGGAATACCTGATAACAGAACAATATCCCCAGCTCCAGCCTCTTCCATTTCTACTTTAACAAGACCGTGATGGCCTTCTATTCTAGTAATCGATACGGAAGTTTGTTTGCCATCACGATCGATGTGCAATAACGTTTTTCCTTTACGTACTGATCCTTGCAGAATACGTCCACAAGCCTGACGCCCAACGTAGTCATCGTACCCAATTGTAGAAGCTTGCAATAAGAAAGGCTGATCCAAACGACCTTCAAGACGAGGAGGCACAGATAGAATAAGATCAAAGAGCTCATGAAAATCCTGCTGAGGACGCTCCAAATCAATATATGCATATCCTTTTAAACCAGACGCATAGCAATATTTAAAATCTAATTGCTGATCATTAGCACCTAGTTCAACAAATAAATCAAATGTGGCATTTAAAACACGCTCTGGATTGGCATGAGGTCGATCAATTTTATTCAAAACAACAATAGGACATAGCCCCATTTTCAAGGATTTAGACAACACAAAACGTGTCTGAGGCATTGGACCCTCTTTGGCATCCACAATAAGAAGAACCGTATCCACCATTCCTAAAACACGTTCCACTTCTCCGGAGAAGTCAGCGTGTCCCGGCGTATCGATAATGTTAATTTTATAATCTTTGTACTCAACGGAGGTATGTTTTGCAAAAATTGTAATCCCACGTTCCCGTTCCTGGTCGTAAGAATCCATCACACGTTCTTCAACGACTTGATTTTCTCGGAATACATTAGACTGCTTGAGCAATCCATCCAACATTGTGGTCTTGCCATGGTCAATGTGGGCAATAATAGCGATATTTCTAATTTTATTTGGGCTTCTTACCTTGCCCGTTTGGGTTTGATCTGGTGTTTGCATGGGAAGGAGTCTACCACAAAGTTAGGATTGTCGTCGCGCTAGAAATCAAGAGTTGAAGCAGGGGGAGGAATTAAAAGTGAAATTTGATCTTTAGACTCATCAATCACTTCAACAAGATCAGCCCACAAATGATGATTCCATTGGTCGATTTCCCTATCGCCTTGTCTCAATGTTGCTGAATAAGCCACGATACCTTTTAGATTCCAAAAATCTTCATTCATCACCCGATAAGCCCAAAATCCAGCCGGCTCACAAACCGTATGCGTAACCTTAGTAAAACATCTGTTACCATAGCGTACCCACAGATCAATCTCTGCAGGCAAGCAACGAGATGGTATATGCCATGAAATAACCACCTGTTGTCCCACAAAGCATCCCTGACAAGGATCTGGGGTTTCTATACGTTTGCTTGCTAAATAATTGGCATCCAAATATTCAGAGCGTACACTTAAAGCTTTACGATGCTGACATGCTGTAAAGTTCAAGCACAGCATGCAAGCACCGATTAACAGGAGTTTTTTTTTAAAAACTTGGCGTATCATAGCAACAACAGGGCGAATACGAATGCGAAAAGAGAAAAAGACTCTACAATCCCTACAGCAGCAAAACACTTACCATAGATTGCTGGTTGCTTTGCAGAAGCCTGAATACCTGTTGCACAACATTTACCTTGATAAATAGAAGAAATAAGAAGTGCTAAACCAACACTTAGCCCGATTCCCACTCCACCCATAGGAGCTAAAGATCCATCTTTGATGGCTCCATGCATAAGAAGCATTAAAATAAATCCGTAGATAGACTGTGAAGAAGGCATCGCAGACATCCCGATCATTTTTCCATGTCCTTCATCAATGCGTGCCATCACTGCATGAGAGGCCATCCCTGCAATTCCACACCCAATCGAACTCCCTATACACGCAAGTCCTAAAACAAGTGCAGGTCCTACTACATCAAAATTCATGTACAACTCCAAAAAATATTTTTAGTCTACTTCGAGCAGAGAAAGTGGGCGGAATTGATAACCTCCACCTTCAAAGCTATAGTGATACCATTCAATAAAGTTAAGACGCAAGCCATGAATTGTACCTCCCATTAAAGCGAGTGTAATGTTCACAGTATGGCCTACTAACAAAATCAAAACTCCCACATAAAGAGGCACTGAAGTCCCTATATGATCAAATGTTTCCGCCATGATCATACCAGCTAGTGATAAGGCATAAATACGTAGATAGGACATAACATCTGCAAAAACTTGAATCACATGCATAGCTTCAGCAAGCCCTGCCCATTTCTTCTGCATCACAGAAAACACAAGGGCTAAACCCATTCCAATAAAAATAAGATAAAGACCTATGATCGCACTACCTGCCTGCGGTATATGAAAAAGATAATAGATCATCGATGTTGCATTCAAAATGGAAGGGAAGTACAGATACCCCCCTATTAAAAATAAAATCCATCCCGCACCAGCCCAATGACGATCAATATATCGTAAGAAGGATAAAATGATATGCACAACACCAATTAAAATAGACAATTCAATAAGAACATTGTCCGTAAAAATATGGTAAATCACATATTGTGGATGTCCATCCACCTGCCTTTTAACAGCTGTTAAAAATGCCTCAGGCGTGGCAGCTTGTTCAAGTTCTGGATAGGCCTTAAGCATATCCGTGTAAGCGGTATTTTTTTGTTTAAGCAAATATTGTGCTTTTTGCTCAACCGCCCAATTAATCACAGAAAATTTACGCACAGAGTGATCGGGTGGAACGGCAATACCAAAAAAGGAACACAGCATAAAGCCCCAAACAATACATCCTATTGAAAGAGACATTAATAACAGAACTGATCGACGTCCAAACCCTTCTTTTTTGCCAAATTTTTTTAATAAAAAGAAAGAGGCTATCAACATTAAAATGCCATATCCCGCGTCCGCAACAATCATCGAAAAAAAGATCCCAAAACAGATAAATACCCATAAGGAAGGATCTCTATCTCGATTAGATGGGGTGTCATAGATATTGATCAGATCTTCCCCTAAACGCGCAACATGACGATTCTCTAGATAAGTAGGGCATGGATCTTTAGGATCTATAGAAATAATCTCAACAGCTAGCTGTAAGCGATCTGCAACTTGTTGAACAAGGTTGATTTTGTTTTTAGGAATCCATGCTTCAGCTGCAAAAATGCGGTCCTCTAACAAGGCATGTGCTTTTTGGCTTGCAGCTTTCAGGTGATAGTGATTTAGCGCATCAATCAGTCCTTTTTTCAATAGATTTTTCTGATGCGCTAAAGCAGATAAGACCATTTCAATGTGGTCAACTTCCTTATTAATTTCTGCAAGCTGATGTTTAAGTTCTTGTACAGATTGATCAATAACTACTTCTAAAAAACCTTCAAGGACCACTCGTTGTTGAGCAATATGCACGTAATAATTGAGTTCATTAACATGTGAAATAAGAATCATTTCCGGAGGAATCGTTAGTTTTGCCTCCGCTTTAGCCACAAAAAATTGAAAAATCAAACTTGTTTGCTGTTGCAAATCACGCACTTGTTCTATAGAAAATTCCCCAAAAGGCTCTAAGCGTGCAAGCTCAATTTCTGTAACTCGTCTTCGTTCTTTAAGACGCTCGTAATGCTCATTATGCTCTAAAGCTGCAGCTGCCAACATAGGTGCAGATTTATAATCTGCCGTTACAATTTGTTTGACAGGTACCATTTGACGTAAGATATGTAGAGCGTCTATTAAAGATTGAACTTCTAAAGGCATTTCTCTACTTTTATGCCCGCTATCTCCTATAAACTCCGCAATACCCAAAGCCTGCATCTGTGCAAAAAAGGCAGCTTGGTGGCTCATCGGGCCCATCACTAAGCATTTTTTTACATCAATGCGCACGTTTGGCCTCCTTACGTTGCTCAATCTTTGTTTTAGCAACTTTTGCTTGTCCTACAGCTGCCAAAGCCTGATCTCCAAGAAACACTTTAATTTTCTTTATGTTGCGCATCGCTTTAGGTATTAAATTTTTCTCAAAAAGGTTCACACGAATAGACACTTCTCTTAACTCTTTTTCTAAGGCAGCTTTTTTTTCCTCTGCAACAAGGACACGAGCTCGTGCATTGACTAACTCTTGCATGACAGCTATAGCACCATCTAACCAAGCAGGTGTAGAAAAAAGAGGATAATCGAAGTTTGAAAAATGCACTTTTTCAAAAATTGGAATCTCTACTCCAGCAATATTTTCCATTCTCTTCTCAACACGCTCTACTTTAGCAAGCTGCAAGAAATCGATTCCAATATGTTGACTAAATAAAACAGCGATAGAAGAGGCTTGCAATCTCGCCTCATCAAAAGATTCTTCTAAACGTTGAATTTCCAAACGAACTTCATTGACTTCTGTTTGTAGCATAGCCTTTTTTAACTGCAGCGTAGGAAGATAGCGCTGTAATTGCGTAAGTTTGATTTGCTCTAAACGCAAGGCATTTTTTGTGAGTTTAATCTCAGACATGCGCTACCCAGGCCAATATTTATCTATCAATTTTTGTTTAATCCCTACTTCATGACGTTGAAAACATTCTGCTAGAATTTTCCAACCCATATCCAATGCTGCTTCTAGGGTAAGATTCACATTCAAAGCCATCATTTGCGATGTAAAAAGTTTGGAATACGCTAGCAACTTCTCATCCCAGCGAGAAAGTTTGAAACCCATGGCTTGACGCTCTGTTGCTTTCTTAGAATCAGCATACAATCTGATCATACCATTTGCAATATCACCATGATCCTCCCTTGTTACCTTACCGATAACAAGTTGCTTAAGACGAGATAAGGAGCCAAAAGGATCGATAGAACCATCATGCAAATAAAATTGTCCTTCAGTAATGTACCCTGTATTATCGGGCACTGGGTGTGTCACATCATCTCCAGGCATAGTTGTAACAGAAATTAATGTGATGGAACCGCTACCTTGGATATCCACAGCCTTTTCATAACGTGCTGCTAGATCAGAGTAAATAGAGCCTGGATACCCTCGATTAGAAGGGACTTGATCCATTGTAATGGAAATCTCTTTGATGGCATCAGCGAAAGCTGTCATATCTGTGAGTAAAACTAGGACATCCTTGCCTTCAACAGCAAACTTTTCTGCAGAAGCCAATGCCATATCCGGAGCAAGCATACACTCCACAGCAGGGTCTGTAGCTCGGTGAATAAACATCACTGTACGGCCTGCACTGCCTGAGCTTTCAGCATTATCAATAAATGCTTGATAGTCAGCAAAAGTCAATCCCATTCCCCCAATGATCACAACATCAGCATCCGTTTGGTTTGCTATGCGCATTAACAACTGGTTATAAGGCTCTCCTGCTACAGAAAAAATAGGGATCTTTTGAGACTTTACTAAACAGTTAAACACATCAATCATTGGAATGTTTGTACGCACAAGCTGAGAAGGTACTACACGCTTTACTGGGTTGAAAGAAGACTGTCCAATTGCCAGCTTTTCACCTATAATTTCTGGCCCCTGATCAATAGGCATCCCTGCTCCGTTGAAACGACGTCCAAGTAGGCTATCACTATAAGTCACTTCCATTTGGCGTTGTAAAAAAACAACCTTATCTCCAGTGGAAATTCCCCTTGTTCCTCCAAAAACTTGCAGCGTGACCTGATCATCTTCAAAACGTAACACTGAAGCAAAGGTAGAGCGCCCATCCCTACGTTCAATTTTAGCCATTTCACCTAAATGCGCGGCTGAAGAGGTTACTGTAATGAGATTGCCTCTCATATTATTGATTCTATCGTGTATCTTCTTCATCTATCCTACAGTGTTCAAGATCTCAATTCTAAAGACCTTTCCATCACCGCTCCTCTTGCGTATTATAAGTTTTTCTAACTTGCAACGTACTAGCTTCAAGCTCTGCCTATGTTTAACAAGACAAGACTGACTATCTTCCATTGAGACTCATTGTCAATTTTGCACTATTCATCATTTCACGAATTTGACCTAAAACTGCCTCATATTCTCCACCTTCAAATTCCAAAGAATTGAGTGTTTTAATCTTTCCTTGCAAATTGAGGAAAAACTCTCTTGTAGTATCTCTATTAGGAAAAGCAAATTCAGTTACAAAAATTTCATTGATCAATGTAAAGAGCGGAATCTGCCTGTGCAAAGGAGAATACGAATCAACGGGGTCGAAAGCATTTTGCTGTAAATAACAAAAGTCATACAGTTCCGCTTTTAAATGTATCATCATATCTTCCAGAGAGATGCCCTCCTCCCCTACAACTTCCATACGCTTACCAATCTCATTGCCCGCTTGTAAGAAATAAGCCGCACGCTCAACCATTTCTCCCCAATTTGAGATTCTTTTTTCAATTTGTTTAGCTACAGTGCCCACATACTTGGACCAAGAAATCAAGGGGTCAACAGCAGGATAACGTCTGGCATCAGAACGGGAACGAGAAAGTCCACAGAAAGCTCCCACAACTGAAAGAGTTGCTTGTGTAACCGGCTCCTCAAAATTTCCACCAGCTGGCGATACAGCACCACAAAGCGTGATAGATCCTTGGCGCCCATCTTGTAAAGATAGAACTCCAGCCCTTTCATAAAAAGCAGCAATGCGCGATGCTAGATAAGCAGGGAAAGCTTCTTCCCCAGGAATTTCTTCTAAGCGTCCAGACATTTCTCGTAAAGCCTGAGCCCATCTTGAGGTTGAATCCGCTAAGAGCAAGACATCCAGCCCCATCTGACGATAATATTCAGCAATCGTCATGCCCAGATAAATTGAAGACTCTCGTGCGGCAACTGGCATAGACGAGGTATTACAAATAATACTTGTGCGATGAATGAGAGGCTCATGGGTATGAGGATCTGTCAATTCAGGGAATTCTCGCAGAACTTCAACAACCTCACCTGCGCGTTCCCCGCAAGCACATAAAACAACAATGTCAACGGATGAATATTTAGAAAGATGGTGTTGTAATACTGTCTTACCCGCACCAAAAGGTCCAGGAGTACAAAAAGTTCCTCCTTTCAAAACAGGCATTTGAGTATCCAAAATGCGCATACCTGTGTCCATCATTTTGGTAGGAGAAATTTTTTCTCCTTGGGACAAGGCCATTTTTATTGGCCACTTTTGCAACATTGTCAAAGCATATTCTTTGCCTTTTTCATCGACCCCTTTAGCAATCACTTGTTCCACTGTATAACATCCAGGTGCTGCGACCCAAGTCAATGTAAGACGACCAAAAAAAGAAAAAGGCACCATGATTAAGTGCTCAAATCTCCCTTCCATCGTAGTCCCTAAAGTATCGCCTCTGTCAAGAACATCTCCTGTTTTTGCTACAGGCACATAATCCCATTGAGTTTGTCGATCAATAGCTGGCATGTAGATGCCACGGGGAAGAAAACACCCGGAATGCTCCGCTACTTTCTCTAAAGGATTTTGCAGTCCATCAAAAATTGCACGTAAAAGACCAGGACCTAATTCAGCTTCTAAAAGATCTCCTGTAAATTCAACAGGTGTACCTAATTGGATACCACGTGTATCCTCAAAAACCTGAATTTTTACCTCATCCCCTACAATTTCTATAATCTCTGCTTTTAACTTTGTTTCATCAATGTTAACAAAAGCAACCTCCCCCTGACGCACATCGCCTTCAAATTTAACTTGAAGCAGGTTCCCAAATGCTTTGACTACTTTGCCTGTTGCTGTTGTCATGAGAAGTTCCCTTCTATTTTATCTATTACGCTAATACCTTTTTGCATATCAAGTTCTAACCATCTTTCTACTAAAATAAGCCGAGCCATATAGTTTAAAATGCGATCAACAGTAAAGAGTTCTCCCCCCCATACTTCAACCAAATAATTAAACTGATAAGCGTATAAAGCTCGATGTAGCTCTAAAGGTTCTTTTTGATACTGCTCAAACAAGGGCCCTAATTCCTTATACTCAAAAGGTGGTTCATATACCTTCATATCCTTTTGTGCTAATAACTCCGCTACTACAGGATCTTTCGGATCTTCAAATTGCAACTCAAAACTTAAGTCTCTACCCAGTTGCTTAGCACGGAATCCCAATAAAACTAGTCGCCACTGCCTTTGAAATTCAAAATATTGCCGTAAAAACCCTTGCTGTTTTTCTTCTTGGTCATGAAAAAATGCGCTAAGTAAAAGCGGATAGTGCTGTAAACGACGCTCAACCGTGGCGTAGGAAGTAAGAAAATCAATAAGGTAAGGTTCAAAATCTGTATCAAAGTCCCAGGCAAAATCTACAAGAGCTTGTTCTAACGCATCTCTATTTAAATTACCTCTAGGATCTAGTGGCTGTTGCATCCAAAGCAATCTCATGTTTTCAATATCGAGATGTCGACGCATTTGGATTGTTTTTTCAAAATCTACAGAGGTAAGGTTAACGTGCATGAGCTCTTGAAGCTCATTAAATCCCAAATTCGGTACATGTCCGATTTGTAACACAGGAAGAAAACTGGCAAGAAAATAGTATTCTTTCATCTGACTTATATTGGGCACCTTGCTAAGAGAGGAAAGAGCTGACCTCTCTACTTATCTCCGCTAACATTTCAATTTTCTTCGTCTTATGAACGTTTGACAGGCTGGAAAATAATATCTCTAAATTCTTTAGAAATATAACTCGTTAATAGTTCTTCTATCGCTTCATCGGAAAGATCTAAAGTGATTTTTTTATCATGTAGTTTTACACGAACTCCCCCTTGAAACTCACCGACTATAACTTGACCTTCCTTCAGACGATTTAAAATTTGCTCTCCCAAAAGAGCATTGACTTCATGCACTTTTAATTTTTGAGGGATTAAGGCAGAAAAGTCCCCATCAATGCCACCCTCGTGCAACATTTCTATTAAAGCCTTGATGAGTTGGTTCGCTGTAAGAGCATCTGCTGTATTTTTTTGGATCCAAATAGCTAAAGTTTCATGCAAAAGACTTCTTTCAATCTCTTGACGCAACCTTTCTTTCACGCCTACAAAGGCATGTTGAATACTTTGCTCAAAAAGCATCCTTTCTTTTTCGATGCGCGCCTTAGCTGCATCCATGATGCTTGATGCTTTCTGTTGTGCTTCTTCAAGAGCATCTTGTGCTTTTTTCTGTGCCTCAGCTACAAGGGTAGCAGCCTCCTGTCGAGCAGGCTGGAGAGCCTCAGACTGAAGGATATCACAGATTTTTTTGATTTTATCTTTGCCAGTATCTAAAGAATTCATTATTGTTCACCTCTTGAGGTTTGCAACACATACGACCTTTCCAGGGAGAGGACTTTTCCCAGTAGGTTTACAAAGCAAGCGATAAACTTCAAGGGATTTTAAGAGTTAGGGCGAGGATTTTTTAAAGTCATGAAGAGATGGATTTTATTAACAAGTCAACAAGAGCTAATTCTAGTAACCTCAAAGAGGTACATATGAGGCTTCTAACATACTTTTTACCTTTTTTTCTAACTGCTTCTGTATTTGGCTCCTACTTTGATCATCCCCCCGTTGATTGGCAATGCATCGATGATCCTGCTCAGTTACCGAAAACTGTGCACGTGCTCTATGTTGGACATGGCACAACACGGTTTGCCCCAACCATCCATCTTTCTTCCGAACCCCTTGCCTCTTCCTTAGAAGATTACATTCAAACAGCAAAAAATTACCATCAACGTTCACCAGATGCTCTTTGTCAGGACCTTGGAAGAATTGAAACCTGTTCTGGTATAGGCCGTGTCATCAAAATTGACAGCCCTTCCGTGTATGGAGAAGTATCTCTTCTACAGGCTTACATCTTATGTCAACAAAGAGCCTATGTTGTGACCGGCACTTCTTTAAAAGAAGATTTTGGATCTTTTTCTGAAGAATTTTATAGGACAGTTCAATCTTTTCATTTAAAGAATTGTGTACAGACAAAATCCTTTAAAGAAAGGCAGTGAACTCAAAATATGAAAGTCATCATTGCTGTATTATGCATTTTTAGCTTTCTTACAACTTCTGTATTTGGTGCTGCTGGAGATACTTTCATCGACTATCAAAATTACAATCACGGATATTGCCCTGAATGTAATAATTACCCTTGTCAATGTGATTCAGGTTGTTGTCCTAACGCAGATCCATGCACAACATGTCCTAATACCACCACCTCAGCTCCTCCTTATCCTTTAGAACCTCAAACATGTCCTGCACCTAATCCTTGTACACCTTGTGAAGAAGGAGATGTTTGCGGAATTTCCATCTATTGGATTGCCATTATTATGGTTGCCATTGCCACAGCTGCCGCTATTATCGTTGGAGCTAACAACGGCAGGACTCCTTAAGATACTTGTTAAGCCTTTGCGCCTTAAGACCCATGCTTTAGAATCAGGATCTACGCAGCTGTTGTAATAATTCCCTGGCTTACAATATATTTACCCCATTATCCTTAGACAGCTCGACATGGAATTATCCTTAAAATATCCCTCTGTTTACAGAGATCAAGTCGTCGCTGTTATAATATCTTGTAACTGCAATCTAAAAAATGGTTTGCAGGTGAAATCACGAAGAGTCTAGGATGAGCTCTTTAATAGTATTTGAGGCTAAGCATGAGAAAAGTCATAGCTGTATTATGTATATTCAGCATCTTCATAGGGCAAAATCTTTGCGCAGCAAGTGATACTTTCATTGATTATCAAAACTATAATCACGGGTATTGTCCTGAGTGCAACTATTATCCTTGTCAATGTGATACAGGCTATTGTCCTAATGTAAATTCATGCTCTTCTTGCCCTAATGGAGCACCTCCTTGTCCTCCTGAACCACCAGCTTGTCCTCCCCCTGCTAGCACCTGCGGATCTTGTAATTCCTATGATCCCTTTGCACCGGTTGGAGGTGGAATGTGTGGTGTTTCAATCTGTGCTATTGCTGTAGCGATTGCGGCTGTTGCTGCAGCAGCTGCTATCATTGTGGGTTCAAGTAACGGCAGCAACTAGTCTGCTAAACACAAGACTTCTGAAACATCTTTGACGGGTTCAATACGAAAAATAATTTCGGTGGTTTTACCGTTAATTTTCAATTCGAGCACAGAACTAAGACGTGTCATTAAAAGATTAAAAGGCACTTTGACATGGTGCGTTCCAACATCCATAGCAATGGCCGTCTTACCTAAAATTTCTTGAGAAGCATGAATCTGACGGCATAAAGCCTCAAATAAACCCAGTTGGCGCACAAGCGTTGCATCGTCAAAACGATAGTGCTGTCCACAGCATGAACATGTCAAAACTTCCGAAAACCCTTGCTTATTGAGAACCGAAAACAAAATAGGTTGCTCACACTGCTGACATTGAAACTGTAAACGATGTCCTACCTCAAAAGCAGGTTTATTATTCTCCTTCCACATGAATCTTTCTAGCCTCCTCTTGACCATCTTTGCGCTTTTCGAAAGTCAAACGCATAATTCCATCTTTACAAGTCGCCTTAGGCTCTTTCTTAATATCAATTTCATCCCAAAGAGGCACACAATAAGAAAAAGAAGTTTGAGCATGACGATAAAATTTGCGTTTCTTATCTTTTTCTTCTTCTTGTTTACTTCCCTTAATCCATAACACACCGTCACGATCTATGGAAACTTCAACGTCCTTAGCACTTAAACCCGGTACATGGGCTTCAATGACCACAAATTTTTCGTCGCTTGAAACGCTTAATCCGGAAGAACTTAACCCAATCGGATTCAAACTCCACTCAAAATCATCAAAAAACTTACCCAGATTAAAAAAATCTGAAGGCTTACGAGATTGACGTGGCACATTAGAAAACCATTTAGGGATAAGATCCATACTAACTCCTAAGTTCTGAGTTGATTAAGACAAAATAAAGCTTCAACCTCTTATTTGTCAAAAAAATCCCTACCTGTTATAAGTAGTAGATAGGTTAGGATTTTCAATCTTTTTTACAAACCAGCTTGTTTTCAAGCAAGGATAAACTTATGGGTAGTCAGTTAGATCAGCTTAAGAAAATCACAACTGTTGTCTGTGATACAGGTGAAATTAATAGCATTAAACAATACACACCTACTGATGCTACTACAAATCCTTCTTTAATCTATCAAGCTGCTTCAGAACCTGCTTATCAACATTTGATTGCAGATGCAATTTCTTACGGGTCTTCTGCCACGCTTGGTGGCGGTTCTTTTATGTCACATGTACTAGATAAGCTCTTTGTAAACTTTGGTGTAGAAATCTTAAAAATTGTTCCAGGACGTGTTTCAACAGAAGTGGATGCTCGTCTTTCATTTGATATAGAAGGCAGTCTTAATAAAGCACACAATTTAATTAAGCTCTATGAAGCAGCCGGCATCGATCGTAAACGTGTTCTTATTAAGTTAGCTTCAACCTGGGAAGGTGTGCAAGTTGCCAAACAGTTAGAAAAAGAAGGCATTCATTGCAACATGACTTTGATGTTCTGTTTAGCACAAGCCATTGCATGTGCAGAAGCTGGCGCAACATTGATTTCACCATTTGTGGGTCGTATCCTCGACTGGTATAAAAAACATGATAATGTAGAAGGATATCCTCCTGAAAAAGATCCTGGGGTGTTATCTGTTCAGGTCATTTACAATTATTACAAAAAATTTGATTACAAAACTCAGGTGATGGGAGCTTCTTTCCGTAATGTCGATGAAATCCTGCAGCTAGCGGGTTGTGACTTGTTAACCATTGCACCTAAATATTTAGAAGCTTTATCCAAATCAGAAGCTTCTGTTGTAAGGCGTCTTGATCCAGCTCAAGCTAAACAAGCTCCTTGCAAAAAACTCTCTTTAGATGAAAAGGCATTTCGTTATCTGTTAAACGAAGATGCCATGGCAACTGAAAAGCTAGCCGAAGGGATTCGCCATTTTGCTGCAGACACTATAAAGTTGGAACAAGCGATTCAAGCTAAAATCGCACAGAAGGTTTAACCTGCTGCTGGCTCGTCCGTGACTATCACAGTGCTGGGGGGGGTAGGAGAAGGCAGACTCTGTTGCCATTGTGTATATTGAGATCTAAACCGTTGATGAGCAAAATATAATTTATAAATCGAAAAAATTATTTTTGCCAATCGAAGAATCTTACAAATCTGAAAAAATTTGCTTAGCTCTTTAGAGTTTCTAACTGGTAGATTTACAAGAGTAATTTCTGCAAAATTTAATAAAGAACGATATAGACCATTCCTAGCTCTTATGGCTTGTTCCATAGTTTCCACAAAAACTGCATTAACTCCCTGTGCAGAAAAAAGTTGAAGGCATTGTTGATATCCATAAAGGAAACTTTCCAGTCTCCCAAATTCTAAAACTATTCGACTTGTGTCTAATATATTCATAAAAAGGATGAAGCAATAAGAGATAAAGATAGTTTAGCCCAGATCAGAAAGATCTGGGCTAAACATGAAGAATTAAGAAGAGAAATCAAAAGCAAATTCTTCTTCAGCTGAATCAAAGGGCAGTTTGACACGACGGTGCATCTCAAACCCTGTACCACCTGGGATCATATGTCCCATAATGACGTTTTCCTTAAATCCAAGTAAATAGTCCGTCTTTCCTGCACAAGCAGCATCTGTCAAAACACGAGTTGTGTCTTGGAAAGAAGCCGCAGAAATGAAGGAATCTGTTCCCAAAGAAGCCTTAGTAATACCAAGAAGAACAGGAGATGCTTGAGCAGGTTTGCCTCCCTCTTCGATGGTACGTCTGTTTTCTTCGTAGAACTGACGTTTATTGACTTCCTCTCCATACAACAATGTTGTATCACCTGGGTCAATAACTCGAACTTTTTGCAACATCTGACGTACAATAATCTCGATGTGCTTATCGTTAATATCTACCCCTTGGAAGCGATAGACTTCTTGAACCTCGTTAACCAAATACTTTTGAAGCTCACGAACACCGCAAATCTCCAAAATTTCATGAGGTACAACAAGTCCATCTGTCAATTGTTGACCCTTTAACACATGATCTTCGCGTTGTACAATCAAGTGCTTATTGAGAGGAATCAAATGTTCCTCTTCCATGCCTGTGGCTTCATTACGTACTACTACAATACGTTTATTCTTTTGCACACCACGGAAGTCAACAATACCATCAATCTTAGCAATCTCAGCTGCATCTTTTGGTTTGCGTGCTTCAACAAGCTCAGCTACACGAGGCAAGCCCCCTGTAATATCCTTCGTCTTAATGGCACCACGAGGCAAACGAGCAAGCATACGACCTGGTTTAACAAATTCCAGCTCAGATACAGCTAAAATAGCTCCCGATGGAATAGCATAGGTTCCAACAAGTTCTTTAAGCTCAGGCTCTGCATAAATCGCAACTTGAGGATGTAATTCCCCTCTATGCTGCTTAACAATCAGCTCAACAAGACCTGTTTGCTTGTTTATTTCTTTTTCCGTTGAGATTCCCTCTACAAGATCCTCATATTTCACGTATCCAGGACGGTCGCAAATAATTGGAATATTGTGGAGTTCAACCTCTGCAATCTTCTGATCCTTGCCAACAGCTGCACCATCAGCAACTAGAATCTTAGCACCCAATTCTAATGGGAAGGAACTGATCGATTCGATAGACTTCGTACTTAGAAGTTTTTTATACTCTTCCAATGAACGACCTTCATCACGAACTAAATGCAAGACTCCATTCTTATTCAAGACCAGCCAGTTACCTTCATCATCTTGTACTGTACGTAGATCAACAAAGACAGCGATACCTGCTTCTTGTGTCACAACTTCTGGAGTAAATGTTGCCGCTGCAATACCCCCAAGGTGGAACGTACGCATTGTTAACTGTGTACCAGGTTCACCAATGGACTGCGCAGCAATAATACCGACTGCTTCTCCCATACCAACAGGTCGACCATTAGCAAGGTTAATTCCATAGCACTTAGCACAAATACCACGCTTACTCTCACAAGTTAAAGCCGAACGAATTCTGACGCTTTCAATACCAGCATCATCGATCATTTCTGCTTGCTTTAAGTTAAGAATGTCCCCTGCATGGGCAATTAACTTCGTACTATCACCAGGTTGGTAGATATCCTCAGAAACTGCACGTCCATAGATACGATCTTTAATAGGCAACAGTTCTTCCTGTCCTTGTTTGACAGCCGCAACCTCGATGGCATTCAATGTTCCGCAATCCTCTTCCGTGATAATGACATCATGTGCCACGTCAACAAGACGGCGAGTCAAATAACCAGAGTCAGCTGTTTTCAACGCTGTATCGGATAAACCTTTACGCGCACCGTGAGAAGAAATAGAATATTCAAGAACCGTCAATCCTTCACGGAAGTTAGAAGTAATCGGAGATTCAATAATCTCGTTATTAGGCTTTGCCATTAATCCCCTTAATGCCCCTAACTGCTTAAGCTGTGATTTATTACCACGCGCTCCAGAGTCAATCATTAAGAATAGAGGATTATGACGAGATTCCTGAACTCTTCCAACCTCTTTGACCAATTGTTCGGACAAGTCATCAGAGACTTCTGTCCAAATGCTAATTGTCTTGGATTTACGCTCACCATCTGTGATAATTCCATCCTCGTACTGTTTCTTCACTACAGCAACTTTTTCATGAGCATCTTTAATGACATTCGTCTTTGATTTTGGAATGACAACGTCTTTAATACCCATAGAGACCGCAGCACGTGTAGCTTGAGCAAAACCTAGATCTTTTAAGTCATCTAGGAACTTAACAGTACGTTCCAGACCTACTTTTTTATAGCATTCTAGAATGAGCTCACTCATACGCTTACTAGGCATCTTGTAGTTCTGGAAGCCTAATTCTTTTGGAACAATCGTATTGAAAATCACCCTTCCAGGTGTTGTTTCAATGATCCCACCTTCTACACGTACTTTGATCAACTCATGAATAAGTAATCCACGACCTGTCTGATCTAAACGGTCAAGCTTTTTACTCAATTCTTTGAATCCTTCACAGCTGTATCCAGCTTCAAGTGCACGTAGAACTTCTTGTGGGTTACGGAACACCTTAGTTAACTTACCATGCTCTTGTGGGAAGTAAACGGGATCCGCCATCAAATAATACAAACCTAAAGTCATGTCTTTTGATGGAATCGCAACAGGCTTACCTGAAGAAGGCAAGAAAATGTTGTCAGGAGCCATCATCAACACCTTAGCTTCAATTTGTGCTTCTAAAGACAGAGGCACGTGAACTGCCATTTGGTCCCCGTCAAAGTCAGCGTTAAACGCAGAACAGACCAGAGGGTGAATACGAATCGCTTTACCTTCAATCAGCACCGGCTCAAACGCCTGAATACCCAAACGGTGCAGAGTTGGAGCACGGTTAAGTAGAACAGGATGTCCTTTAATGATTTCTTCCAAAACGTCCCAAACTTCTGGATCGCCTCGTTGAATCATCTTCTTGGCAGAACGAATTGTGTAGACATGTCCCAAATCTTTCAAACGTTTCACAATGAAAGGTTCAAACAATTCAAGAGCCATTTCCTTAGGTAAACCACACTGATTAAATTTCAGTTCCGGTCCTACGATAATCACAGAACGGCCAGAATAGTCAACACGCTTACCTAATAAGTTCTGACGGAAACGACCGTTTTTACCCTTTAACATCTCAGACAGAGATTTCAAAGGACGGTTTCCCGCACCCATAACAGGATGACCATGGCGTCCGTTATCAAATAATGCATCGACTGCCTCTTGCAACATACGCTTTTCGTTACGTACGATGACATCTGGCGTTTTAAGTCTTAAAATTGCCTTAAGGCGGTTATTTCTATTAATAACACGTCTATAAAGATCATTAAGATCTGATGTTGCAAAACGTCCACCATCCAAAGGCACTAAAGGTCTTAAATCAGGAGGAATAACGGGAACAGATTTTAATACCATCCATTCCGGTTTGTTTGTCGAGGTGACAAAGCCTTCTACAATCTTTAAACGCTTTGCTAACTTCATACGAGCTTGCATAGACTTCGTACGACGTAGTTTTTCTTTAAGATCAAGAAGCAATGCATTGAGATCTTCTGTTTGAAGCAGATCAGCTATAGCCTCTCCACCCATTTTAGCAGTAAAAGCATCGCGTCCCCATTTTTCAATGGCTTCTCGGTACTCGTTATCCGTTAAACGTTGTTTTTTCTGCAGCTCTGTTTGACCTGGATCTGTAACAACATATTCTTCGTAATAGATCACTCTCTCTAAGTCTGCAGCTGACATCCCTAAAACGTTACCGATACGAGAAGGCATGGTTTTAAAAAACCAAATATGCACAACTGGAACAGCCAATTCAATGTGGGCCATACGCTCACGGCGTACTTTAGACAATGTAACTTCTACCCCACAGCGATCGCACACAATACCTTTGTGCTTAATCTTCTTGTATTTTCCGCACGCACATTCCCAATCCTTTGTTGGACCGAAAATTTTCTCGCAGAATAACCCACCTTTTTCTGGTTTAAAGGTACGGTAATTAATGGTTTCAGGTTTTTTAATTTCTCCACGTGACCATTTTTCTTTGATCACTGAATCGGACGCAAGTCCGATTTTGAGTTTATCAAAATGACTTTCTTGAGGCTCTTCTTTCAGCATGCTGTTTCTCCTCTTAATCTTCTTCAACTGTTAAAGGACGTATGTCTAATCCCAATCCTTGCATCTCTTTAATCAAGACATTGAAGGATTCAGGCGTTCCAGCAGTCAGTAAATTCTCTCCTTTAACGATCGACTCATAAATACGTGTACGTCCAGAGACGTCATCGGATTTTACAGTCAAAATCTCTTGCAAGACATGGGCTACCCCATACGCTTCTAGAGCCCAGACTTCCATTTCCCCGAAACGTTGTCCCCCCATCTGTGCTTTACCACCCAATGGTTGTTGTGTCACTAGAGAATAAGGACCAATAGAACGAGCGTGTATCTTGTCGGCAACAAGGTGAGAGAGTTTGAGCATATAAATATAGCCCACAACAACACGGTTATCAAACCGATCCCCTGTTTTTCCATCATATAGCCAAGATTTACCGTCATCGGGTAAGTCTTGTTCACGCATCATTTCCCAAATACGATCCTCAGGGAAACCCTCAAAGACTGGAGATTGAACATAAATGCCCGCCTTCTTTGCTGCATAGCCAAGGTGAGTTTCTAACACCTGACCCATGTTCATACGAGAAGGTACCCCCAATGGGTTAAGAATAATCTCTACCGTTTGCCCTGTTGGAAGATAAGGCATATCTGCTTCAGGCACAATCTTAGAAACAACACCCTTGTTTCCGTGACGACCTGCCATCTTATCCCCTACTTGCAACTTACGCTTGGAAGCAACATAAACCTTGACTTGACGAATGATACCAGGATCAAGATCCGTATCTCCCTTCTTCAACTGTTCAACTTCTGTTTTATATTGCAAATCGATTTTTTGAAGCTCGATATCGCTATCTTTTAGAACTTTGCGCAATAAATCATAGAGATCATTGTGCTCCATAATTAAATCAACAGGAGCTTCTTGTTCGATAACCTCAATGAGATCTTGAGTTAAGACAGTGCCTTGAGGAATGATTTCCTCAGCGGTACGCCGATGCACAATCGGACTTGGCGCTGTTTCACCTAATAGAACAGCTCCTAACTTTTCGTGACGCTCCATTTTAATGCGAGCCACTTTAAGCTTGTATTCTTTTTGTAGATCTTTGAGGTAAGAAGCTTCTTCCACCAGTTCGTCATCTGTTTTAGATAAACGATCTCGACGGCTAAAGACCTTAACGTCCATGACCACCCCTTCAGTACCGGGAGGGACTGTAAGAGAAGCATCTTTGACATCTGCGGCTTTTTCACCGAAGATGGCACGTAATAGACGTTCTTCTGGAGCTAATTCTGTCTCAGATTTGGGTGTAATTTTCCCAACAAGAATATCTCCTGGCTTGACCTCAGCACCGATACGTACAATCCCGTCTTCTCCAAGATTGACCAACGCCTCTTCCGAAACATTTGGAATATCACGTGTGATTTCTTCTTTACCAAGTTTTGTATCACGAGCCGTTAATTCAAATTCTTCGATATAAATTGAAGTGTAAGCATCCTCTCGAATCAATTTCTCAGAGATGATGATCGCATCTTCGTAGTTATAACCGAACCATGGCATAAACGCGACCAACACGTTTTTACCTAAGGCGATTTCTCCCTTATCTGTAGCAGGACCATCAGCAATTACATCCCCTGCTTCGATCTGATCCCCAATTGAACATAAAGGTTTTTGGTTGATAGCAGTTCCTGCGTTAGAACGTAGAAACTTTTTCAACTCATAAGTCTTCTTCTCCATCGGGTTTTTCTTTGGAGCAACTACGATTTTTGTTCCATCCACGTATTCAACTTTACCAGCTTCTTCAGCAACAACTACAGCGCCAGAGTCACGAGCTGCTCTCTCTTCCAATCCTGTTCCAACAATAGGAGCTTGAGGAATGAGCAGCGGTACTGCTTGACGTTGCATGTTAGATCCCATCAAAGCACGGTTGGCGTCATCGTGCTCCAAGAACGGAATAAGCCCTGTAACAATAGAAACCAACTGCTTAGGTGACACATCCATATGCGTTACTTTTTCAGTTTCAATTTCCATGGCCTCGCCTCTATAACGCGCCCAGCAAAGAGGTTGAGAGAACATATTATTTTCATCTAATGCCGCAGAAGCCTGAGCAATTACACATGCTTCATCGACATCTGCTGTCATATACTCAATCTCATCCGTTACAATGCCGTTACGCACTAAACGGTAGGGTGTTTCAATAAAACCAAATTCGTTGATCTTAGCAAAAGATGAAAGAGAAGTGATAAGACCGATGTTCGGTCCTTCAGGTGTCTCAATAGGACAGATACGACCATAATGGCTTGTATGCACGTCACGTACTTCAAAACCTGCTCGATCACGATTCAAGCCGCCAGGCCCCAGGGAGGAAAGACGACGTTTATGCGTCAATTCTGCTACGGGATTAGTTTGATCCATGAATTGAGATAACTGGGAACGACCAAAAAAGTCTTTTAGAACACCAGCTAACCCTTTAGCAGAAATAATTTTTCCTGGAGTAAGAGTATCGGAAGAAAAATCAAACAGATTCATGCGCTCACGAATGATTTTCTCCATACGAGCCAAACCAACTCTACATTGGTTCTGGATCAATTCTCCAACAGAACGCACTCGACGGTTGCCCAAATGATCAATATCATCTACAAAAGTGCGTGGATCGCCCATACGTAGGCCGATAAGATACTTCAGAGCACCAATCACATCCTCTTTACGAAGCGTCACAACATCTAGAGCTTCATCTGTGATCTCAAATCCAAGTTTACGATTCAATTTATAACGACCTACTCGTCCTAAATTGTAACGTTTTGGATCAAAAAACAGACGCATAATAACAGAACGAGCATTCGAGAGAGTTGCAGGCTCACCTGGACGAATTTTACGATAAAAATCTTTTAAAGCAGACTCGTAAGAATCAGTCGGATCTTTTGCTAGCATCTTAATGATAGGATGAACTTCATTAGCTTCATCCGCAATCTTTAACACACCAATTTTTGCATCAATAATGCGCTTTAACATTGCTGTAGAAAGCTTTTCTCCTGCCTTACCATAGACAAGACTGCTTGCTTCATCAATGACATCTTGAGCTAAAATTTTTCCAACAAGCTCAGAAAAATCTTTTTCACTTTTGATTTTAACTTCTCGTGTTGGGAAAAATTCTTCAATAATATCGGCATCAGATGAATAACCAAGCGCACGAATAAATGTAGTAGCTAAAATCTTACGACGACGTTTTTTACGATCAATATAAATGTAAATGAGGTCATTACTGTCAACGGCAGCTTCCAACCAGCTTCCTCTATAAGGAATAACACGGAAAGTTGTCAGCATTGTTCCTTTAACAAGGCGTTCTTGCTCAAAATTAATACCAGGAGAACGATGCAATTGGGATACAATCACGCGTTCAGCACCATTAATAATGAAAGTCCCTTTGTCAGTCATGACTGGGATGGTACCCATGTAGACTTCTTCTTCTTTGATCCCAGTCTCATCGGTTAAACGGAAACGGACTTTCAGTGTTACGTTGTAACTAATTCCTCGACGGATACATTCTTCAGGGGTATACCTTGGAACTCCAAGGTTATAAGATAAATATTCAAGAACTGTTTTTTCATCGTAAGATTTAATAGGAAAAATCTCGTTAAAAACCTCTTGCAACCCTATGTTGGCACGTTCATCAGGATATTTGTCAGATTGCAAAAATTGATCGTAGGATTTAATTTGGACTTCGATCAGGTTAGGGAGGTCGATGATCTCCTTCTTCTTAATAAAGCTGACCCTCTCTGGCCGTCTCTTCAGCATATGCCCTCACATTGATTAAACAAAAAGACCCTCCGACTCGCCCCGAGCGGAAGAATCCAAGACATCACACGACAATACTTGAAATGCACGATTTCAAATCGAATTTTTAAACTATAAAACTAGAGAGAGTTTTTCACAAACCCTCTCTAGTTTTTTAAGATTACAGCCCTTTTAGGGTTACCTTAGCGCCAGCAGCTTCGAATTTCTTCTTAATATCTTCTGCTTCTGCTTTTGGTGCTGTCTCCTTAATGACTTTTGGAGGAGCATCTGCAATGTCTTTAGCTTCTTTCAAGCCAAGACCTGTCACTTCACGAATCACTTTAATGATACCAATCTTCTTATCAGCTGGTGCATCAGTTAATGTGATTTGGAAGTCTGTAGCTTCAGCCGCAGCAGGAGCAGCATCTCCCGCAGGAGCAGCTGCAACAGCAATAGCTGCAGGAGCTGCCGCTGTAACTCCCCAAGTTTCTTCTAGTAAAGTCTTAAGCTTAGCTAGCTCGACAACCTTAAGATTACTGAGCAACTCAACAATCTCTGCCAAATTTGCTTCTTTAGTACTCACAAATTACCTCTCTTTCAATATTTTAAAACTAACTTTGTTTGGATTTTTCGTCTAAACAGTAAAGCGGACTGGCCAAAATAGCTTGGAGAGCTCCAAGAGTTTGTGCCATCGGTGCCTGCAGTAAGCCAAGGAATTGAGCGCGCATTTCGGGCAGATTTGGCAGTTTTGCAATCGCTGCAAGATCTTCCTTCGAACAAACAGCGCCATCCAAATGCCCTCCCAAAGGAAGGATAGTGTTCGCGTTGTCTTCTGCGTATTTTACTGTGCTTTTGACGGTTATTGTTGGATCTTCATTTGCAAAGATGACCGCAATATGCCCAGAAAATGAATCCGAGTTAAGTGTCACACCCGTAGCTTCAGCAGCCTTGATAAAAACTCTCTTACGCACAACTTCGAATTCAGCACCAATTTTTGCAAGTTGATTGCGAAAATCGCGAGAACGTGTCGCAGAAAAGTCTTTGTATTGAGCAACAACAAAACCCTTCGAAGTACGGATTTTGTCAGCTAAATCATCTAATAGCAGTTGTTTTTCTTCTCTCATCTAGCCCTCACGACGTTGGAAGTTCTCGGGAGTCAATTTTCAAACCTGGACCCATTGTCGAAGACAGGGTAACAGATAAGAAATACTGCCCTTTAGCGGCTGCCGGTTTAGCTCGAAATAAAGCATGAAGCAATACACGGATATTTTCTATCAGGGCTTCTTTGGTAAAAAAAAGCTTACCAATTCCTGAATTGCATACCGCATTACGATCTAGCTTAAATTCAATTTTACCAGCCTTAACTTCGCGTACAGCTGTTGCGATATCTGCTGTCACTGTTCCCGCTTTTGGCGTTGGCATGAGACCACGAGGTCCCAGCACTTTCCCTAGTTTTCCAACTTCCCTCATCATATCGGGGGTTGTAATCACTGCATCAAAGTCAGTCCATCCACCTTTTACTTTTTCAACTAGCTCTAGACCGCCTGCATATTCAGCGCCAGCTTGTAGAGCTTCTTGAATTTTGTCACCTGTGGCAAACACAAGGACTCGGAGCGATTTACCTGTTCCATTCGGTAATGAAACAGTGCCTCGCACCAGTTGATCAGACTTTTTAGGATCAACCCCTATTTTCAGGGAAAGATCAACAGTTTGATCAAATTTGACAGATGGACATTTCTTTAAAATTTCGACAGCTTCGTCTAGCGTGTAAGCCTTACCAGGCTCCACGAACTTAGCAATCTCCCGAACTCTTTTGCTTTTATGTCCCATAATTATTCTTCGTCGCCTTCATCGTATCCTTCATCAACATCGATGCCCATACTACGAGCAGTACCAGCAACGAGTCTTTTTGCGGCTCGCTTAGAACGCACCCCTAGGTCAGGGAACTTTTTCTCAGCAACGGAGGCTACTTGTTTTTGTGTTAGTTTTCCTACTTTGTCCCGGTTTGGCACAGAAGATCCCTTCTCCAAACCCATTTCTTTTAAGATAAGACGAGAGGTTGGCGGTTGTTTAGTGATAAAAGTAAATGTTTTATCAGCATACACCGTAATTTCAACGGGCAGAATATCACCGACCCGATCTTGAGTTTTCGCATTAAATTCTTTGCAAAAACCCATGATATTCACTTGTGCAGCACCTAACGCCGGTCCAATTGGAGGCGCTGGATTAGCTTTACCTGCAGGAATCTGCAATTTAATGACTTTAACAATTTTTTTTGCCATAATTAATTCCTATGTGGCGTGTGATCATCAGCTAGAGGCAGTAATATGTGCGGGCATTATAGTCCTCTTGCGATTTAGGGGGAAGGATTTTATTCAGGATACTTACCCTTCCGTTCCCACGGCGGCTTCTTCTACTTGCCAAAATTCGAGATCATCGACTCGCGTATCACGTCCAAAGATGGAAACCATGGCTGATAAACGTCCCTTATCGTGGAAAACTTCCACAACGGTACCGATAAAGTTAACAAAGACACCGTCTGTGATTTTAACCCTATCTCCCACATTGAATTGATGCTTTTGAGTGACCTCTCCTCTCTTAGATTCAAGATCCTGCAAAATTTCATTGACCTCTCGTTCACTAAGAGCAGTGGGCTTTTCCCCTCCTAAGAAGTCAATAACACCTGTTGTGCTCTTTACATATTGCCAGGATTCATCTGTCAATTCCATTTTTACAAGAACATAACCCGGCCAAATACGTTTTTCGGAAACTTTTTGTTCCCCTTTTTTGACTTCCAAAACATTTTCGGTAGGAAGGAGCACTTCTTCGAGTAAGTCTAAAACTCCTGAGGATTCACGAAAATCTTCAAGCGCTTTTTTTACTTTTTTCTCTTGTGCAGTAAAAACTTGAACAACATACCACTTATGCATATTTTTAACCTGTGAGCAGTTTGATGAAAAGGTTCATGCCACCTAAACATCCACGGATCACTAAATCGATCACATAGATGCTAAATCCAAAGGCAAACATGCAGGCAACAACAATTTTAGTATAAGCTTTGAGCTCCTCTTGAGAAGTCCATTCGATACGACCCAATTCTTTTTTGACTTCTCCCATAAAACCAACAAGCTTTTGTTGACTTGAGCTGTTTACAGAAGACTGTGTCTGCTCTTTCTTTATATCCATTGCTTGCATGACCTTTTGATAATTTTGTTGCATGTTTCCCCCCCTCTTTTAAACTTCCTCCGTTTTTACACGAAAGAACGCCTGCTTTTTAGTTCCCAGCCTTCTGAGTAACCCTACAGACTTTAGACCTATATTTCTAAAGATCTTTTATGTTAAACCTACAACCGAGTGCGGAGGGATTCGAACCCCCGACCGGCGACTTTGGAGATCGCTGCTCTACCAACTGAGCTACACACCCATTAAAAAGGGGCAGGAGTCTTTATACTCCTACCCGATGCACTTACTCAATGATTTTTGAGATTGTTCCAGCACCGATAGTACGGCCACCTTCACGAATCGCAAAACGCATACCTTCTTCCATTGCCACAGGAGCAATAAGCTCTACTGCTAACTCAACGTTATCACCAGGCATTACCATCTCTATCCCTTCTGGGAGAGTGACAGTACCTGTAACGTCTGTTGTTCTAAAGTAGAACTGAGGACGATATCCGCTAAAGAAAGGCTTATGACGGCCACCTTCTTCTTTTGTGAGGATATAAACAGTTCCTTTAAACTTCTTGTGAGGCGTTACGCTGTTTGGTGCGCACAATACCATTCCACGCTCGATATCATTCTTTTCAATACCACGCAGAAGGATACCAACGTTTTCCCCTGCACGGGCTTCGTCTAATGTTTTATTGAACATTTCCAAGCCAGTTGCAACTGTTTCACGGCTAGGACGCAATCCAACGAGTTGGAGTTTATCGTTTGTTCTTACAACACCACGCTCTACACGGCCTGTAGCAACAGTTCCACGACCAGAAATAGAGAAGACGTCCTCAACAGGCATCAAAAATGGCTTATCCACATCGCGCACTGGCGTTGGGATCTTGGCGTCAACAGTACGCATAAGTTCTTTAATGCTTTCTACGTATTTTGGATCCCCTTCAAGCGCTTTAAGAGCAGATCCTTTAACGATAGGAGCATCTTTATATCCCTTAGCATCGAGCAACTCTGTTAATTCCATTTCAACGAGGTCGATAAGTTCTGAGTCAGCTTCGCCAATCATGTCGCACTTGTTTAAGAAAACAACGATAGATGGCACACCAACTTGGTGAGCCAAGAGAATGTGTTCTTTTGTTTGAGGCATCGCACCGTCTGTAGCAGCTACAACTAGGATAGCTCCGTCCATTTGCGCAGCACCTGTGATCATATTCTTCACATAGTCAGCGTGTCCTGGGCAGTCTACGTGTGCATAGTGACGGTTCTCTGTCTCGTATTCAACGTGTGTTGAGTTAATCGTAATCCCACGAGCTTGTTCTTCAGGGGTGTTATCGATAGAAGCGTAATCACGGAACTTCGCACCACCGGCTTCAGCAAGTACCTTTGTAATTGCCGCTGTCAACGTTGTTTTACCGTGGTCCACGTGTCCAATGGTCCCAATATTGACGTGAGGTTTACTCCTCTTAAATTGCTCCTTTGCCATGTTCTCCTCTTATGTTTATTGAGTCAATTTTTCTCTGCCCAGAATAGGAATTGAACCTACGGCCACTTGCTTACCATGCAAGTGCTCTACCACTGAGCTATCTGGGCCTGTGAAAACAGCATAGTCTAGGTGATAATTCTAAATTAAAGCAAGCGATTGTATTAAACCCCTTCTACTCGTCGATTTTCATCAGGGCGTCTATTCTGACGATAGACAATGCGCGCTTTTGAAAGGTCATAAGGGGACATTTCAACAGTAACCTTATCACCTACAAGCACACGAATATTTTTCATGCGCATTTTTCCACAAAGATGCGCAATAACTTCTCTTTTATTTTGAAGTACAACACGAAAATTCATATTAGGAAGTAGTTCAACAATTTCTCCATCTACACGTATCGAATCTTCTTTTGGCATATAATTTAAAAAAACTCCTATCAAAAACATTTAGTTTACAGCACGAATGTGTTCGTGTCTATAAGATTTACAAAAAAACCAAGTATGGAGTACAGTGTATAGCTATGTCTCGTTTTTATCCTTTATTTTCTTGTGGGCGAGCTAGTTTTTCCCCTTCCACTGCACCTGCTCCTTCTGAACCTTCAGATTCCTTGAGCGCTATAGCGCATCGGGCTATCCGTCAAAATATGGATGCTCTGCAGACCGGGGCTGCTTGGATTGGAAGGGAAGTGGTGATGTATCCCATTTCTCAAGCAAAGATTTACTTTCACCAAGGCACTCATTGGTTGGGGCATAAAATTACTTGGATGAGTGTAGCAACCTACCATCATGTTATTAAACCCGTCAAAGACGGATTAGAAGACATTGCAGACTATACTCGTCTCCATTATCGGGCCATTTTAGCCCATTTATTTGCCTGGGGATTGATTTTAGTCTGTTACGGCTCTTTGTACGGATTTCGTTCTGTTACACTGCCTATGTTAATCGGCATGGGACCAGGTTGCCTAGGAGGTATGTTATTAGGCGCTCTTGTTGCCAAAACTTTTCATCAACCTACCCGTGGTAATGATACAGCCTCCTCTTTGGTGAATCGCCTTAAACACCACATTGATGCTATCCCTACATGGACCTCCACTTTACTTATCGCGGTGGCTGCAACCATCCATCTTAATATCTGTTGTACCATTCCTATTGCGGGGGGTATTTTCTCGGGAGCTTTCTTTGGTGGTGTTGTGATTTACCAAGGCTTACGTCACAAGGCTTACTCTTCCTCTGCACCTCTATTGTCAACAGAGGTTCGCTCAACAACCGGTACATCTGTGATGGAGCAGCTACGGCAACGAGCTGAGGAATTACAAACACAGTTAACTCAACTTCAAGAACAAATACGTCAATCTCAACAGAGAACTGCCTAATTATATTTAATTTTATGACCCGTAACCAGCTTCTACAGCTCTTTCAAGGCAAATCCCAAGAGCAACTCTATAAAGAATTATTGCGCTTAGCGGATGACCTGCCTGTTTTTCAACTAGATTGGAAAACAGAAGAAAACAGGGTTTTGGGATGTCAAAGTCTCATGTATTTGCATGCTGAACTCAAAGAAGGGCGCCTGCATTTTGCTGCTTTTTCAGATGCTTTAATTTCAAAAGGTCTTGCTGCTCTACTCATCAATTTTTATGAGGGCATGGAACCCAAGGAATTCTTGATGACTCCCCCTACTTTTTTGAAAGACTTAGGAATTCTTACTAGCCTTTCTCCCACACGCGTGAATGGCGTTGCAAGCCTGTGGTCTAAGATGAAGCAAGAGACAGTGAGGCTTGCGCTCTTACATTAAATTCCAATTTCCAGGCCTTATTTGGGGACGAACACCACAGTTCTAAGACACCCAGTTCTGTAATTTTTGCTTTTAACTGTACACGTACTAAAGAGACATCTTCTCCTTCAAGGGTTGTTTCGATAGGATGCAATTCTGTCAAAGTCTCAACAGAACTTATTGAACCAACTGAAGCTGTTTGCATAGAAGCAAAAAAACGAAACTGGACGGGTTCACCTACACACAAAGAAAATGTTTGTGCTAAAGAAACTTCATCTCCTTCTTCCATACCTTTGGGAACAATGCATACTCCTTGAACAATGGGTAAAAGACCAGGAACAGCTGGAGCAGGACGCTCGACTCCAATAAAATAGCTTTTGGCAATCGGAGCACGTACACGAATTCCTTCTCCTTCACGAACCTGCCCATAATAAACAGCCCCTCGACTCACAGCAAAATTGTAGTCTGCATCTGGCAACTCCAGCACATCAGAACCTTTCCAAAGCTGAACTTGCTCAATCAGGCGTTGGCGAAAGGCTTCGCAATGCATCACACCTCCATTAAAAAGAATGGCTGAAGGAGGTTGGATTAAAAACTGAGCCAGATGCGCTGTGATTCTGGGATCTTTAACATAGGTGAGATTATCCTCAGTTAAACCTATGCGTTGGCTTTTATGCGTACCTTCATCAAAAGAAACTTTTGGGAAAAAGCCCTCAACTAATAAATGAACAATCTCTTGTTGTGTAAGCGTGACACTTGTCATACCTCCTATTAAAGAACTACCTCTTCCAGGAATAATAATTTCCATACTTTGAGGAGCATCCTTAGCAAGAAGTTTTTCTTTTGCATTACGACAAGCGTGAATCAACACTCTTATTTGCCAATCATCCAAAGCCAGTTGATGATGTTGTTGGATATAATAGGCAAGTGCAAGATCCATATTATCCCCACCCAACAAGAGGTGTTCGCCTACGGCCATCCTTTCTAATGCAATAGCACCTTCTTGCTCTTCAACTTTAATTAAACTAAAGTCTGTTGTGCCTCCACCTATGTCTACAACTAAGACTGTATCTCCTACTTTAAGAATATTACGCCAACTCTGTTGGTGTTCAAATAACCAAGCGTAGAAAGCTGCAAGAGGTTCTTCTATCAAAAGTCGTGGAGGCAATCCTGCCGCATCACACGCCTCTTCTACAAGCTGTCGAGCAGAGGGATCAAATGAAGCTGGTACTGTCACGATCACTGTATGCTGTTGCAAAGAACCATGTTCTGCCTCCCAGGTTTGTTTTAAATGACGCAAATACATACAACAGGCGTCAACGGGACTCAGTTTTTTTTCACATTCACCTTGAGGAAGAAAGGGTGCTCGACGATCCATTTGTGCATGACAAAGCCAAGATTTCGCGCTATGCACTACACGATCAGGCACTTCCGATCCCCTTTCTTTAGCATAAACACCTACAATTTCCTCGCCTTCTGGGGAAAGAAACACAAATGAAGGTAAACTTGTTTCCTTTCCAAGAAGTTGGTGATCGATAAACTGCTCAATATCAAACAAAGAAATATTCGAATCTTCTCCGTAGCTTAGCGTAGAATTTGTTGTACCTAAATCAATACCAATTTTCATCGCGTTACCTCGATTTCAGCTGGACATATGACCTGATCTTGTAGAGAAGCTTGTGTTAGACGCTGCTCTTCTACCTTCCAACCCCGATGCCTTACTATGCCTTTATAAGGACCTGGTCCTTTTACATGACCTACAACCTTAATTCTTGATTCATCGTGTTGTGCAGGCACAACAATTTCTTTCCCCTCAAGCTCGTCTAGTAAAGGCTTGATTTCAAATAATTTTTTTAATGCCTGAGCGCAATCTTGCTGAATTTTACGTGATGCGGCACCAATCTGATGATCTGAAAATTTGGAAATATCTTCTTGCAAGAAGTCAACAAGACGACCATGTTTCTGCAAAAAACTCAGAACCATTAAAGGAGTGGCTGCGGACTGTTCTGTTTTTTTATGATTTAAAAAACGTTGAGCTCCCTCTGGATCTTTGAAAGCACGAAAAAATGTTTTAATAGCAAGTAACACTGCTGATCTCCTTCCAAAATTGAAAACATCAAACAGTGTAAACGCTCGCTCTTTAGAGGCAAGCACGAAATGCTACCTATAGAAAGATCATTGCAAAAAAAACACAAGCTAAAATTATTAATAAACAAAATACAGCCCGACACTTAATGCTTGTGTCCAGAAGCTTTGGGTGTCTGCGGTAAAAGTTGGAGCGATAGCTCCTGTTAAAGCTCCCCCATCTTGCTGAGTTGTATTAAGATTCATATCAATGGCTCTTCCTGCAAGTTGCACACTTGGCAAGTAGAAAAAGTTGTATCCCACTTCCATGTTCACATGTCCTGCTAACGTGCAACGCAAAAATCCTTCTAGCAAGGTACAAACTTCAAAAACACCTTGGCAATAATTACCTATATTAGAGGGCAAGGCAAGCAAGCCTCCAGGGTTCGTTGCTCCTCCTGCCGTAGTAGAAGTTCCTGAAATAATTGTGGTTTGTACCATGTTTCCTAAACCAGCTTTTCCTGTGACATCTAAACGTATTCCTCCTAAAAAACGCCACTCTACATCAAAACCGACAAGCCCAGCATAATAATTGTTTTGACAATGAAAATGATCTTCTCGGTGTAACCTTCCTACTCCTCCTGCGGGAACTGACCATGTTGTCACATCACACGAATCTGTAAATTGTGTAGAAAAATAACCTCCCAACAGATCACAGGCTATAGCTTTTTTTGAAATCCTGCGTAAACGTGCGTAAAGGTCAAATCCCCAAATGCGATTATCTGTATTAATAATGAAGTCAGCGTAAGACTGCTGCGTGGGATAGGAAATTAACTGTGAAGCTTGTGCGGGCACTGTCACATCAGTGTAAGGACGGGCTAAAATAGGAACTCCACTTCCGTTTCCTGTATAGGTAATGCCCTTACTTTCAGTTCCTAAACTAAAAGCACCTATCCCAAAACCAAGACAACGAGTCAACCATACACCCATGTCCCCTTGCACACCGGAAGCAGGGGAACGCCCTATATTGCCTTGACCAAATAAAATGGATGTTGTGGAAAGGCCTAGCACCCCAGCATTGGCTGGCACGGTACCTATAGGGCTTGTGGTAGCAAGTGCTGGATAATAACGTTCTCGACGCCAGACTAAGAGATAATCTACATCCGTCCACCAACCAGGTAAGACAAAGGGAGAAGAAGAACCGCAAGGACCAGCGAAGAGGCTTGTCATCATTAACAAGCCTAAAATTATCCAACGAGACATGCTATGCTCTCCACGATACCGCCCGTTATTTCTATTTCTTTAGAATGATTAATCACTACATCGTGTTCTAAACGCACACCAAATTCATCAGGTAAATAAATACCGGGCTCTATTGAAAAACAGGTACCCGGTAACAGTTTCCGAGTATCGGAAGTTTCTAGGTTGTCTAAGTGAGCACCTGCACCATGAACTTGCGTGTCGATATTATGACCTGTTCGATGCAAAAAGAATTCTCCGTAGCCCTTATCTTTAATAAACTGACGGCATACATTATCAACCTCATAACCTTGTACAATTTTATTAGAAACAAAGCGTTGTTGTACAAACTCTAAAGCCTTTTTCTGAGCATGACGTACAACGGAAAAGATTTCTTGTTGTTTGGGAGTAGCACCAGACGCTGCGACAGCCACACGTGTAATATCAGCATAGACAGCATAGGGACTATCTTGCTTACACCATAAATCCACAAGAATCCAATCTCCTTTTTGGATTTCTATCGCACGCTCTTTAGATGCTCGATAGTGAGGGTGAGAAGAGGCGGCATTTACAGCACAAATAGGACCTTCTTCTGTGATACATTTTTTAGCTGTAAATTCACTCAAAATAAAACGTTGCACATCATAATCTGTGATTCTTTTCCCCAATCTTAGACGATCCGCTATCATTTCCCATACATTATCAATTGTCTGTTCAAGAACAGATGCAGCAGCCTTGTGCGTGACCAGCTGCTCCTCTGTCAAAACGCTTGTAAAATGTTGAAGTAAATCATCAGAAGAGACCACTTCAGGGCCCAAGCTACGTACTAGCTCCACCGTTCCTGCATCTACAACAGACACATAGGGATTTGCATTTTTAGGCGAATACTCCATGGCAATGCGTTTCATCTTGCCAATGACTGCTGCAAGTTGAGACTCTAAATCATTCCAAGAAGTGTATAACAGGGTTGTTCCTAAATAATTATCTAAACAATCGAATTCGATACGGTGCAAAATCTTGATGGGTTCTCCTGACGCTGGAATCCAGTAAAATACACGCCGCGTCATAACAAGATGAGGAGAAAGTCTCAATAGCTCATGCATAAAACGATTTGAAGCATGGCTATCATAAAGCAGCCAACCATCAAGCCCATGCTCAATTAATCGCTTTTGAATCTCCTTAATTTCCACAAACCGAACTATGTCAAAAAAATATTTTTTGACAAACTTCTTTCCTTTACATGAGCAACAAATCAATATCTGCCAAGTTAGATATCTATCCTTGCATAAGGTCTTTTTCAGACATGAAATCCATCAACAAACAGATTTCTAATGATTTAATGATTGAATTAACACAGAAGCGGCAATAATGCGCACATTCATAGAAGGCTCTTTAAGTCTTTCTATAAGAAAGGGAATCGTCGAAACATGACCAATACGTCCAAGAGCTTCTAAAATTTTGATTTTGAGCATACGATCTGCTTCTGGATAGACCTCTAATAACACAGGAATTGCGGATGGGTCTCGTCCCCATGTGGCTAAAACAAGAGCTGCTTCTGCACGAATATGCTTATCAGTATCTGCTAGCAAAGAGCGCACGTGCTCAATTGCCATTTCATCACCCTCGCCTAAAAGCATTTCAGCCGCTAATCCTGTGACCCCATAGGGACGAGATTGCAAAAAGGCACGTAAAGCTTCGGCAGCATGGGGATATTCCAGCATAGCTAAGACATTGATCCATTCCAAACGTAATGTTTGATTCACAACTTCCGGATAGTTAGGAATCCCAGGTCGATGAGATAAATGACTGCGTGTTAAAGGCGCAAACACATTCTCAGCCTCCATCCATTTTTCTTGGTGATTGAGCAAAAAATTATTGATGATTTGACAGGCCTCTTCACAATTCACTCTTTGACCAACTAGCACTTTAGCTAAGTTGATCTGTACATAGGGATCATGTGTCATTTTGAGAAATTTTAAAGCTGCTTGTACTCCATAAGGGCCTGCGGCTGCAACAGCTGCAGCGGCCATAGCACGTACATCTTCTTTCTCATGCATAATCCAGTGCTGAAAGACCTCTATACCTTCCTGTTCATCGTGTAAAAGAATCCCCCAACTCGCCGTGATTCCAACAAGAGAATCTGAAGTCTTAGTAAGCGGTCTTAGATATTCTACCATACTTTTATTCTGAAATCGCGGAATACGTAACAGTCCTATCGTACGTAGAGCAGCTGCTGCAACTTCAGGCTGAGGGTCTTGAGACAACTTTATTAAAAGATCAACTTGATCGTGTTCTTCAAACTTAGCAATCATCTCAGCTGCAATCAGACGCAAAGCAGCTCGAGGATCTGATGCTAAACGATGTAATTGTTGTGCATTGATGTGTTGTGAGATCTCCAAAATAGCACTAATGGCTAAAGCTCTTTCTTCCGCGGAAGTATGTTTACTTTCAACAATACGCAAAAGTTCTTCATAAGCTTCGCTAAGCCTTAACTTTGCGACAGCCCTTAGCACTTCTAAACGTACTTCTTGTTTTTTTTCATGCGCTAGTAGATGCAGAATCTCATCCTTTAAGGGACGATCTCCCAGCAAAGACGCTAATTCAACAGACAAGGCACGTATAGCTGTATTAGAATCTCTCAGACCACTAAGTAAAAAATCTAGAGCATAAGCATCTTGAGTTAGTGTTGCCCCAATGATGGAAAGCAAACGTGTAGAAAGTGTGGAAGATCCTCGACCTTGACGAAGAATACCCCAGCACATTGCCTCCAACACACGCTGTTGATGTGCTTGTTCGGGATAGAGTTTAGCAAACATGTCCCAAACCTCTAACATTTGGGTCAGATCTCCCGATTGAGCCAAAGCAGTAATATACGTGACATAGCTAACTGGTTCTGAGGGATAATTCTCAACAATTTTTCGAGCTTCTAGGACTGCAACAGCTTCATCTCCTACCTTTAAATGTGCTTGTATTCGCTTCAAATCATCAGAAAAATCTGCAAGCAACGCACATGTCAAAAGAACAGGAATCATTGTCATCCCATCTCTCCTAGTTCATGACCACCTAAAAGATGAAAATGCAAATGAAAAATTGTTTGACCTGCATCCGTTCCATTATTTGTAAGTAAACGATAACCGTCTGGAAGCAACTCAAATTTTATCGCTAACTCTTGAGCTACAGAAACGATCTTGCCTAAAAGATAAAAATGCTCTTTTGATAAAGACTGGAGATCGGGAATGACTTTTTTAGGAATAAGTAACAAATGCACAGGTGCTTTAGGATATTTATCTTTGATAGCAATGAGCTCTTCATCCTCATAGACAATATCCGCCGGTAATTCACGTGCAATAATACGTTCAAATAATGTTGGCATCATCTATACCCTCTTGCCATAAAACATATCTTAAGGCTTGGATGGCATCTTCTTTTGTTTGCCAAACAGAAATAAACCGTCCCTTATGACAGAAAATAGCCCCCTTAATTCCTGATTTTTGCTGTAATTGCTCACTTAACAAACCAGCCCATTGTTGAGGCAAAGGCACTCTCACCTGCATACGATGTTCGTAATCAGGCGGTATGCCTCTCAATTTCCAATGTCCCTGAGAAGGCATGATCACAAACAACGCAGAATGGTCTTTACCACCCAAAGCAAAAAAACTTTCCAACCAGGGCAGAGCTTCTTCAAAGAAAAGACAAATCTTGTTTTTCTCCATTTGCGTTTGAACGATCTTACGACAACTTTTTGTATAAGTGTATCGATCCTTCAAACGTTTTAAGTGTCCTAATGCAAATTGAAAAGCTTCAAAAAACAAATTATCAACTTCTTGAGCAGTGGCTTGATAATTAATAGGAGCATAGTTAGCGATGACATGAGAAAAACTACACATTCCTAAATATTGAGGAGCTTTACCATTGTCATGTTCATCAACCCCTTTAATCAAAGAGTTTTGAAAAAAATTGTATTCTTCTTGATCAATGGCTTGCGTATCTTTAAGATACAGCAGGATCATTCCTGCACTACTTAAAGGTCCTTGATAGGAAATTTGGTGATGGTCGAAAAGTTTTGCTGAAGAATCATAGACACCCCCTACATCACATACGTAATCACATAAAGCAAGCTTATCAGGGTCTCTTGTACGTACAATTTTATCTTGGTCTACAAGATCAAAAAGGACCAAAAGGGCACAAGCTGTGACCTCATCGGCATGAAACATGCCATCATGAACACCAACACTTCTTGGAACTTTATTTTGCATCAGAAGAACAGCTCATTGTTCAAAACAAACGTCATTTTCTCAAGAAAAATCCTATTTTTGAAGTTGTTTTTCTTAAAAAGATGGATGAGGGATAACAAAATGGAAAGATTAGTTTTAATCGTGTACAAAGTTCCACAAAAGCAAGCAAGGGGCTTCCCTTTCAAAACCTAAGACTGATACCGAAGTGGTCGACAAAGCCAAGTGTTTAGCATAATAAGCAGATAACCCTATCCACACTGCTCCTAAAACGCGCGAAATATGTCCACTGGAAAAAAGTAAAATGCTGCCTTCATGATCTTGCAAAGAAGCTAAGAACTCTTGAGCGCGTTGCTCAATTTGTTGAAGACTTTCTCCTTTGGGGATAGGAGAATCAAATACTGTCCATGTTGGATCTTTTTTACGAATCTCCGCTGTTGTTTTGCCTTCATATTCCCCATAATTCCATTCTAACAAAGCATCTGTCAAAATGGGCGAAGGATATCCAGCAAGATGAGCTGTTTCTACAGCTCGTTGCAAAGGACTAGAGTATACCGCTGTAAATTTTTTTTTGCTCAATATAGGCTGAAGTTTTTTTGCTGCCTGTTTACCCTCTTCAAGCAAAGGCAAATCTGTAAGCCCAGTATGTTGTCCAGACTTGGACCATTGGGTCGTACCATGCCGACAAATATAAATCTCTTTTAAAACCATATCTGGTGATTAGCATAGGATCGAATTTTTCTTCGACTCTTTTTTAGAAATCGATTATGGAAGAGTCTATGAATCACGGTTACCTAATCCCCGGTCACTACGACCTGGTCACACCAGATGGAAAAATCACAACGCTTCACACACGTCAGCCTACTCAAATGGAGGTAGATGTTGTCATAGAAAATATTTCTCCAGCTTTTGTAGGTTTTTCCATCCCACTGCATCTTGTAGACTTCAATCTTAAAAGCACCCTAGCTCAAATTGGATTGAACACGAAGGCAAACGAAATTGTCTTAGATCCACAACATGGTCGGGCCCAATTGCGTTTGACTATTTACGCCATGAACAATCTAGCAAAAGAAATGCTACCTTTCTTAGAAGAAGGAGCTTTTTTAGGAAAACTGTTTGCTGCGGACGATCGTCGTATTGTTCATAATCCTGATTATCTTGTACGCATGTTTGGACGTTCTGATCGAGAAGGTCGCCCTTTGCTATCCTTAGGTGGTATGCAGGGTAGCAAACAACTTACTATTGAACAGATCGATGGAAGACTGATTGCATTTTTAGCCTTAAGGGAAGGCAAAATCGATTATGACACAACAGTGCATGGCTTTTTCCCAACACTAGGCCGCGCTTTAAAACAACAATTACCTGTTCGCAATCTTATCCGTTTACATCAGCGCTGGATTGCTGATGTTCCTCGTTTAGTGGGAGAGGATCATATGTTACTTGTTGCCTCTGAACCTCTTCATATCCGCACCGTTTTTGCACGTGTGGTGGATAGCCTATTACCCGAGGGTTTTGCTCATACAAGTGCTAATATTTTGCAGCCCGACACTGAAGCATCCGGGGATATTTATGAGCTGTTTGGAAACTCAAACAAAGAAATTTATGACATCCCTCTAGAATTTTTTACCTTAGAACCTCACAGGGAACATGTGTTTTTTGCAGATAGGGATCAATTACAAGAATGTTTGGAAGATCCTGTTGTCATTTTTAAAACTTTTGATAATGGACCCGATCCTCAAGATTTTCGTGCCGCAACATTTATTGTAAAAGGCAGCCAGATGCTAGAACTGACAGGTAAAGATTGGATTGTTTGCAATCCTCCTTTACAGTCTTTTCCTGGTATTGCTCACAATCAACGACAAGCTTTATTAGCTGAGCGCTATATTGAACAGCAACCTTGCTATCCCTTCTTACAAGCCATTGAAAATGGATTAATCACAAGTCAGGGTGTACTCTTTACACGCTATTTTCCTTCTCCTCTACTTAAACGTATGCTCCTCTCTTACCATGTTAAAGCTCATTTGATGGGCCTATATTTTCAAATGCCATCGCGTTCACACGGAGAATTTTTCTCGCAAGAAGACCGAGCTATGTTGATTGACCTTGTCAGCTGCGGCACTCCTGTGTACTGGGCTGATCGACGCACAGGCATGATTTTGCAATATCTACAACGTCCGGGCAAAAGCTCTGGCATGTTTGTACCCTTAGCAAAGAGAAAACTGTTTTTAGAGGCTACATTTTTTGGTCTTTATGGTTCCAATCTCAATGCTGGTAAGTTTGAAAGTGAGCTCATGCTACTTTTCAAAGGCCTGCTTGATATGCAAAGTTCCTTAGAGCATCCTCTGTTTAATGAGCAGACTTCCCTTGCTCTTGTGACAGGAGGCGGTCCTGGCGTTATGGAAATGGGAAATCGTGTTGCTAAGGCTCTGAACATACTTTCTTGTGCCAATATTGTAGATTTTGAGGCACAAGGAACAAAAGGGGTTGTCAATGAACAAAAACAAAACCCATTTGTGGAAGCCAAGATGACCTACAGATTAGATCATCTGGTCGAAAGACAAGCAGAATTCTATTTAGACTTCCCTATTTTTGTAACAGGAGGAATCGGGACAGATTTTGAATTTAGCTTAGAAGAAGTGCGTCACAAAGTAGGAGCTAGACCTAATGGTCCCATTTTGTTATTTGGCCCTCCTGAATATTGGAGTAAAAAGATCACAAGCCGTTTTCAGACGAATTTAGAAACAGGTACAATCAAAGGATCTGAATGGGTCAGCAACAGCTTCTTCTGTGTAGAAACAGCTCAACAAGCGCTCAAACTCTACAAAGATTTCTTTACAGGCAAACTCAATATCGGTAAAAAAGGACCTGTTTTTAAAGAAGGCTTTGTGGTTTATAAATAATTGATCGCTTAATTTTTATCCTTTGCGCCGTAAAACCCACTTCTTCAGGGGTGGGATGTAAGGAGCAACCATGTTTTGGGATGGCGTAGCCATCACTTACACGGTTTTTTCTCTTCTGTGGGAGAGGACTGTTGTTCAATATATTGTCGAATGACTG
>JAFEGP010000010.1 GCA_018239815.1 Verrucomicrobiota bacterium | reverse complement strand
TTTTAAGATGAATTTTTCTTTGTAGGAAGACTTTGCTAAGCGCGTGAGAAATCTCTCTAGGATCAAATTCCTCCAAAGTTCTGCAAAAGTGGTTTCACGCTCCTTCGCCAATGCTTTGATTTTTTCTTTGATTGATTGTTCAATTGCAGATTTCATAATGTAAATGCCGATATATAAGGGGTTAAGTCGACTCTAAGCTTCTTCGCATACTTGAGGAGCTTGTCAATGTCTGGTTTTCTATCATTGCTTGCTTTCAAATAAGCTTGCAGAGCCTTCAAAGCGGTTTCCTTGTCTAGATAGCGGAAAGAATCTACGACTGTCCTTTCCCGATCAAAGATCTTGATCTTTCTGCTGCCGATTTTGACGGTTGTCTGGCCGAAAGAAATATTCCGCATACGGACGATGCGGGCGTTTTCTCTTGAAGGGGAGGTGGTGGCATGCGGAATGGCGATCCAAAACTCCCTCATGATTTCATCCGTCAGCCCGTAATAGCATAGGGCGGAGATAAGGCAGATTACGCCGTTTGGAATGCTTAAAGCGGTTATTGACAAATCTTCCCATTCGAATGCCGAGTGGAAATCAATGTTCTTGATTTTATACATCCCCCGGCAGACTTTCTCGATCTGGCCTTTTTGGCAGAAATAAGCCAGCATGCGGGAAGGGATTCCAGCCTCCCTTCCTTCCACCGATGAGAAAATCACCTTCTTAGATAACGTCCTGAAAACCTCTGAATACTTTGATCTTATCATATTCAAAATGTAACAGAAAAACCCATTAAATGCAACTGGGTTTTTCTGTTACATTTTCACCTCGGAAAAAAGATTGCTTTAATTCCAAAAATAAATTTCTTTTGTTTTTCATAGTGAATAAACTCCTGATTGTCTTTAGCTTGTTGTATCATCACCCTAAATATCTGATTTTTAGCGATCTATAATTGTCTCTTCTCAGTTTTTGTTTTGAGGTCACAAAAATGGACATCTTTGCAAACAGCTGCAAAGGCAATAGGAAGAGCTATATCCCCATAACGCACAAGACACGACAAGAGATTGACTCCCTTGACACAACGATTTTTGGCATGTGAAAAATGCCAACTGATGATTTCGTTTTCATCGGCATAGGGCTTTTCTTCAATTGAATCATCTGAAATGAGTACGTCTTCTTTTTCCTTTTCTAAACGGTGCACTTCCGGCTTAACGTATAGCCACAAGTCTTTAGATCCAAATTCATGAGTATTCAGAAATCGCGTAATTTTATCGTGACTACTCAACCCATCCAGGAGCAGAGATAACCCTGTAGCAGTTGCGTGTTGGTTTTGTCAAATAAGGTAATCGCTATAAATATCGAGCAGTTCTTCTTGAGCCACTTTGCCTCCCAGGTAGGAAAATAAAATACGCCTTCAAAAAACTCTTTTCAACTCACTTGTGCGTAAGGTGAGTAAAGTAAGATCCCTAATCCACAAATTTTCCAACCTCTCTGAGGTCATCGACCATGTCTTTAATATATAAAACATTCAATTGAATTCACCATACATTCTTTAGTCACTTAAAATCTCTTTTTCTAGAAGGTGGTACGTCTGGTTGATCTGTCCGGAGTCGCCATGACTGTAAGCAATCGGTCATCATTTTTGGTCTAGATTTTCGATGATGTGGTGTGGCATCTCTACGTTCGTTAGGTCTACGAGAAGGAGAGTCAGCAGTCGGTGCATGTTCAACAGATGCCTCTGTGGTAGCTAAAAGAGCGCTATGTTGACTTGCATGTTGAGGAGCAAACGCGGCTGTGGCACCAGTACCTATATTCACATCAGGTGCCTGAAAAACGCCTGGGCCAAAATGAACTGGCGGATATCCAAAGCCCCAAGGTGTCAATCCTAGGGGTTGACAGAACATCACATTCATAGCATTGGCGTTTGGAACATAAGGTTGTTCTATGGAATCTGGATGTAAAAGAGGAGCGGCGGGCTCCGGCACACCCTCCTGAGGAGCCAAAAAAGGAGCGCGTCCAGGGAGAGGTTGTGGCAATTCAGAACCGACAGAAGGTGCTAAGCTACTAGAAGCAACGGCTTTTTCCAGATTTGTTAACCTCTTTTCAAAATCACTTGCATTCCATGTTTCTTTTTTTGAACTACTGTCTAAAGCTTGCTGTAAACGTAGGCGCTCTTCGGCTTTTGCTGCCCTTTTGAATTCATTTAATTCTTCATCCAATTTTCTTATCTCCGCCTGATGAGCTTCTATTTGGAGAGATAAGGCAGATGTCATAGCTGCCGTTTGTTCTAGATTTGTTAACCTCTTTTCAAAATCACTTGCACTCCATGTTTCTTTTTTTGAACTATTGTCTAAAGCCTGCTGTAAACGTCGGCGCTCTTCAATTGCTGCTGCCCTTTTGAATTCATTGAGTTCTCTATCCAATTTTCTTATCTCCGTCTGATGAGCTTCTACTTGGAAAAATAAGACAGCTGTCCTAGCTGCCGTTTGTTCTAGATTCGTTAACCTCTTTTCAAAATCACTTACATTCCATGTTTCTTTTTTTGAGCTACTGTCTAAAGCTTGCTGTGAACGTCGGTGCTCTTCAATTGCTGTCCTTTTGAATTCGTGTAATTCTCTATCCAATTTTCTTATCTCCGTCTGATGAGCTTCTATTTGGAGAAATAAGGTAGATGTCCTAGCTAATGATTCTTTGTATAAAGTCTTTTGTTCAATAACGGATTGTTGTAGAGACATAAAAGCTTCTGTCAGACTAGTTAGGTCAGCAGTTATAGCAAGCATTCTCTTTGCGTGAGTATCTTCAACAGCATTCCTTCTCACGGAATCATGATTTGCTGTCTCAGCAGGATGTGCAGACAAAAATTGTGCATCCAAATCAGTAAAATCGAAATCTAACATAGGGGGAGGGAGAACATTTGAAGCTGCGGGTTCTTCATTCATCCCTGCTGCTCTTTGATGGTCGACCATTTGCTGAGATAAGGAAGCTAGGGCAGCTACTCCCACTGCATGAGCATCTTCTGCAGAATCACGATTTGCTTCCTCGTTATGTGGCGGAGGCAAAACATTAAATCCTGGGCTGGGAAAATTGAAATCCTGCGCAAAAAAAGAAGGACTCAAAGAATCGAAAGACATAATATCAACTTCTGTTTACAAAATCTTTAACTTAAATCTATCAAAGACTCGGATTTTAACCCATGAGCATTCCATCATCTATGGTTAAAACGAGTCCAGTTACATAGTTAGCTGTAAATAAAATAATGCTACTCCTGCGATCTCAGAAGATTTTTATAAACAAGCCAAAGGAATATACTGCAGTAAGGCAGCCTTCAGGACGAATCAAAGGTAGTGTTCTCTCAGGGATCTTTACTGCTTAAATCCAGAAAAAGGCTGTTTTTAAGAAAATCTATAATTTAGATTTTGTTTTCTTGGCATACACAGAACTAAGAAATAGTTCATTGATAATAGATGTAGCTTCTTCGACTATTTCCTTGGAAGGTACAACAAATTTACGTCCTTGTGCTATACCATCTTCTTCTTTTTGTTTTAGATAGGCGAAATGATTTGTCCAGAAGTCGCTATTTTGGTTTAAAGCTCGCAAAAGAACAAACACTTGTTCCCCACTTAAACGTGTTGTTATAGAACGATGGTCAGCAAGGGAAATTTTGCACACATGAGAACAAGGTATTTTAAAGCAAGTTTTTGGAAGGACTTTAAAATGGACAATCATGTCTAAAGAAATGGAACTCATAGTTTTTGGTTGGTGAAGGTAAAAAAAGAAATCAGGATAAGGTAAAGATCTCTAAAATGAAAGTTATTTAAAAGGCAGTGGAAATAAGAAGGTTCAAAAAACATTAAGTAGAATTGAAAAATTGTTAAGGAATAAGGAATTCCAAAGCTTTTCTCAATCCTCTTTTTTTCATCGAAGGTTTAGCTGCTTCTTCTGGAATTTTTTCTCCAGGTTCAGAAGGATACATACTTTCCCAAGGTAAAGGAGATGTCGAAGGAGGTGGTGTAGCTTCCTCACCAAAGGCCGAGAAGAGCTGTTCTACAACGCCACCTACTAGATAGCCAATATGTCCACCGGCAATTCTGGCAATGATAATCCCAATGCGTGTGTAAGCGGAGCTCCAGTCTAATTCAACATTGTCCGTTTTACCACGCATTTTGACTTGGAACATTTCCTTTTTTGTCAGCCCTACGATATTAAAGCGTTGAGCAAGAGTAGAAGGTGCAATGCCAAGAGTCATCCACACCTTGCTCTTAACAAGGTCAATGCGTCCCCATAAAGCGATGTGCACTTCATTGGCTAGTAAGATGTCAAAGCGTTTATAGCTAGATGTCCCATCATTTAAACTCATAAAGATAGGTGTAAACCACGCATCCATCCATTTATCATCTGAAATATCAGTAACTTTTAGGAAGTGCAAAAGAGATTGAATTTGACCTCCATTGCGAACACGAATTTTGCCAATGTCTAAAATTGCACGTTCAATATGAACTCCCTTAAAAAAGAAAGGGTGAATCGCAATTGAGAAGTTTTGAGGGTCAATATATAACTTTAAAGGATGATCAGAGCTAGCTCCCGTAATAAGAAGAGGGTTAACATCCACAAGTAAAGCTTCAGAAACTTCATCAGTAAGCGTAATTTCTGCCTCTACAAAATCTCTTAATAAGATAGCTTGTTGCGTCAGCTGTAAAGGCAAAATAGCTTTGAAATTGGAAGACTGTAGATCAAGCGTAAAGGGACCTACACCATGAGTGATATTGCCTACCATATGAGCATCCAGAACATCACCTAAAAAAGCTCGAGAAACAGTTCTAGTCTGAGCTTCCATAGGAATAATGCCCAAGATTTGTCGAATAGGAATAAGATGAGCATCCATTTCGCCATGCACACTCATTGTTTTCAAAGACAGTTGACCTTCTTGATCCCAGAGATTTTTGACTTCACCTACAAAAGAAAGAGAAGCAGGTTTTTGTGAATTAGATCCAACTAGTGAGCTTTGTAGATTTATTGAAATAGTGTCTGAGAAGTTTCGAGCTTGTATAAACCCTTGAACTTGTTGGATAGCAAAAAGTTCCTGTTGTTTTTTGAACACAAAAGGCGAGATGTGAATAGAGCCTACAAGTCCAGATTGGCAAATAAATTGACTGAATTCTTGAGGAAGTTGTGTAGGACATCTAAATTCCGTTAAAGCAATATCAATAGTAGGGTTAGAGACTAAGGTGAATTCAGTGCGATATTCAGGACGAAACCAAGCGACTAAGCCTTCGTAACGCTTAGGAGAAAGATTAAGATGAATGGTCGAAGGCTCTGGTTGAGTGACGGATAAAGAACCATCTATTTCAAAGGCTAAATGAGCATCTAAACCCTCTGAATGAGCATCCAAATTAATCAAAGCAAGGTGCTGTGAGCTTTGATGGTCATAATGACCTTGGATTTTCGCATCCATCACAGGGCCAGTAAGAAGCGTGCTATCAAAATCACCTGGAATAAAAAGATCTAAGATAGCAACAGGAAAATGCTGAAGGTCTGCTGAAAGTTCAATCTCAGCATCTTTAAAATTAAACCCCTCATCACTCAAAGCATTTTTAACACTTACTTCAACATGAGAAGTTTTAGAATCAATGATGCCTTCTTCATGATCTATGGAAACAATGATGTCCAGATTGCTTTGAAGTAAATTGTCCTCTCCATTGAGATGAAGCGTAAATTCTCCATGTTTCAGTGTCGTTTGAGGAAAGACGTTATGATAGGGTAAGTCAAGGAGTTTGCCTTGAGCGGTCAGCAGAATTTGCTTATAGCTGAAAGGTTGATCAGATTCACCAATACGGCCCTTAACATCAATGTTCATCGTCTCATTTTTAAGGTTTCCAGAGACTGTAGAAAGAGCTAGATTTTTGTTTCCAATAGAGGCCTTGCCTTGAAAACTAAATGCTAAGTCATGTCCCAAAATGCGCTGCCATTGATGGAATAATAGCCGAGAGCCTTTTATGTAAAAATCCAGATCTTGCAAAGAAGATCCCTCCAAGGTGGCTTGCAAATCTGTTAGGGAAGATTGAAGGGAGAGAATAGTTTTTAGAAAACCCTTCTCATAACTTCCGTCTAGATTTAAAGAGATGGTGGTGCCTAAAAAATCTCGAAGGATCTCTGAATCATCCATAACCAGATCTAAAAGGATAAAGGGAAAATTTTGAGAAGTTAGATGATAGGTGAATTTACCTGTTTCTGAAATAAGAAAATTAGCTAAAAAATGCGAGTTTTCTTGTCCTAAAATGTGCCCAGCTACCCGTGTTTTGATTTGCTGGTGAAGCAAAATATTAGCCGTAAGATCAGAAATTGTATAAGGCCCCATCACATGATGAAGCAACTCCGCCCGCTCTAATTGTAATAAAATGCGAAGTTGAATGTTATCAAGATCCCAGTCTTTAGGAGAGATGGGGATATGCCCCTCTTCAATACGGGCTATAATAGGTGTTTTAGAAGAGAGTTTCCATTGCAGTTGCTGACTAGGGCCCAGTAAGGTATGAAAGGCAGAAGGGGTTAGGTTGAAAACAAGCTCACTGTCTGGACTAAAGACAAAGGTTTGATCTACCATTTCAGCCTTCAGCACACCATTTAAATTTGAGCTCGAAATAGTACTTGTAATGATGTAACCATTGTCTTGTTGAATAGTTTCAGCTCGACAATCGATGGTTTCCCCAATAGCCGTAGAAAAGATGTTTTTGCCTTTAAGTTGATCTAAAATGGAAACAGGCACATGTGTAAGTTCTGCAAGAATATGAAGTTTATTGGCTAAATTGCCATTTGCAAAAATTTCTCCTTGAATATCTTGTTGATCTGCAAGAGCATTAAGATCAAAGACATCTTGCTCAAATTGATAGTGAAAGTTGAGCTGATGGACCTTAACAGGCTTTAACGAAGGTGAAGCGAATAATAACGTGCCATTTAAAACAGTCACAGAACCTTCTAGACGAGGAAGGCGGTATTTTGTTTTGGTGCGAGGAAATTTGTGTACCTTTGGCTTGCTTTGTTCTTTATTAAGCTCTTGTTCTCGATTGTAATATAGATAGGGCTGATCTAGATAAGTACTTCCTAATCTTGGATGCTTGGTTAAAAATTCCAGTAAAGGAGTTTGAGTATGAAGAATTTTAAAACCAGCAACCAGCAATCCATCTTGATTATAAACTTGCAAGCCCTCGATGTATTGTTCTCCCATCCAGCTTATTTTTAATTGGCTCAGCTCGATTTTACCTGGAATATGATGATTGATGCGTTTAAGAAGCCATTGTGTTCCTTTAGGCGTAGAAAGAATAGAGGGTAAAAACCCCACAAAGGTTAAAAAACCACTTATCACAACAAGAAGGATGACAGAAATTAGAGTGAAACGTCGAGTCACGTCAAAAATCCTTTAATAACAAGTTATGTTCTGATTTTTCCAGCAAAAGAGAAAACTCGTCTAAACATTTTTCTAACATAAGAAGATCAGAGTCTTGAGGAATTTCGATCATTTCTCCTTGAGAGTCAATCATATCTATTACGTTTTTAATTGTCATTTCTTCTGGTGGCAGGGCAGGTTGGTAACCCTCTGTATCAGAATAAGAAGTCACTTCACATAAAATCTTTGCCTTAACCAGTCTACTTATTAGCGCATACGTCAAAGATAAAGGAATTTTTAACTCAGAGGAGATTTGGCTGGCAGACAGTGGTGGTTGATGTTGATAGAAGTGGCGCACGCATAAATGAGAAATTCTTAAGCATAAAAGAGTAGAGTGATGTCTAGAAAGAGTGATGTGTAGGTCAGAGATGTCATAGGCAGAAACATTTTGAAATGCAAAGGCGAGTTTAGAGCCAATAAGAATGATCACCCAGCTTGTATGAACCCAAATCAAAAATAAAGGTAGGGCTGCAAAAGTGCCATATAAAGTGTTGTAACGAGAGACTCCAATTTGTAGGTAAAAATAAAACCCCTGTATGAATTGATAGCTCAGACCTGTCAGAATGCCTGCATACAGAGCTGGAAGAAAACGTACGTGAGTATTAGGCATAAAAATAAAAAGAAAAGTAAGAAGAAGGCAGTTAAGGACAATAGGAATAGCATTAAAAAAATGATAAAGAACAGGTTCTAAATCTCCAATAATCTTCGTATCTTGATTTAAATCTGAAATGGCACTTGAAATAAGAAAAGTAAAAAATGTTGAGACAATGACGATAAGAGGGCAAAGAAATAATACAGCTAAGTAATCACTAAATCTTTTGGCAAAAGAACGACCTATTCGCACCTCCCAGGTCTGGTTCATAGATAGTTCTATGTATAATAACATTTTTATTCCCGCCCAAATGGCAAGAATCAAGCTGATGGAAGGCAAAAAACCTTTATGAATTTGAGACAGGGTCTTTTGGCTAATTGCAATGAGATTTTTAACAAGAATTTTTTGTTCGTCTAAATGCGCTAAAAGCCAATTTTGTAGAGTGTCTTGAGATAAAATAGACTGAGTAACAAGAAGTAAGAGCGTGATCATGGGAACAATGGCAATCAGGGAATAATAGGTCAGGGAAGAAGCTCCCTGTTGGATCTGCTTTTTTGAGAAGCCCTGTGCAACAAGAACAATAATCTTTAGAGATTGAATCCAGACAGCTTGCAAACGTGATAATTGTTTAATTTGGATTCTCCAAATATCACGTTTGAGATAACTAGATTTTTTCATACTAATATTAATTATGATCTTTTTTGTATTTTGTTAAATACAACTTAGTTGTTTTTGTATTGATTGTTGTTCAATTGAAAGTTGATGGATCAATTGGTTGAGAATAAGTTTTTGAATAGGAAATATATAAAGAACCCAAAAAAATAAATGCGTAGAACGACTAAAAATTTTTTATCTGAGTTGCGGAGACAGTGCTAGGTCGGCGGGATCTAAAATTACACCTTTTCTTTGTAAGGCTGTGCTCAGAGCTCCTAATTGAGCTATAGCTTTTTGCTTACGAGTCAAAGTGTCTACATTGATATCGTCTTTAAAAGCTCTTGTTGCTGCAAGGCGTTCTTGTTTAGCGTGTGCAAATTTCTGCAATAACTCCTCTTTAGAAAGAGCGTCTAGTTCAGGATTAGAAGGTTCAGAGGAGTGGTTGATAAGTTGATGTAGACCTGCAAGAACGCGTTGTAAATCAATAGTTAAAGGTTGAGACATAACGGGAACCAGCTTATGTACAAGATAGTCTGTGCCTTGTACAATACCAGCTATTTGAGCTTGACGGGTTATTTCTCTGGTTACTCTTTCGTGTGAATAGGTAGAAAAAGAAGCTAGAATTGTTTCACTTTCTTGAGGATAAGAAAAATTGATGCAAATAGTTTTTCCCTCTCTTACTTCAGGTATAGGTGCTTGTGAGAGATGAACAGGTAAGTGGCCTTGGGATCGATCTGAGTAATAAGTTAAAACAGAAAAGGTAAGGTGTCTAAAAGCAGAAGTCGAGCAAGAAAAACTAGAGTGTGTTGCATCTAAAGAAGAGGTGGGGTTTTGTTCAGCAGATTTGGAAACCATACGCACCATAAGGTGTTGAGAAAAAGTCGTAGGAACGATTGTATTGATTTTGCCTAGAACATCAAAAGGTAAATGGCAGGATGTCACTTTAACAGTATCAAGAGCCCAATCTGAATGATAGGTATAGCTTCCATTCCAGAACATGTGACAGGTCACTACTTTGTCAGAAGAAAATGTTGCTGCAGCCATGTCACATCCTTTGTTGTTTCTTAATAAAACAAAGTGTCAAGTTACAAATTTGAATCGTTGCAGTCAAGAATAAATATTTTTTTACAACAGCTTTTCGGTGCTTAATTTTTTAAATTTCAAGTGGTTAATATTTGCTTTTTTTGATCCTATTTGTTGTTGTTATTTTGAATTTTTATTTTTATATAAAAAAACTGAAACATAATTAAATTATGTGTTCAGATGTAACTAATCGCCTTTATTATGATGGTTCTCATTGGAATTTGCTCAATGAAGGAGAACAACGTTCACGTCAGCAAGCACGAGAGACGGTTAAAGCAATAGAACAAGTAAGAGATCGTTTATTGTCAGCTCCAGAAGGAGCTAATCTAGAAGCTCTTGAGCAAGCTTGTCATCAAGATCTACGACAACCCTATGTCTACTATGATGGTGCCAAATGGCGTCAGGTTGGCAAAGGGGAAGAGCGTACGCGTGAACAAGCTCAGCAGACTCTAATAGCTATTGATCTAATCCGACAAGGAAAGTTAATGGGCGGACCTCCTAAAGAGTTGTTGGGTGGTATAGAGGTATCTTGTGAAGAGGATTTGCGCAATCCTTATAAATTAAGTGAAGATGTGCAAGGAGTCATTCTCTCGCAGATGTCTATTCGAGAATTAAAGGAGATTCAAGACCCTAAATTGCATGCATCTGCACAGCTGATAATTACTCGGAAAGCTAAGGCGTGCATAGAAGAGGCTTATACGGCTCTCTCTGCAGTAGATGTAGATAATAGTTATGATTTAAGCGCTTACATCCAAGACTGGGTAGGAAAGTTAGAAGAACAGGGCGTAGCAAGCGCTGCGGTGATTGCAAGACTTTTGGAGCATCCAAAAATAAAAGATAATGCACAGGCTCATTTTAACTTGCTTGTGATCTTAGTGAATTTAAAAGACGCTTTTTTTCAGCCCAAAGCTTTTCAAGAATTTAAGTTTGTGCTGAGCAATCTCCTTAAAATCATGGATCAACAGCATCTAAATCCTAATCTCACAATGGAAGAAAGTGGACTTAGAGTCTTGCATTATGCTGCTTTATTTGGAGATCTTAAGACCGTCAAAAGACTTTGTGGCAAAGGTGCAAATCCATTTTTAGAAACGGCCCATGGTTTCTCTCCTCTTCGTTTAGCCGTACGTGCTGGTTTTGAGAAGATTGTGCAGTTTTTTTTATCTGAGGGAGTAGATATTCGAGAGAAAGATAGGTTGCTTCGAGAAACTTTGTTGCATGTGGCTGCTGCAAGTTCTAACCCAAAAGTTATGAAAGTCTTATTGGATCAACGTGCTATCGATGTCAATGCCAGAAGTGCTGCAAAAGATCAAGCCTTGCACATTGCTGCTCGCAGAGGAGATTTACAAATGGTCCAGTTACTGTTAGCAAGCGGTGCGGATCCCGATTTGAAAGATCGTTTTGATTGTACATCTTTAGAACTTGCCAAGGAAAAAGGTTATACCGCCATTGTCGAGTGTCTACGGCAAGGTGGTTGAAGTTTTTTGATTTTCTTAAGTTCTTTTTCTACATTTAAAAGTAAGAAAAAGAGGGAACTCTTGCCTTGCAAAATTTTCCATTTTCGCAGCCCGTCCCGTGCTTTTTTTATCAGATGCCCATTCCTCAATAAGCTCAATAACAAATCCTGCTTCATATAAAAATTTGGAATAATCAGACAAGGAATGATGAAAACTATAAGTTTTCTTGCTCTGTTGACCTGGATGCATCTCAATAGGAATTTTTAAAGTAGAAAGATAGCGATTAATCCTTCTGTATTGCAGTTTTTGCTGAGGGTCAACCTGCCAATGCGTTTGGCGAGGAATACGAAAACAAGGATGGTTTAAAACACAAACAAAACTCCCTCCTTCCTTTAAAGCTGCTGCTGTATGACTAAGGGCTTTCTGTGGATGTTCCATGTTCTGTAAACATAAAATCATTGTAGCATGGGTAAAAGATTGTGGAGAAATAGGTAAGGGTTCACAGACATCCGCAACACTATATTGACGACAAGCGCCCTTTGGAGCCTTGGCAACCAGAGAGGGAGATAAGTCAATGCCATGATAAGAAATATTTTTGGGTAATACTGAAGCTAAAATTCCTTGTCCACAACCTAAATCCAATAAAGAAGAGCCAGCACAGAGCTCTAACATAGGAAGAAGGCGAGGAAAAATAATGTGTTGATGGTAATAATGACCTTCCGTGCCAACAAGGGCATCATACCAATCGCTAACTTTATCCCAAGATGTCATGAGGCCCTTATTTAGTTGATGTCGTCATTTGCTGTTTCAAAGAATCAATATGCTCACGTAAACGTTCCACCTCATTATGCAGGGATTGTCCTGTTTCTTGTAAGCTAGAAATTTCGGCTGTGAGGTGTTCTCTCTGTTTTCGAAGCAGAGGAATTTCAGCATTTAAGCTTGTGTGGGTAGCTTGAGCTTGCCCAAGTAGCTGTTGTTGTAATTGTAATTGTTTGTTAATAAGCTGTTGAGCTTGAAAAATTTCTTCAAGTGTTTGGCCAGATAGTTTTCTGATAAGCATAGCGCATTCTGTTAAATCTTTTTGTAACCCATCTTTTAAAGATGCTGAAAGAGTTGAGTTTTGCTGACAGGTTTCTGTAAGTTGGGATACTTGTTGTAAAGAATTTAGGGTTGTTCGGAGCTCTGATAAGGTTTGTTGGAAAGAAGCTTCTAGCAGTGCTAATTTCTCACGAGATTGATCTAAATCTGATTTGTGCTGATCTCTTTCTTGGTGAGCATGGGTAAGTTCTTCTGAAATTTTTTTTCGAATTGCTTCCAAATCTCTAACTTGCTGGGTGAGAAGCTCGCATTGTCGTTGGGATTGGGCAAGTTGAGTTGAAAGCTGACTAAGCTGTGCTTTAAAGTTAGAGTTAGATTGTTTGAGTGTTTCATTCTCTTGAGAGTAGGTGTCTGCACTTCTTTTTAGATCTTCAGAAGTGTGTCTTAAGGTCGTATTTTCACTTCTTAGCGCTTCTACTTGTTGTGCAAGTGCTTTTGAGCTGTGATGTAAAGATGCAATGTCTCTAGCGCGATAGGCTGTATAAACAGCGTAAGCAGAGCCTAAAACCCCCAATCCAAATGGAATGCAAAGATAGTAGGAACGAAAATAAAGAGTGGCTGCCAAAGCAACGATAGAAGATACCAAAGCAAGTAAAGAAGGTGTCATTTCACAAAGCAAACAACATCGGTTTCTAGTTGGAATTTGGGAAGCTAAAAGAGGCTGGTGAATGGTAGGTAAAACTGCTGCCATGACGTGCTTTCCTAATCGTGAGTCTCAGTATGAATGTGTTCTTTAATAGAGTTCTTCTGAAACCTAA